>DAITNH010000007.1:20043-24188 GCA_036834745.1 Prolixibacteraceae bacterium
GAGGCAGTTGAAGCGCAACTCCAGTGACGGCTTTCGGCTAAAATGATGCCTTCGATGAGCACATTTTCGCACTGGTTTATTTCTATAGGCCTGTGCTCGCCTTTCAGGTAACGGCTGTTATCCAGTATTCCACGACCCAGGATTTTAATGTTCTGTCCTTTGTCAGTCATGAAATGGCCTCTTACAATTGCGCCACCTTCAATATAAACCGATTGATTACTCTTGATAAGAACCTCGCCCGGATAATGAATTTTCCCTTTTTCGAAGAAAATGACATTTTTATCAGCTTTGTCAGGGACATTGGTTTCCAGCGGATTGGCGAAAATAAAAAGCGGACGCTTGATGTTTTTATTGATTTCAACGCTTAGGTTTTCAGGTTTATCCAGCGAGAACCGAATCTGGTTACGGTATTGTTCGGCCACAATTTTCCGGCTTTTGGGACGAATGTCGAAATTAAACACCGGCGACAAAAAAGTGACTTTTACATCCACTTTCCCCTCGAACGAAAAATAAGCAAATGCAGCGCAACGGGTATTGTACACAAAAACCGGTTGCCCGTTAATTTCCAACTCAAATTCGGGCGCTGCCTCTGCATGTTCAGGTGCTATGTAAGTTACCAAACTTGATGCATAGTTTTGGAATGTAAAAAAACTTAGCAGGATCGAGGTAATTATTAGTTTCATTCTACTTTCATTTTAATATCTCAAATCAATTTCCAAATACAGCAATTTCATTACCATTTAAATGACTGATAGTCAAAATTCCGCCTTTCTCAAGCGGTTTCCATGTCCACCCTTCAGCTGCAGATGAATCAGTTTCAGGAATTGGTGTATTGTTTACAGTTATATTTTTCGGTTTGACACTCATTCGTAAAATTTCAGTCGATTTGGAATCAAAAGTTCGGTAATGAACCAAGGTTTCTTTTACTTTTTCAGCCGGTACACTTCCTCCATAAAACTTATTAATTGTCGGTTGGTATTCCATGAGCTGAATGATCGAGGTTGAACTCAACAAATGGTTTTGATCCGCTGGTGCCAACCCGGGCAGGAATGCCATAGCGCGCAGGTAGTGCCGCACATAATCGCCATAGCCGTCTGTCATCCACACTTCGTCGCGCGGGTAGCAGTTTTTACCATCATTGTCAACCATGTAGGTTGCCCAGTTGAGTGTCCGAATGGCATTGGTCACACCCGACTGGTCGCCGGTTAGGGCGGTATACTGTAACTCCGCCGAAGCTTGCCGCGAGCTGTGGCTATTCCCCGGAGTTTGATAGGCGGTTTGTTCGTTCACCACCACCACACCATATTTTTCCCATTCTTTGTTGCCGAGTGTCCGATACACCCAATCGAAAATCCCTTTTACTTCAGATTTCCAGTTAGGGAAATATTCGCGGTGGTTCATGATGAATTGAGCGAACGTAACGGCATTGATCTGGGTATCGCTCCAGCCTGGAATATCTTCAAAAAATGGTCCCCACTTGTTATTTTTTAGCGGATAATTTTTCATCCAGTTCAGGAGAACCTCAAAGCCCCGCTGATAGTCGGAAGTATTTCCGGCTTTCAGTTCGATAAGATTCAGGAATAATTCCATTGTACCTGCCCAATTGCTGGTATAGCTACTTAATTGATCGTCTTGCCCATTGCCCGAATTGTGTTTTAGCTTGCCTATCTCTCCTGAAATGGCATTCACTTTAAACGGCAGGGGCGAATTGTTTTCATCGCCATCTTTGATATGTTTCGCCAGTGTATTGGCAATTTTTACAGCTGCATCCAGGTAACGTTTATCGGTAATGTTCGGATAGTGTGTGGTATTGGTCATCTTGAACAACTTGACAAGCTCAAGACCCAACGAGCCGGCTTTGTCGGGCTGTGTAAACCCGGGGCCAATCACCATATCGCCATCATAAATTCCTGAATAAATGAGGGTATTGTAAGGATAGGGAATGTTGGGCCAGACTGCATCGGCAGGCGAAAGCGAATGGGTGATGTAATAATCGGCAATGAATTTCATCTCCTCCTTCACGGCCTCATTTCCCGAATATCCGTAGTACCAATTCCACGACGAAAGCGCCATTGCGAACTGATCGCCACCAACGCCTCGCCGGTCGTTAAAATCGCCGCGCCAAACCTGGTGGTTCATGTAATAGGGCAAGCCATTTTTATCCGTCCGCATGGTATTCCAGAAATTCCAAACCTGGTTGATTGCAAAATCGTACGATTTACCCTGATCGGTTGAGTACCATGGCAAAATAGTCTGATCGGCAGCATTCAGGTGAATGGGATGGTAAAGCAGTTTTTCCTGAATAATGGTTTCTATTACCTTTGATTGCGACTGAATGGTCATTAAAAATCCGATGATTATTAATCCGGAAAGAACGACTTTTAGAATTTGATTATTCATGATGTACCCGTTAAAAGAATCGCACTACCATTGTATTTGTACTGCCATCGCCTTTCACAACGGCATATCGCGACTGATTGACCTGATCAACCACTACTTTCACATTTCGTCCGTTGACAGAGGCCGAGGCGCTTTTCAGTCTCTCCGGAATCGGAACCCGCAGCGTAAACCTGTCAAACTTACCTTCAGTAGTTATTTTCACCTGGTTGTTTTTCGCATTAAATTCATAGTTATAGCTCACCTGGTTACCGTCGTTTCCATACCCGACATTCACACTTGTGTTTTCAACTCCGGTAAAATACCAGCGGGGCGAAATCTCCACTTCGCGGAACAAAATGCTTTTATCAACCACGCCTGCCAACCCTTCAATCAGTGCACTTACAAAGGCGGCTTCGCCCCATTCGTCGGGGATGGCTTCTTTTTGAGCCGTACCATCACCGTTCACGCATCCGGGCAATCTCTGTTTGTTTTTGCTCATAATCTGACCGGCCACTTTTAGCTGTTCGACTGCATACGTTTCGAACCCATTTTGAAAAGCAGCCTTGCACAGCTCTCCGCCCACCAATGGTAAAACAGCTCCGTTCATGTATTCTCCCACGGCATACTTGCCAAAATGAGGTTTTATGCTGGGATAAATTCCAAACCAAGGGGCCAGCGATTCGCTTTTGGTTTTTTCGCCAATTTCCTGATAGCTTTTTATGATCGAGGCTGCCATCTCGCGGGTTGGCGCTCCACGGTTGATGGAATAAGTATTCGACAATCCGATTGAGTTGACCGGATCGGTTTTGATATGAGAAGGGACAGGCTCTTCAGGAATAAAATGGGCATAGAATTTACCATTCCAGCAAAGCGAATTCAGCCGTTGACGGAATAAATCTCCCTGCAAATCCCATTCGCGGGCTGCATCTGATTGCCCAACGGCTTCAAATAATTCGGAGAGTTGTTTGCTTGCCTGAAACATGCCGCTGTTGTCGCCGTGCATGATTCCCTTGGGTGTTTCAGGTAAATTACCAATGTGGTAAAGTAGGCGGTCAACGCTTTTCAGCGAATCGGGTTCCGAAGTAAAATCCCAGGTATCAATGGAATAGGGGCGTTTCACCAACAGATTTTTGGATGACCAGCGCAGCAGATCGCTCATTTCGTACTTCATTCCTTTTACCAACGTAGGCAGCCATTGTTTCAGAAAAGTCTGATCGCCTGTGGTTTGCCAGTTGGTGTAAACGCCTTCCACCATCAGGTATTCCAAATCTGCTTCGATTGGCATCCGGAAAAAGAAATTCTGGTTGTTCACATCCACGAAATAAAACTCGTTGGGGAAACAGTTGGTAAAAAACAACTGGCCCACATTTTTATCCTTGTACGAATCCCAGTAGTCGAAATACATCCCTTTTTCTGTTTGGCGCCCCATGAAAAAATCGATGTAGCTTGACATGTCTTTCTCCCAGTATTTATATGCCTTCATGGTGTGAATGTGGTCGCGCACCCATTCAACAAACATCAGCCGCTCTTTTCCATCGAGCATCACTTTCTTGACGCGGGCATTTTCGTAAAGGCTTTTTTTTAGGTCGTTCAGCAAAGTGCCATACATTCCAGAACTTTCGTCAAAAGTAGTCTGGGCTTTTACTTCTGGGAAAAAATCAGAAATAAGCAGAAAAAGGATAAGAAATGAAAGAGAGAGTTTTTTCATATCAGGTTTTGGTTGGTTTAGGTTTTAAATTTAGCAAAAAGCGATGGCAGTCATTAAC
>DAITNH010000007.1:24288-35480 GCA_036834745.1 Prolixibacteraceae bacterium
TCATCCTCTTCGTTCAGAAGTACTTCTTCTATAACTCTTGGGTAATGCTGGTGCTCGAGTTCATGCACACGGTCAGCAAGTGTTTCAGGAGTATCCTTTGGCAATATCGGGCAGGTCGCCTGAAAAACAATTTTACCCTTATCGTAATCATGGTTAACCAGATGAATGGTAATTCCCGATTCTTTGTCCTTTGATGCCAATACCGCTTTGTGAACATTCATCCCATACATTCCCTTTCCACCATATTTTGGTAACAAAGCCGGATGTATATTAATAACTGTAAACAATTCGGTCAGGTTGCGCGGAACCAGCCAAAGAAATCCGGCCAGTACAATCATATCAATACGGTGATCGTAAAGCCTGTCAAGGATTTCGTTCGACCGGTAAAACTCATCACTATCAAAAGTAAAAGTCTCAATTCCGAGTTTTTCGGCCCTAATCAATGCGTAAGCATTTTCATCATTCGACCAAAGGGAATCAACAACGACCTCTTTACTGTTTAAAAAATATTCAATTATTTTTTGTGCATTTGTGCCGGCACCAGAGGCGAAAATGGCAATTCGTTTCATTATATCTTTTGTTTTAATTGTTTTATGACTAATAGAATTTTAGAATGAAAAGTTCAAATATAGATCTGACAACAATATCATTCAAGCTTTATTCACCTATTTAATTCAAAATTTGTTTGAAATATCAGGGGTAAATTTATTACTTTGCATCGAATTTTTTGAAACTATTTTAATATTAACCAAAAATTAGAGTTATGTCTGACGTTGCAGCAAAAGTAAAAGCAATTATTGTTGACAAATTAGGTGTTGATGAAAGTGAAGTAACCAATGAAGCATCATTCACCAATGACCTTGGTGCTGATTCACTTGACACAGTTGAATTGATCATGGAATTCGAAAAGGAATTTGATTTGGCTATTCCAGATGATCAGGCTGAAAAAATTTCAACAGTTGGTGAAGCGATCTCGCACATTGAAGCAAATTTGAAGTAATAATAACAAAACGACATTTATGGAATTTAAACGGGTAGTTGTTACCGGACTTGGAACTGTGAACCCGCTTGGTAATTCTATTGAGGAGTTCTGGGATGGCTTAAAAAATGGGAGAAGCGGCGCAGGCCCCATCACCCATTTTGATGCTACAACACACAAAACAACTTTTGCCTGCGAGCTGAAAGATTTCGATCCAGCAATTTACGTTGAGAAAAAAGAAATCAGGAAACATGATCCTTTTACCTTGTATGCTTATGCAGCAGCAGCGCAGGCGATGGAAGATTCTGGGCTTGATCTCGAAAAGATCGACAAAGACCGGGCTGGTGTTGTGTGGGGTGCCGGAATTGGAGGTTTACAAACCTTCTTTGAAGAAACGCTGAATTACAAAAACGAGATGCCTCGTTATTCACCTTTCTTCATTCCAAAAATGATTGCCAATATCGCGAGTGGCCTGCTGTCAATCCGTTACGGATTCAGGGGTCCAAATTTCACAACGGTAACAGCATGCGCTTCTTCCTCTACTGCCCTTATCGAAGCGATGAATTATATTCGTCTGGGCAAAGTGGATATCTTTATCTCCGGAGGTTCAGAAGCAGCAATAAATCCTGCAGGTTTGGCTGGATTTAATTCCATGCGGGCCCTTTCAACCCGAAATGGCGATCCGATGACGGCATCACGTCCGTTTGATTTAGACCGCGATGGGTTTGTAATGGGAGAAGGAGCTGGAGCCCTCATTCTTGAGGAATATGAGCATGCAGTAAAACGTGGTGCAAAAATTTATGCAGAAATGGTTGGTGGAGGAATGTCAGCTGATGCATATCACATGACAGCCCCCGACCCTGAATCAGGTGGTGCAATTTTATGCATGAAATGGGCTTTGGAAGATGCAGGTTTGAATACTGAAGACATCGATTACATCAATGTTCACGGAACATCCACTCCTTTGGGAGATATTGCTGAACCACAAGCTATCCAGAAATTATTTGGAGAACATGCTTACAAATTAAGCATCAGTTCAAGTAAATCAATGACTGGTCACTTACTGGGAGCCACAGGAGCTGTTGAAGCGATTGCAAGTATTCTCGCAATTCAAAATGGAATCATTCCGCCTACAATTAACCACTTTACCGACGATCCTGAAATTGACCCAAAACTCGATTTTACTTTCAATGTCGCTAAAGAACGCAAAATCAAAACTGCTTTAAGTAACACGTTTGGTTTTGGTGGGCACAATGCTACTGTTATCTTCAAGAAAATTTAATACAAGTGATACGAACTATCGTTCAAAGAATAAAACTCTTTTCTTCTCCTAGAAAAGAGTTTTATTTGTTTTTAAGATCGTTGCTCGGATTCTATCCAACCAATCTGCGGATATACGACATTGCTGTCATTCACAAATCGGCTTCAAAAGTCGATTCGCAAGGAAACTATGTGAACAATGAACGGCTCGAATATCTGGGAGATGCCATTCTGGGTGCTGCAATTGCCGATTTTTTATACAACAGGTTTCCCAATCAGGATGAAGGTTACCTTACCCAAATGCGTTCAAAATTGGTGAACCGCAGCTTCCTGACCCAGCTTACTTACCAGATTGGCCTTAACCACTTCATCCAATCGAACACCACTTCCACCATTGAATCAAGTCACATTTATGGCGATACGCTCGAAGCGCTTATCGGTGCCATTTATCTTGACAAGGGATTTCAGGAAACAAAAAAATTTATTACCCGCAAATTACTGAACAACTATGTAAATCTGGTTGAAGTTCAGAATACTAATACAAACTATAAAAGCCAACTGATCGAATGGTCGCAGAAAAACAAAAGAGCCGTTTCGTTCGATACCGTTGACGAAAGCAAAAACGACGGAAAACAACCCTGGTTTGTTGCCACCATCGAGGTCAACAACGAACTTTGGGGAAAAGGTGCCGGAACATCAAAAAAGGAAGCCCAACAAAATGCATCTAAAGTAGCCATCGACAAAATCAATAAAAGTTTCCCCGCTGACGATGGACCGGCATAGCCAAAGTCCTCAAATAAAATCCTGTGTTAAATATTGTTAAGTGTTTATTGCCAGTGTTTCAAAAGGTTATATTTGCAATATTATGAGCAGAAGGGTTATAATAACATTGATAGTTCTGATGGCTTTGGTGATGACCAGTTTAATCCTGGTACAGACCAATTCTATTTTCAGATCTCTTGAAATTAAAGAAGAACAATTTGATTCAGCAGTAAAGGCAGCTTTAAATCAAGTAGTTATTAGACTTGAAATGGAAGAAACTTCGAAGTTGAACGAGCATGCAAAAAAATTGTTTGCACCACGCAATACAGGAGTATTTCCAAATAACAATCTGCAACGTACCAATCCCGGCATAATAGATCCGCAGAGTATTAAGTTTTCTTTTCAGTATTCACAACGCACAGCAGGCAATATCATTAGTGAAGAACTCTCCATCGATTATGGCCAAACTCCAGTAGAAGAACCGATTGAAAGAGGGAAACCCGGTGATTTCCCGAATGCATTTGATATCATCCATGATTACGACAGCTATGTTAGCCAGCAATACGAAAACCGGATGAACCGGAAGGCACGCATGCTCGAAGTGACCCAAATTGCGGTTATGCTCTCCAACCTGCCGATAGAAGAACGTATGGAGGCGCAAACTTTAGGCCGCCTGATTAAATCAGAATTGAAAAATTCAGGCGTAACGCTTGATTTTAAACACGCCGTAAAAACATTTTACAGAGGAGAAGAAAAGTGGATTTTTGGAGTGAAAAATTACACTCCCCGTCAACAAAAGGAATACCCGGCATTACTATTTCCCAATGACCTGGCCGATTTAAAAAAGCCCAACTATCTTTATGTGTATTTTCCAAAAAGAGATGGCTATCTCTTGAAACAAACCGGCATTCTGGTTATCCCAACCATTGTGCTAACAGCTATGCTGATAGGCATTTTCATATTCACGATCCTTATCATCCTGAGGCAAAAAAAATTATCGATTATCAAGAATGATTTCATCAACAATATGACCCACGAGCTGAAAACGCCGATTTCGACTATTTCGCTCGCCAGTCAGATGTTGCGTGACAATACTGTTGCCAACACACCAAAAACAATCGAACATATCTCCGGAATTATTTATCAGGAAAGCAAACGGTTGACAACACAGGTTGAAAAAGTATTACAGATGGCTGTTTTTAACGAAGGAAAACTTAAACTTAAATTCAAGGAAGTAAATATGAATACCCTGATAACTTCGGTGGTCTTAAACTTCGAACTTCGGGTAAAGTCAAAAAATGGTGAGTTAAAATCCGATTTAAAAGCTGAACCGTCTGTCATAAAAGGCGATGACGTGCATATTACCAATGTTTTGTTTAACTTGCTCGACAACGCCGTGAAATACAGCAAAGACGAACCGAAAATTCTTATTTCAACTGAATTGAAAGACGATTTTCTGGTTGTTTCGGTGAAAGACAACGGTATTGGAATTCAGAAAGAATATGTTGGCCAGATTTTTGAGCGGTTCTACCGCGTTCCGACCGGAAATGTGCACGATGTAAAAGGATTCGGGCTTGGATTAAGCTATGTTAAAAAAATTATTGACGCCCATCAGGGTAAAATTAAAGTTGAAAGTGACTTAAATAAGGGAACTAAATTCATGATATATTTTCCGATAAACATACAAGAACATGGAAAAAAAAGTAAAATTGCTATTGGCCGAGGATGATGAAAACCTTGGATTGTTGCTGAAAGAATATTTAATCGCCAAAGGGTATGAAACCGATTTATATCCCGATGGAGAAGCAGCTTACAAAGGCTACACCAAAAATCAGCCGTACAACCTTTGTATATTGGATATCATGATGCCGAAAAAAGACGGTATTTCGCTGGCCAAGGATATCAGGTTGCTCAACATGGACATTCCGATTATCTTTCTTACCGCGAAGAACATGAAAGAAGATGTGCTTGAAGGTTTCAAAATCGGGGCCGACGACTACATCACCAAACCATTCAGCATGGAAGAGCTGATCTTCCGCATCGAAGCAATTATGCGGCGGGTGATGCAGGATACCAATTCGCACGAAGATGCCATTTACAAACTAGGCATTTACACCTTCGATTCTCGCAAGCAAACCCTTTCAGGAGGCGAGACTGAAGTGAAGCTGACTACCAAGGAGGCCGAATTGCTGCGTTTGCTATGCAACAATGCAAACAAAGTGCTCGAACGTAATTTTGCACTGAAAACCATCTGGATCGATGACAATTATTTCAATGCCCGAAGCATGGACGTTTACATTACAAAACTCCGGAAGCACCTGAAAGATGACCCGAAAGTGGAAATCATCAATGTACATGGCAAAGGCTACAAACTGATCATGTAATTTGCACCTGAAAATCTTATACTGAAAATCCTGCTGAGAGGCAGGATTTTTTATTTTACCGACACAGCACACCTAAATCCGGTGTGGTTCAGCCCAGTGTCCCAGCTTGTTTTCATGCGTGCGCCAATCCTGAATCCGGAGCAATAATCATCGTTACAAAGAAAAGAACCACCCCTGACAACTTTTTTCTGGGCATAAAGTTCATCCGGATCAAGTGATTTCGCTGGTCCCTGCGGATTCTTAGCGACTCCTTTATTCATACATTCCTGATAATAATCGGCAGTGTACCAATCCGACACCCATTCCCATACATTTCCGGCCATATCGTACAAGCCATAGGGATTTGGCGCGAACTGCCTGACCGGAGCGGCCCCTACATACCCATCATTACCAGTATTTTTATTTGGAAATTTTCCGTCCCATGCATTCGCTTTTTTCTTTCCCTTCGTAATCAGCTCGTTTCCCCATGGATAAACAGCAGCCAATTGACCACCTCTTGCAGCAAATTCCCATTCGGCTTCGGTAAGCAACCGCTTCCCTGCCCATCGACAGTATGCCATCGCATCCTCCCACGAAACATGCACCACCGGATAATCGTCTTTCCCTGTCAGATTGCTTTTTGGCCCTTCCGGATGTTTCCAGTTGGCTCCCGGAACCCATGCCCACCAAGCAGATGCATTGTCGAGCGGAACCGGGCGGTTGGGCGGGATGAAAACCAGCGAGGCAGCTACCAGTATTTCATCAGATGGCTTAGGCGTTCCGGGTGGAACCTGAAGTTTTAACTCTTCCCAATCGGGCTTTTTTTCGGCAGTGGTGATGTAACCGGTCGCATTCACAAAGGCTTTAAATTGTTTGTTTGTAACTTCCTGAACGTCGATGTAAAATGAAGAAACTTCAACCTGATGGCGTGGAAACTCATCTGGCCTGCCCCAAATGCTATCGCCGCCCATCCAAAACCGTGCACCGTCTATCAGTACCATTCCTGAAAGATCGGCTGTGGAAGAATTTAGTGAATCAACACCGGCAACATTTCCGGAGGCAAAACGTGAAGGTAAATTGGAACAACATGAAAGGGTGGTATCTGATACAGACTTTTCTTCAGCCAAATTACTGTTTTGTTTTTGCGATGGTGAACGGGTGCAGGCCAGCATTGCCAGCAAAAACATTCCGGATAAAATCATTTTTTTCATATTCTTCAAAACGAATTAATCCGGAACTTGTTCAAGCGAAGTAATTTTACTGAGCAGGTGACTCCAATTCACCCGCTCAGTATGTAAGAAGCTTTATTCTTCTCTGTTCTTTTTATCGTTGATTTCTTTCATCAGCCGCAAAAAATAGGATTCAATATCTTCGCCTGCCTTTATTGGAATGCTTTCGATTGCCGAAACAAAACCATCGATTAATTCAGTGTATCTTTTGAAATTCTTTTTTAACACATTTTCATCGTTGGTTTCCCAATATTCGCCTTCGTCGCTCATCGTAAAATCGGCAAAATATTTATCCTTCAAATACCTGAAAAACTGAATGAGGAATTGATGGATTTCAATACCTGCATATTGCGTTTTAACCGAAAGCATGTACAAATAGTCCATTTCAGCCTGCGCATCGGTTTTGCCCCAAAACTGAAGATTGGTTGCAGAGCTCATTCGTCCGTTCGAGAGAAAACAAACATCAACAGTTTCGCAATTGGGCGGGGTAAAGCATATTCCGTAAATGCGCTGATTGTAATCCAGCTTTCCAATCGTATCTTCAGGAAACTGACGGTCGAAGACAAAGTATTTCCAGCCGTGCACTTTGGCAATATCTTCAACCTCTTCAATCAAATCGGCCAAACTGTCCGGATTGGAAATTCTTCCGCTATAATGAAAACTTAATCCCATTTTTTAAGCCTCCTGTTTGATAAAACCAGTTATTCCTTTAAAAACTGTTTCGAATAAATTCCTTCCGAAGAAGTAATCCGGCAGACATAACTTCCGGGGTTTAGTGCTGTAATTCTGATGCGTATTTTTCCTTCCGATGAACGAAAATTCTGCAATTTCAGGCAGCCTTTCATGTTAAAGATTTCCACTTTTACTGGTTTACCGGCACTCAGATTGTCAATAACCAGTTGATTTTTGGCAGGATTTGGGTATATTTTAAATTCCTGATTTTTATCTGTAATTACCACAGAAGAAACATTCAGCGAATCAACAGTCTGATTGATTATTTTCAACAACGAATTGTCGCCTTTTGCATCCTGTGAAAGTTCCCAAATCATCACTCCAGAAGTTTCGGACAACGCCAGTTTGGTTTTCTTCCAGATGGTATTCTTGCCGTTGTAATAAATTGTATCGCCTACCTGATCTTTAGTCCAGGCATCAGGAAAGTTAGTTAGTATTTTGTTGTAGCTGTAACTTCCAGCCGATTTGTAAAACCCATACCCATAAAAAGGCAGGCCCAAACAAAGGTTTTCCTTTTTCACACCGCGGGCAATCCAATCTTTGATCAGTTTTTCCGCATACCAGTAAGGCGAATGTTGCCCCGGACGTGACTGGTCCCAATTTCCGGTATAATCGTAGGCCATTATGGTGATGTAATCAAAGTATGGAAGTGTCGAATTCCTGATTTTTTCAGAGCCCCAGCCCACTGCAGTCGTCAGCAGCTTTCCTTTGGGTTTTAGCGAATCGGCTAATTGTATGATGAATGCCTCGTAATCGGAGTTGATGGCCGGTCCTTCTTCGTCAACATCCAGGCCATCGAGCTTGTATTTATCGAGATAAACGACTATTTTATGAATGAACCCGGCTCTTTTTTGAGAGGTACTTATCAGGTTCTGAAAGTTGTCTTTTACAGGTCCGTCAGCAGCCGATCCCCCACCAATCGAAACCAAAACTTTTACATTGTTAACATGGGATTTTGCTACCAAAGTAGATAATCCCGAATTGGTTGAAACAAGGTTTCCGGCAACATCCGGATTTTGAAAAGCGTAGTTGATGTGCGTAAGCTGTTTGAAATTGAAACTTTGGGCAAACGCCTCTACTTCAATCCAGTTGGGCACATAACCAACGATCCTGAACGGACTTGTTTGTGACCGCAGGCTCATCGTTGCAAACATCAGCAGCAACAATAATTGCAACGATTTGAAGTGGAGTATATCGTACATGGATGGTTTTAAATAATAAAAACACTCGATTGACCTAATAAGCTGACCGTTTTAATCAAAATGCCGGATTGATTTATTTGTCATGGCAAGATATGAAAACAAAAGCAAAAAAACAGAAACTGAATTTGTTCCGATGCACCAGCCCAAATGCACCGGATCGAACATCCAAACTGCAATATTGGCTATAAGGAAAAGCAGTGCAATACTGAAAAAGTAATAAAGTACGACCCGTTTAATGATGTCACCACCCGTTTGTGAAGAAACCATGTTGTTACGTATCTGCGGAAGAAGTTGTGGAAATTCTTTTTCAAGCCGAACTCCTTCCCTGAAAGCCGCATGAAGAAGTTCGTGATAAACCTTCAGGTCGAGAAACCAAATTACAAGTATTCCAAGCGATGCTGCCAAGCAAATTGCAATTACCAATGCCCATGTGTTTACAGGAACCACTTCGGGTTTGGTGAGCACAAAACCAATGGCTCCAAGCGAAACCAAAAGCCATTGTGATGTCAGTTTCCGGTATTCCAGTTCCAGCGTGTTGAAATGTCGTTCCTCATCGCCAATGTGGTCGTATATCTTCATTAACTGATCAAATGACAATTCATTCTTTTCCATGATGGGTGGATTTTTTTTTGCAAGTGATTTTTTTATAACGGCCACTTCCGGATAAGGTTCATTAAAACACGGAGGCGGAAGGAATTTTATGTTTCAATACCATTAAACCGACATTAAAAAACCCTCTTCCGGAGAGCCCGAAAGAGGGTAACTATTTTTTACAAACCAACTGAGCGATTTTTTTTCAATCCAATTTAAGCACAGCTAGAAAAGCATTCTGTGGAACTTCCACATTTCCAATCTGCTTCATTCGTTTCTTGCCTTTTTTCTGTTTTTCGAGGAGCTTGCGTTTACGGGTGATATCACCTCCGTAACATTTGGCAGTTACATCTTTCCGAACAGCCTTTACTGTTTCGCGTGAGATGATTTTTGCACCAATGGCAGCCTGTATGGCAATATCGAACTGCTGACGCGGAATCAATTCTTTAAGCTTTTCGCACATCCGTTTTCCAAAATTATAGGCGTTGCTGACATGAATCAGTGTTGATAAAGCATCAACCATTTCGCCGTTCAGCAGAATATCCAGACGCACCAGTTTGGCCGGGCGGAAATCAAGTACATGGTAATCAAATGAAGCATATCCTTTCGAAATACTTTTCAGTTTATCGTAGAAGTCGAACACAATTTCGCCCAGCGGGAGGTCGAACATCAGTTCAACACGGTCGGTAGTCAGGTATTCCTGTTTGATGAGTATTCCACGTTTTTCGAGGCACAAAGTCATGATCGACCCGATAAAATCGGAAGCCGTAATAATATTTGCGCGGATAAACGGCTCATCAATATCGTCGATGGTAGTAGTTGCAGGCAGTCCCGACGGATTGTAAACGTTGATGGTTTCGCCTTTGGTGGTGTGCACATGGTACAACACGTTGGGAACGGTGGTAATCACGTTCATATCGTATTCGCGGTCGAGGCGTTCCTGAACGATTTCCATGTGCAGCAGTCCGAGGAAACCGCAACGGAAACCAAAACCAAGCGCAGCCGACGATTCGGGCTCGTACGTGAGCGATGCATCGTTCAACTGCAGTTTTTCCATGGCTGAACGAAGGTCTTCATAATCTTCTGAGTCGATGGGATAAACTCCGGCAAAAACCATCGGCTTCACTTCCTCAAAACCTGAAATGGCTTTGTCGCAGGGCGCTTTCGAATGAGTAACGGTATCACCTACTTTAACTTCGCGGGCAGTTTTAATTCCGCAGATAATATATCCAACACTTCCGGCTTTCAACTCCGGACGTTCAAACATTCCGAGTTTCAGCGCTCCCACTTCGTCAACAACATATTCTTTTGACGCATTTACGAATTTAACCTGATCTCCTTTTCTGATCACCCCATTTTCAACTTTCAAATAGGCGATCACTCCCCGGAATTGGTTAAAAACAGAGTCGAAAATCAAGGCCTGAAGCGGGGCGTCTTCAACTCCCTTTGGTTCAGGAATATCATTTACAATGCGTTCCAGAATTTCTTCAATACCAAGTCCGGTTTTTCCGCTGGCACGAATAATATCTGTGCGCCGGCAGCCAATCAGGCCAATAATCTGGTCTTCGACTATTTCGGGCATTGCATTGTCAAGGTCCATTTTATTCAGGATCGGGATAATTTCCAGATCGTGTTCGATGGCCAGGTATAAATTTGATATCGTTTGTGCCTGAATTCCCTGTGTTGAGTCGATGATGAGCAAAGCGCCTTCGCAAGCTGCAATGGACCGCGAAACTTCGTACGAAAAGTCAACGTGTCCGGGAGTATCAATCAGGTTCAGGATATATTCCTGATCATTTAAGATGTACTGCATTTGAATTGCGTGGCTCTTGATGGTAATCCCACGTTCCTGTTCGAGGTCCATGCTATCGAGAACCTGTGCTTTCATGGCACGCCCATCCACTGTTTTTGTGAATTCGAGTAGCCTGTCGGCCAGTGTACTTTTTCCGTGATCGATGTGCGCAATAATGCAGAAATTACGTATGTTCTTCATTCCTAAATTGTCTAAAAACCTTATTAATCAATTCTTCCAGTCGTATTTTGCGCAAAGATATTCAAATTTTGGGAATGGCAA
>DAITNH010000008.1:0-35035 GCA_036834745.1 Prolixibacteraceae bacterium
TTCTGTGAGAGGCTGAAGGGGAAGTTCCTTCGGCCTACTCGACGCTTCCTACGTTGTAGGCAATGTTGAGTCGTCCACGCAATAGTTTGTAAGGTATACGAACGACAGTGTCGTTTTGACAATATCTCGATAATTAATTTCAAATAAAATAGTATTTTTTAATCATAATAATCAAAAATTGAGAAAAATATGGAAATAGATCAAAGCACATTAGTGGAGTTAATAAAAAGGTTGAATCCAGAAAAAGATTGGATGGACATTTTTTCAGACTTAAGTGTTCCAATTTTATCTTTAACAGCTTTAATTATTACTACAGTCATTTCATTAAAGCAATGGTACTTAATGAAATATGAATATAAACTAAAACTTTATCCTGAAAGATATGAACTATATAGGCATCTAGATGACTTATTGATTGAATTACAACAGAAAGATGAAATCGTTGGAAATAAGTATAAAATTTCAATTTTGAAAATTGAAAATAGGATGTTCCTTTATAACAAGGAGATAAATAATAATTATCAAGAATTTATTGTGTGGTTAAATTCTGTTGACACCAATAATTCTATTTTTGATAATTTACAATACACAAATCAATTTAAATACAAATTATCTACTTTGATTAATATAATGAAACAATACTTGTTGAATTTTTATATTGATATTTCATAAGAAATTAATTACTAAACAGTTATATATTATGATAGCGTCACAAGAAATGAATCTGAGTAATTATAAATTATTAGATGTATTGATGGCTTCACCATATCACTCAAAAACGTGTATGGATGGGTGGTTAACGGAAGACCGTTTTAAGGAGTTGTTGATTATATATAATAGCTATTTCGAATTGAAAAATGATATTGAGAAACAACTCAATGAAAAACCAGTTTCACTTCCCTTCATTCGGTTTTTAAAGGGTTATTCAGGAACAGGCAAAACAACTTTTATTCATTGGTTTTGTGATATGTGTAAAGACAAGTTAAAATATGCATTTCTTGATTTTTCTGACACCGATGATTTTGTGCATAAGAAAAAAGGAGATAGAAAAGGCTATGAATATCAACTTGAAAACAGATTGCTACCTTTAATATCTTCATTGTTTAAAAAGAATCCGAATTCGTTTTATACTCTACTCAAGTATCTGAACGATAATGCAATGTCTTACTTTACTTATTTTGCTGAAGATTTTTTCAGTTCTTTAGAAAAAGCTGTTCCAAATGAGACTTTTGATAAACTTAAACTCATTGATTTTTTAAATTCTCGACTATATTCTGAATTATTTTTGTTGCTGTTGTTATTCTACAATAAATATGAAAAACAATTTTTAAGTTGCACAAATGGCAATTTCAATTTGGAATCAGAAAGATTAGACAACAATAATCTCCTATTGATTATTGATAATTTGGATAGTATAAAAATGGAAACATTTTCAAAAGAAATTCCAAAGCATTTCATTAGTATTTATCGTAAATATCTTGAAGTTACCAATGTTGATTCTGAATATTTTGAAAACAATAAAAAAATAGATTTTCTATATTGTATAAGAGATACTATTCATTCAGTGATTAATCCACAAGAAGAAGATTATGCAAACCTTTCTACAATACATTTTACACCTAATATTGACGAAACAAAGCTATATATTACAAGACTTGAATTTGCTAAAAAATATAAAATTGAAGTTGATGAAAAGACAGTCTTATTATTAAAGTATATTTTTAGTGACAATGCAACTATTAAATCTTATTTGCCTTTATTCAATTACAATAACAGGAAAATAGTCTCATATATTCATAGAATAGCTATAGAGAATAATGTTTTTTTAGAACCTATAGAAACTTTGATAAAAACAAAAACAAAGTCTTCAACAGTTGGAGTTCGCGGTATTTTCTATTTCCTCTTTTTAAGGTTTATGAAAGAAAAGGATTTTTTTAATGAATCCTTATTTTCTGATGAAGGATATTTAATTGAAGACACTGACGGAGAAAAAACTAAAGTGCATATAAATCCCATCCGTATTATTCTAACAATTCTTCTTAACCTTGGTAAGTATCATTTGGATATAGATTCTAGACAAGATTATGTAATAAAAGTTGGGTTATTTGATGTATACATAGAGTATAAAAAAATATTTGAGAATTTAGAAAATAAAGAACAACGTTTTTTTGATATTATAGCAAGGTTATTTCTGTTTTATGAGAATAACTGGTGTCATTTGGTAACACTTACAAATAAAGAGATAATAGATTTAGATTCATTTAGTGAAGAAGTTCTATTGTTACAAGAATATGAAAATAGCAAAGAAGAAGAAATAAAGAAAACTCTCAATCGTATAAAAATTAACCTCAATGCTTCGGGTTATATATATTTGAAAGATATCGTTCGCCATTATGAGTTTTTCTCGATGAGAACTAACAATAAACCTCTTTTTGCTTCATTAGATATTAAAATTGCAGGAGGAAAATGTACCTATGAGTTCATCAATAATATTGAAAAAACTTTTGAAATAGCAGAGAATTGTATTCATTCATTGACTGAGTTTCTGAAAATAGATAAGTTTTCATCCTTTGAAGAAGGTTATTGTTGTTATCGACTTTATAATAAAGAAGATTCTATAGAAGGTGATTTTGATTCTAGAGCTTCATTTTATGATACCCATAAAAAGAACGGTCGCTTATTCATCAATAGAATTATTGACCACCATATTGAATATATTGACAATTTAAGAGTCTTTTTATCGAATAATTATTCTCTGATAGAAAAATATTCTGAAAAATTAGAAAAAACAAAGGGCGAAGTTATAATTGAAATTAACAATAAAATTTTAGGGACAATTAATAAATATATTTCATTGTACTATGTAACTGAAAATCAATATGAAAAAAACATAAAACAAATTCAAATCAACAATAGTAATAAATTAAAAGAACTGATTAACCAAAAAGATTTGTCTAAAATTAAAGAGGTTACAATCAATGATAATAGAGAATAATATTTATTGTGAATTCTTGACCGTGTCATAAAATCTTTAAAACGGTTTGACAAAGAAAAAGGAAACACTGCCTACAACAGCTACACGTCAAGTGCGGCAGCAGTGGTTTTCGGTGTGCATCTTTCCGCTCAGGCAGCTTTTCGGCTTGATTTCGCCAAAGGCGGGACAATCGGGTTCTGAGGAGTGGCTTCCTACGTTTTGGTGTATTTAAAATGACGCCTCAAATTACCAACTGAAGCCTATAGAAATTAAAAAAAATACATAAATTTGTATCCGAATGAATACACATGCAGATGTACTTTATTGAGAAAACAGATGAGTTTGATAAATGGCTGAGGAAATTAAAAGATTTAAGAGCCAAAGCAAAAATCTTGTTTCGGATTCAAAGAATTGAAAATGACGGACACTTTGGAGATTGCAAACCCGTCGGTGATGGAGTTCATGAATTAAAAATAAACTACGCCAAAGGATACAGAATCTATTTCAAAGAAAAAGATGGAAAAATAATTATTCTACTTATTGGAGGAGACAAATCATCGCAGCAAAAAGACATTGAAAAGGCAAAAGAGATTTTAAAAAAATTAAAAAAATAGAAATATGGAAACTACAAAATTCGACATAGCAGATTATTTAGATAGTAATGAAATGATTGCAGAATATCTCAATTCTGTTTTGGAGGAAGGAGATAATTCAGACGTTATTACAGCTATTGGACATATTGCAAAATCAATCGGAATGACAAAGATTGCTGAAGAAACTGGACTAAGTAGGCCAAGTTTATACAAAGCTTTATCTGATGGTGCAAAACCCCAATTTGAGACAATAATGAAAGTGTTAAAAGCAATCGGTGGACAGATTAGAATAAACCCGATAACTACTTAAAAAAACGCATGAAAATCAGCTACCCGCAAATTCAGCAGCAGTGGTTTTCGGTGTGTATCTTTCCGCTCAGTCCCGATAGCTGTTGGGATTATCGGCTTGATCCCGCCAAAGGCTGGACAATCGGGCGCTGAGAGTGGCTTACAACGTTAGCGGCAAGCGTGGTTCAGCAGAATCAACCTGAAACTTATGTGTTGAGAATAATTTCATAAGTGCATATTTTGTATCTTTGTTTAATGAAAAAGCCGCAGAAAACAGGACTTGATTTTGAGGTTGACAAACTGACCAACTCTATCGAAAATGTTGTTACAGGTGATAGTTTTGCAACAGATATCACCATTATTTCAATTTCGGACCTCAAGACAGTAATCAAGAAAAACGGCTGGCAATTTGACTGGAGATTAGAATTGAAACAACCTGAAAGAGATGTTTACAAGCTGACTATTGTGAATAATCAATCAGTTATTCAAGGGCTAATAAGTCAGCATTAAAACTCATTAATAAATATTTTCCAAAATGAAACATAAATCAAAAGAACTTGATGTGGATTTTATTGGTGGCGAAAATCCTATGACAAAGGAAGAAGAAAAAGCTATCAGCGAATTTATAAAAGCTCAGAAATTGCTTAGGGATAAGAAACAAATTCGAAGTAATAAGATATCTAGGCGAAGTAAGAGTATAGCTTAATCCTGTTAGTTTTTCTTCCAGAGAAATTAACGCCTGCCACTAACATTTAGCTGAATAGCCGAAATCCCGTTCAAAAAAAATCCCATTACCCGTTACGGATGATGGGATTTTGGTCTATTCTCTGTTCAACATCAGCAACCCGCAAATCCAGCAGCAGTGGTTTTCGGTGGGTATCTTTCCGCCCGGTCCCGGTTAACCGGGATTGATCCCGATACATCGGGACTCGCAATCCGCACCTGAGTGCAGCTTCCTACATTGTGGGCAAGGGTGAGAAAAAGCGAAGATGCGGAGAATAAACACTACTTTAGACGCACAAATAGCGGAGATAATTTTGTCATGCGGAGAATAAACACTATTTTAGACGCACAAATAGCGGAGAAAGAGAAATATGTATATCTACAATCATCAAAATTGGCCAATCTTTGAATGGAATAGCGAGAAACTTTTGCCTTTGCTTTCGTATGTAAGAAACCGCCAAGGCAAGCTAATTGGAAAAATGGGCGCTTTGGGATTTGAACTTCGCAATGAAGCAAATCTTGAAATTTTAACCCAGGAAATTATTAAATCGACAGAAATAGAGGGTGAAATTCTTGACAGAGAACAGGTAAGGTCGTCAATCGCAAGACGATTGGGATTAGAACTATCAGGATTAGTTTATTCTGAACGCAATGTTGACGGAATAGTTGATTTGATGATTGATGCAACGAGGAACTTCGACAAAGAATTGAATAAAGAACGACTTTTTTCCTGGCATGCAGCACTTTTCCCAACTGGACAAAGTGGAATGTATAAAATCATTACAGGACATTGGCGTGACGATTCAACCGGACCAATGCAGGTTGTTTCAGGAGCGTTGGGAAAAGAAAAAGTTCATTACCAGGCACCACCATCGGCGCAAATTGAAAATGAAATGCGGATTTTCCTGGATTGGTTTAATTTGGAGCAAAATACTGACTTGGTGCTGAAAGCAGCCGTTGCACATTTGTGGTTTGTTACAATTCACCCTTTTGAAGATGGAAACGGAAGAATTTCAAGAGCGCTAAGTGATATGTTACTAGCTCGCTCTGACGAACAATCGTACCGGTTTTATAGTATGTCGACTCAAATACGGAAAGAACGCAATTCCTATTATGACACATTAGAAAAGACTCAAAAAAGTGGGTTAGATATCACAAACTGGCTCGAATGGTTTTTGAATTGTTTATTGCATGCCATTGAAAATTCCGAAAAGCTCCTTGAAAAAATAATTTTCAAACACTATTTCTGGTTAAAACACTCAAGCGTAAACATAAATGACAGACAAAGAAAAATCTTGAATATGCTAATGGATGATTTTGAAGGTGTATTAAATACCACAAAATGGGCAAAGATTGGGAAATGCTCACAGGACACCGCTTTGCGTGACATTCAAGATTTAATTGAAAAAGGAATAATGATAAAAAGTGAACAAGGAGGTCGTAGTACAAATTACGAAATTAAATTTAATGGATAGTTACAAACCCCAGCCGTAACATTTAGCTGAATAGCCGAAATCCCGTTCACAAAAAATCCCATTACCCGATAAGGCTAATTGGATTTTGGTCTATTCTCTGTTCAGTGAAACCTGCTGGCAAGAGCGGCAGCAGTGGTTTTCGGTGTGTAATTTGTTATCTCAATCCCAATTCAAAATAATTTTACCACAATTTCCGGCTTCCATGATGTCGAAAGCTTCCTGAAAATCGTCAGCCTTAAAGCGGTGGGTAATTACGGGCGAAATATTTAATCCTGTTGACAGCATCATTTCCATCTGGTACCACGTTTCGTACATTTCGCGTCCATAGATACCTTTAAGGGTCAGGCCTTTGAAAATCAATTTGCTCCAGTTGATTTGTGTATTTGAAGGCAGCAAACCAAGAAGCGAAATTTTGCCTCCGTTGTACATGTTTTCAACCATATCGTTAAAAGCTACAGGCGATCCGCTGCATTCCAAACCAATATCGAAACCGCTGACCATTCCAAGCGATTTCATCGCGTCTTTAACACTTTCCGCACGCGGGTCAATTACTTTGGTCGCGCCCATTTTAAGGGCCAAATTGCGGCGATATTCGCTTAAATCGGTTCCAACTATATTACGGGCTCCGGCGAACTTGCAAACTGCTGCAGCCATAGAGCCAATTGGTCCGCCAATTCCGGTGATCAAAACATCTTCTCCCAAAAGCGGGAAGGAGAGTGCTGTATGGGTGGCATTTCCCAGCGGATCCATTACCGACATTAATTCGTCGGAAATACGGTCATCAACTTTTAATACGTTTGAAGCAGGGACTGAAATGTATTCGGCAAATCCACCATCGCGGTTTACGCCGATTCCCATCGTGTGGTCGCAGATGTGCTGGCGGCCGCGGCGGCAATTGCGGCAAAATCCGCATGAAATATGGCCTTCAACGGTTACGCGTTCGCCAATGTAAACACGACTTACTTCCGAACCTTTTTCGACCACTGTACCCATGTATTCATGGCCAATTACCAAAGGCGTTTTAATTGTATTCTGCGCCCATTCGTCCCATTTGTAAATGTGCAGATCGGTTCCGCAAATCGCTGATTTGCTAATTTTTATCAAAACATCATTGTGTCCGACCTTTGGCATCGGGACATCAGTCATCCAAATTCCTTTTTCCGGTTTGATTTTTACTATTGCTTTCATTGTTTCTGTTTGAAGGATATGTGTTGCAATATTAAACCGATCGTAAATTAAAATAAAGAATGAAAATCATGTTTTACTTTTCCGGATACATTGATTTCATTGGATAAACTTCGAGTTTTTCTACCAGAATTTCGCCTCCGGTATTGAAAAGGTAAATTCCGTCTGACTTCTTTTCTGTAGATATAAATGATGAACTCATGGCAACCCTTCCGTCGTTTGCAAATATTTCCAGAGAAGCACGATCGAGCAGGATTTCAAGTTTGATAATTCCGTCAACAGGCTCAACAACAGTTGATTTTCCTATGCAACTTAGGGTTTTCGTTTTTACATTGTACATGATTTCTGTTCCGTTGTTTTTCTTGTCCAAACGAACCACGAATCCAAAGCTGTCTGCCGTTTTTATCCTGAAACTTCCAATAATGTGAAAGCAATCTCCATTAATGTTATTCAAGAGATTTTTGTTGATTCCCGGAATCAGGTTTTTGTTTTCATAAACTTCACCTTTCATGTGAAGAAGTTCGATTTCTTTTACCGGTTTTCTGGTCAGCGTTATACCTTCGAGGTATTTTTTGAGTGATAATTCGCAGGGAAATGTCATTTGTCCGTTGAAAGGCATTTCCGGGAATTCGGCGCCTCTCATCCATGCAATCTGAATGGTTCGTCCATCTGTTTCTGGAATATTGCTCCATGTTTGGGTCGCATAATAGTTTTTCCCGAAGTCACTTTGCAATTTTGGCGTTTCGGCGATGAATTTTTCACCATCAAACAAACCGATCACATAACTACCGTCGCCGTCAAAAAGCACCCATTTTTTATCGTCGGCCCTTCTGTTAACCGGCAATTCAACCAAATCCGGACATTCATAAAAACCAACAATATGGTTTTTAAATTCCCAGTCAATCAGGTTTTTGGAAGTGTAAAACGAAATTCCCTTTTGTTTGTCGCTGCTGTTTGGGCGCCGGTAAAGAACCATAACATACTGTTTGCTCGGTTCGTGCCAGATAACTTTCGGATCGCGGGCGTCATCGGTTGCATCGAAAGCTATGATTGGATTCTTTTCGTATTTCAACCAGGTTCGTCCCTTGTCGTTGCTGTAAGCCAGCCGCTGCCCGCATTTCTGGCTGGTGTAAAACAAAAGGATGGTTTTTTCTTCCCCTTTCTGAAGTCCGGTCACATTGTTGTGGTCAATTAAGCCACTTCCGGAATAGGCTGTGCAGGAATCTTTGTCTTTCGAATCATTATCGGGAAAAAGAGCGATTGGCAGATGTTCCCAATTAACCAGGTTTGTGCTTACTGCGTGGCCCCAATGCATGTAACCCCATTCTTTTCCAAAAGGATTGTACTGATAAAACAGGTGGTATTCGCCTTTGTAAAATACCAGGCCATTCGGATCGTTGTTCCAGTTTTTTTCAGGAGTAAAATGAAACTGGGGCCGGTGCAACTCATCAAATAATTTTGTGGGTTTATCGGCAAATACCGATAGTGATGCTAAGAAAAAAGAGAGGATTAGAAAAGGAAACTTCATAAGATGTTTGTTAATACGATAGTAATACTGACAAATATAGATTAAAAATTGTGATTATTTCTTCTACTTTTGATTTCGGAGTTACCGGATAATTCTTCCTTTTGTGTTGAATTAATCAATTTGAAGCCTTAACTGTCAGTACTAAAAATCATTGGATATTAGGTTGAATTAAAAGATTTGTGAAAATGCTGGGAAGATTGATTTTTACTTTGCTTATTGTGTCGGTTTATGCCGGTTATAGCCAGAATTCATGGAAAAAGGAAGGGATAAAATTGCCACATCCGATTTGTTATGCCTCAGATGAAATTCATTCATCGTTTCTGGAACCTCCGCTGGAATATTATGAACGGTTAAAGTCGGCATCAACACAAAAATCGAACATTGAAGTTACCTACACTGGATTTTCAGTAGAAGCACAAAAAGCATTTGAACATGCAGTAAGCATCTGGGAAAGTTTAATTTATTCTCCGGTCCAAATTAGGGTAAAAGCCAATTGGCAAAGTCTCAGTCAGGGGGTTCTGGCAAGTTGCGGGCCTACTGATTATTTCAAAAATTTCGATTCCTCTCAAAACTGGAACGTGTATTACCCGGTTGTGCTGGTTGAAAAAATGCTTGGCGAAGAGGTTAATTCACCAGATCAGTTTGACCTTGTTGCTTCTTTTAACAAAGACTTTGCAAACTGGTATTTTGGGATTGATGGAAAAACTCCGATCGATAAATATGATTTTGTTTCGACTGTAATGCACGAACTGGCACACGGACTTGGTTTTTCAGGTTTTTTTTATTCCGATAGCAGGAATTTGGGAGGCTATGGAACCGATGGCCTTTCTGCCATTTTCGATCAGTTTGTTACAGACAATAACCTGAAAAATTTGGTGAACAAGAGCATTTACCCCAATCCTTCCACCAAGCTGCACCAGGGTTTAACTTCTGGCTGGCTGGAGTTTAATACCATTCTGGTGGAAAATAAATTACCACGACTTTATGCTCCTTCAACCTGGGACGACGGATCAAGTATTTATCATCTTGACGAAGTGACCTATGCTGCAAGTGATACGAATTCCATGATGACGCCCTTTGCCGGCAAAGGGGAGGCTGTTCATAATCCGGGCCCCAATTCGCTGGCGATTATGTACGACATGGGTTGGAAGACTGTTTCGTTTAGGCATAAACAATTAAAAGACATTGAATTTGTTTCAGGTCCGGTTGAATTTATTACTGAAATTTTAAGCGACTATGACCTGGATCTGTCGAAAGTATTTCTGGTATATTCTGGCAACAAGTTCATAAAGACTGATTCAGTTCTGTTGAAAGCAACCGAAATTCCTGCAAACTTTTCTGCGAAAATTTCCATGGGTAAAACCACCGAGCTAAACTATTTCTTTTCGGCCACCGATGCTAAAGGGCGAAGATTTGTTTTTCCATCGAATGCCCCGACACGATATTTGACTTTTAAAATTGGAATTGATAAAGTAGCTCCGGTCGTGACGCACGAACCTATTAAATACATGGTTACCACAAACCTTTCAGCCAAAATTGATGCAGAAGTGACCGATAATATCGGCATCAAAACGGTTAAAATTGAATATTTTATAAATGGGGGAGCGATCAGGGAAATTCCGCTACAGAACGATACGAACGATATTTACACAGGAAATCTGGTTTTTCTCTCAGGAATGGTAAAGGATGGCGATAAAATCAGTTACCGGATTGTGGCTGTGGATTCGTCTTCGCAAAGCAATATCGGGAGAAGCCCGTTATCAGGTTACAACATTTTTTATATTCAGGGAATACAAAGTCCGGTTGAGAAATACGTAAATATTTTCAATACTGAAGCAAATGATTTTATTGGGGCCGATTTCAATATCGCCACGGTAACCGGATTTGACAGTCCGGCTTTAAATTCGGCTCATCCATATCCAAGTCCGGATACCGACGACATGAATTTTAATTTTGTTTCTATCCTGAAGTACCCGATTATCCTGAAACCCGGTGGAAAAATGAGTTTCGACGAGGTTGTTCTGGTTGAACCGGGTGAGCCCGGCACTACTTTTAACGACGATGAATTTTGGGATTACGTGATTGTGGAAGGTTCAAAAGATGGTGGAAATAATTGGAACCCATTGATTGACGGATATGACAGCAATGCTCAGAGTTCGTGGCTTAGTTTGTACAACAGTTCTATGTCGGGCCAAAACAGCACGGCCGTTGCTAACAAAAATTTATTTGTAAAGCGTGAATTTGAATTGCTGGCCAACGGAAATTTTCTGGCCGGAGATACCATTCAGATACGTTTTCGACTTTTTTCTGATCCGTATGCACACGGTTGGGGCTGGATCATCGATAATCTGACCATTCAGGATTTCGGTACCGATGTAAATTCGCTGTCAATTTCTTCCGGAGAAGTGGTTTTCTATCCGAATCCGGCTTCCGATCGCTTGAATCTTCAGCTTCAAACAAAAAATACGATCGAAAAATTGGTTTTAAAGGTCTTTAATTCCTCCGGAAAACTGGTTTACATCCAACAATTTTCGGTCGGGTCAAACAGTTTTCAAACCACCATTGATTTGGCAAATTATGTTCCGGGACTGTATTTGTTCACTTTAGATTCTGAAGGTGGAAAAGTAATCACCCGAAAAATTCTTGTACGGTAAGTTTCGATTATAAATAAAAAAAGTATATTTGCCGTCAAATTGTAAGCAAAATGGAACTATTCAGTAACAACAGCTATTTTTATTGGTTTTATTACTTCTGTTCTCATATCGGGATCGGCAGGTAATCTATTGTTGTTACAAAAGATATTCTACAGATGGGTCCCGTGTTGCACGAGGCCCATTTTTTATTTAAAAAAATTGAATTATGAAACTTGCGGTAATAGGTTTGGGGCTGATTGGCGGTTCGATGGCGAGAGATCTTCGAAAGGCCGGATTTGCAACTGAAATTATAGGGGTCGATGTGAATCCTGAAAATGCGCAGGAAGCCCTTCGGCTTGGAATTATCGACCGGATTGAAACACTTGAACGTGCAGTTTCGGAGGCTGATTTGGTGATTATAGCCATTCCTGTTGACAAGGTTTTGAATTCGCTGACCAAAGTCCTTGATCTGGTTTCTGACCAAACGACGGTAATCGACGTCGGATCTACCAAAAAAGTAATCGGCATTGCCGTTGAAAACCATCCGAAGCGCAGAAATTACATTTCGGCACATCCGATGGCAGGTACCGAAAACTCCGGACCTTCTGCAGCACTGGAAGGTCTTTTCGAAGGAAAGATCAATATTATTTGTGATCAGGAAAAATGCGGGCCTCAGCACCTGGCGTTTGCCGAAAAAATGTTCCAGGTATTGGGTATGGATATCGCTTACATGACCGCTGACGATCAGGATCACAGTACTGCTTTCATTTCGCATTTGCCTCACGCGGCAGCTTTTGCACTCGCAAATGCCGTGTTGGACAAGGAAGACCGCGAAATTATTTTCGATCTGGCAAGCGGAGGGTTCAACTCAACGGTACGTCTGGCCAAAAGTTCTCCTGAAATGTGGGGACCTATTTTTCAACAAAACAAGGAATATGTTGTTGAATCGCTCGAAGTGTATATCAAACACCTGAAAGCTTTCAGGAAAAGCATTGAAAGCGATCCGGAACAGATGATGTCGCTGATGAAAAATGCCAATCGAATTCGTGGAATCCTTGCCGGACAAAACGATTCGCTGGTAAAAAATGCAAAGACAATAGTTAAATTATATACCAAATAATTATGAAATTGGAATTAGAAATTAACCCGATCAAGCACTGGTTGCCACAAATAAACAACCCGCTTATCATTGCCGGTCCGTGCAGTCTCGAAACGGAAGAACAGGCTATGTCCACCGCAAAATTGCTCGCAAAAGATCATCGTATATTCGTATATCGTGGTGGTGTTTGGAAACCCCGTACCCGTCCCGGAAGCTTCGAAGGTGTTGGGAGCATTGGTTTAAAATGGTTGCAGATGGTGCGCGAAGAAACCGGAATGCCTGTTGGAACCGAAGTTGCAAACGCGCAACATACCGAAGAGGCGCTCAAAGCCGGCTTGGACGTTCTCTGGATCGGAGCCCGCTCAACAGCCAGCCCGTTTGTTGTTCAGGAAATTGCCGACGTGGTAAAAGGAACCGACGCGGTGGTAATGGTGAAAAATCCGGTAAATCCAGATGTTCAGCTTTGGCTTGGGGCTTTTGAGCGGCTCAGTCAGGCGGGAATTAAAAACATGGTGGCCATTCACCGTGGTTTTACGCCTTTCCGCGAATCGGAGTACCGGAACTACCCCAACTGGAAAACAGTGATTGAATTACGCCGATTAATGCCAAATTTGCCAATTATTTGCGACCCGAGCCACATTGGCGGCAAGCGCGAATATTTGTTCGACATTTCGCAAAAAGCATTTGATATGGGCATGGAAGGGCTGATGATCGAATCGCACATCGATCCTTCCTGCGCTTTGAGCGACAAGGAACAGCAATTGACGCCTGCCGATCTGGCCAAATTGCTCGATCGTTTGGTGATCAGGAATGCTACTACTGAAAACAAACAGTTTGAAAATCAGCTTGAATTGCTTCGTAACCGCATCGATGCAATTGATACCGAATTGCTCGAAACACTTTCTTCGCGCATGGAAATTGTCAGACAAATTGGTCAGTATAAAAAAGACAACAATGTTACTGCCTTGCAAATTGGCCGTTTTGCCGAATTGATGGATAAACGCGTAAAAATGGGGAAAAGCCTGAATCTCGATCCGAATTTTGTGCTGCAGTTGTTTCAGCACATCCACGAAGATTCGGTTCGGATGCAAACCGAAATTATGGACAAACCGCTGTAGAGAAATCCACGCAGGGTTGAACTTGAAAATTACACAAAAGCCGGTTGGGAATGTTTTCCTGACCGGCTTTTTTTGACCCCTCGATTGTGATTAGTCGGCTCTTGAGTTATGCCAATGAAAAACAGTTGTTCGAAACGATTTCCTCGGAATTAATGGCATCGGCTTCCAGGATTGTTGAAGATTATTTCTGAACTTCTGTTCATTTTTTACGTTTCAACTTAACCCAACTTACAGTTAATCCGAATGGAATTCTTGCTGTTCAATAAATTGGCAGTTTTCGAGTTCGGATTTGTGTACTACGGATTTTCGTTTTACGAAGGGTGCGTATTTGTATTTCAGGGCATCGTAAAGTTTTCGTACCTGTTTAAACGCCCAATGTGCTGGTGTACTTTATCTTCTTGTTTTACTCCACTTTTTTTTGTCAAACTGGCGGCTATTTTTTGCAGGCCGGCTTCAACGCGTGAACGGAACTGCTCGTTCATCGAACGTTCTTTCAGCTCTTTGGTGTGACTTTCGATTTTGAGGTAATATTTTATCCTGAATGTCAACAACGGTGAATCCAGAACAATCAGAAATGATGAATAAAATCGGGAAATTGGTCCGCGAAGCAAGAATAAAATCCGGAATGACGCAACAAGAACTGGCGGTTATAAGCGGCACTTCCAGGACATATATCTCGAGATTAGAGAATGACCGGTCGGATATAGAATTAGATACATTGAGAAAGATTATTGAAACAGGACTTGAAATAAAGGTCGTTTAGCTACTCCGTATAAACATGCACGCTGTTCTGGGCGCTTGGCAGGTAATTCACTCCAAACCAGCAAACCAGCAGTATGACAAATGAAACGGCCAGTATCATCATGGCTTTGTTGTGTGCCAACGGATTTCTGAACCGGTAATGAATGTAAATCAGATAAAACATCCATGTGATGAATGCCCAGGTTTCTTTTGGGTCCCAGGTCCAGTAATGTCCCCAGGCTTCTTTCGCCCAAAGTGCGCCGAAAAGTAAACCCAATGTCAGAAATGAAAATCCAAGGTAAACCAGGTTATCGGCCATGTGGATGGGCTCACTGGTTGTTTTTCCTGAAGACTTCACAAAAATGTTCCTGATGGCAACCAATGAGGAAGCGCCCAACAAAGCATACGCAAAAATATACACAATCACGTGGGGCACAAACCACTGACTTTGCAGCGCAGGCATCAGGGTTTTATCGTAAGTTTCCGGATGATTCAGATTGACCGACAGAAACATCATGGCCAAAGTAAGGCTGTAACAAACCAACCATTTGTATTTCCAGCGAAAATAGGATGCCAGGCCAATTCCGGATAAAAATATGGCGTACCAAAGCCGCGTTTCGCCCAAAGTGCGCATGGGTGGGCGATCGATTGCCATCCAAAGCATGATTACAAAAACAAGCAAAACTACAGTTCCTGATACGCTGAGTCCTGCGGCCAGACGGTTGAGTATTTTTGATGCCGAAAACAGGAACAGGCCAGTGGCCGCCATCCAAAGCAAGATGGCAACTGATGCGAAAACCGGAAAATTAAGCCACATGTTCAGTTCCTCCACTTTTTGGTTTACCGAAAATAAATAGAAAAATAGCTCCGGCCATCATCAGGAAAATGCCGGTATAAACAGCAGGTAACCAAGGGTCACGTACCAATTGCAACACACTTAAATCCGACCACCGGCCCATTTCGGTATTGTATCCGAGCTGGTAAATTGTCCAACCGTTTATCCTGAATGGCTTGTTCACCTCAATCAGCGCAGTCTGGCTTTTGCCGTCTTTGGTCACGATTGAAACCTCAGAACTGAATTTCTTAGGTTCGGCAGGCAGCATAATCAGCGAATGATTTTCGTTGAGTTTAAGCGCTTCGGGTTGCATCGCGTAACTTCCGCTGCAAACCCAACCGTGGCTTACTGACTGATCCATCAAATTGGTGACTTTAATTCTGGCCGATGGCGACGAACCGGGTTCATTCACTGGGTAATAATTTTCTTCAACCCGTCCCGAAGAGGCATAAAAAGTATCCACTTCCAGATGATACTGAAACAAATCAAATGCATCGCGGTCGAGCAGTTCAAATTTTTCACGATTATTCTCAATGACTATTTTTCCGGTTTTATTGTCGATAATGGTCAGTTTCGGGCGAAACTCCTCGATGTTAAAATTCAAAAGCTTTATTGCGATCGGTAATTCAACCATGGTTCCGTTTGCCTCACGGCCACGCCATTCTGTTTGATCTTCGTAGCAATCCATGTTCAGGGTTTTTACGTCGCTGCTGCCAAGTGCCGTCGAAAGCAACACGAGAAACAAGCCAAAATGGTTCAGGAAAAATCCGAAATTCTTCAGATTGAATGGTGTCAGTCGTTTCAGGGTAACCAACCCAAGAAGTACAAGCAAATAAAGGTTGATCAGTATAAATGGCCAGGTTTTTACCAGATGATTCAAGCCGAGCAACTCAACCAACATGTTTTTCGATTGCACATCCTGTTTCACAAAACCCATCAGAAGTACCAAAAACGTAAACCCAAAAATGGCAGGCAATGCAGCTTTTACGCTTCCCAGCCATTTTATTACAGCATGTTTCTTCAGAAACCAAAACAATAACAAGAGAAAGCCCAGAAAAACGAAACCTGAAATCAGGTTCCAGGGAAATCCTGCCAACCGAAATGAAGTGCCGCCGCTGGCAATTTGCAGGGCAAATCCGAGCACGATCATTGCCACCGTAATGATGGTTCCTTCGCGGTACGACCACGGATGCTGCCAGGTTTTTCTGCTCTTTTTTTCGCTCATCGTTGAAATCTGAATTTGTGCCGAAGATACTTAAAAGCGGCTCTAATAAGCTTTTTTTTGGTAACTCCGGTTATAGAAAATTATTTTTGTTGGTTTCGGTGAAACCATATTTCGGTTTGACTTATTTTAGAACTGTTCTTTTCCGAAGGTACTTTCTGCTTTTTTACCGTTTTTGCCTTTCGAATTAAACGAATAGGTGATTCCCAATTCAACAATTCCACCATTTCTGTAATAATCTGTTGTCTGGTAAAAAATCTCATTGCCTTGTTTATTGAAAGCCTGTGTATCCAATCCTTCCACATTCGAACCAAGTACATCGAGCACACGCAACGAGAAATCCCATCCTTTTAATTTTGCTGGGGTATAACTTATTGCTGAATTGGCGAGGTAAAGTAAATCGTTTTGACCCTGCGCGGTAATGGTAGCCGATTTCAGGCTAAAATCGGCAGTAAATTTCAGTTCTTTCGTGAAAGTCAGGTTCATGTTGGCTTTCAGGCTCCAGTTGGTGCTGCTGTTATCGACCTGATAACCAAAAATATCACCTTTTACCCTGTAATTGTACAATGAACCGCCGATGAAAAACTTAGCTAATTTTCCTGCATCAATATTAGCATTCAGCTCGGCGCCCAGCGATTGTGAATTTCCGGCATTCGTAAAACTGCGGATCAGCACTTCCTCTTTGGTTACAGCAAAAACCTTTGCATTTTCGTTGGTAATGGTATTTACCCTGAAAACAGCATTGTCAACACCACGGTAAAAGCCAATCAGGGTAAACGAATGTTTACTGATTTTCTGATCGAACGATAATTCAGCATTCAGCATATATTCTGGTTCGAGCTCAGGGTCACCCACTTCGTACACTTCCAGGTGACGGCGGTACAGAAATGGTGTCATGTTTTTTACAGGAGGACGGCTGACTCTGCGGCTGGTGGCAAAATTCAGCTTTTGTTTTTCGTTCAATTCCCACGAAAGGTGCAATGTGTGGAACAAATCAAGCTTTTTTGTGCTGTAATTTGACTTTTTAGCTCCATCGAACAATGAAAAATAATTGGCTGACAAAATATCAATTTGCTGATCGGCATATTCCATCCGGAGACCAGCAATGTATTTGATTTTCTTAATACTTCCGGAGTAATCGACATAACCGGCCCAAATGGCTCTGCTCATGGCAAGCTCGTTTTCAAGATCTGAATAAGGTATAAGATTACCGGTTTTAATATCAAGCGTGTCGTAATTAAAACCACCTTCAATCTGAAGGTATTGTGGCTGAAAACCCAATCCGAGCTTCGAACCATTTTCGAATTGTGTGGAATAATCGACCGACAGGCGGTAACCATCGAGCGGCGTATCGTCGGTTTGACGATACTGGAGTTCTTTGGCTCCAATCTGATCGGTTGCCGGATTAAACGTGTAATTTTCGTTGCTCAGCTCACGGCTCAGGTTCGAATGTTCGTACAATCCTGAAATTTTCAATTCCCTGGTTTTACTGAAATTGTGCACGAAATCGAGATTCGCGGTATGAAATTCACCAAGCCGGTCGTCGGTATTCGGATTGTAGATCCAAACTTCCCTGCGATTGACGCCAGGAATACTCACTTTGTTTTTGTCGGCATAAAAATTATTGTAGATGTAAAATGCCGATCTTCCTTCGGTACGATTTCCGTAGAAATACGAACCTGAAAAAGTTGATTTGGCTGATAGTTTATAGTCGAACCCGGCATTGGCCGACATCGATTCGTACCATTCGGGGCGTTCGCCAGCCGCAACCATGTGGCGGTAAACATTGTTTTCCACAAGTATTCGGGCATCGCCGGTACGATCGCCATTCACATTCCGGCGGTTGTAATTTAATCCGCCGAAAAGACTGATTTTATCCTTGAAATACATCAGGTTAACACCTCCGCCATAACGGTTGTCGTTATTTTCAAACCCACTGTACTGGTCAGTTAAATTTCCCCACGGCGCTCCGCCAATTAATCCGTTCGTTGAAACAGAGAGACCTTCAGCGCCGGTTCGTTTGGTGGTAATGTTGATGATTCCGCCTTTTCCCTGTGCATCGTATTTGGCAGTTGGAATCGAGATAATCTCCACATTCTCTATTTGTGATCCTGAAATCTGTCCCAATAAGATGGACGGATCGATCTGGGTAGGTTTTCCATTCAGGTAAACCATAAAATCAGTTGTTCCGCGAACCGATACGCTTCCATCCGGATCGACCGAAACCGAGGGTAATTTGCTTAATAAGTCGGTTGCCGTTCCACCTTTGGCTGTTTCAAAATCGGCTGCGCGATAGGTTTGCCGATCGATTTTACTGGTCGCAGTTTTCGAATTGGCCTGCACCTGAACTTCTTCCAAATCAATTGAAGTAGGTTTTAAGCTGATGTTCCCGATATTCATTTTTGGGTTTTGCCTGCTCAAAACGATCTTGCTGATGGTGTCGGTTTTATAGCCCATAAATGAAACCAGCAGTTTGTAATTGCCTGTTTTTAAATTATCGATACTGAAAGAACCTTCGTCGTTCGATATACTTCCGTTCTGAAAAGGTTCATTCTCCGAAATAACTGTAACAGCTGCAAATGGAATTTTATCGTTGGTGGACAGATCTGATACTGTTCCCTGAATACTGCCATTTTGAGCAAAAAGAAAATTGAAACCGGAGAGGAAAATTAATGTCGTAAGAATTGCCTGCTTCATGCCTTATGTGTAAAGGTTTAAATTACTCCTGCCAATGCCGGGAGAAACTAATTAAGCCAGTACAACATGAAAATCAGGAATATGTTTTTTGTGTGGAAATGAAAGGGTGAAACGTATCCAATTTTTGAAATTTCGAGAGGGGGTTTGACAAAAAGCCCCCTTGCCATTGCGGGCAAAGGGGTTGAATTAAATTTTCGATCAACTTTTGTTGTTGTATGGGATTACAAATCCCTGGATAAAAGATGCACTCGAGGCAAACCTGCACCAGCTATTTCCAACTTTAAAGTGATTGGCTGAGTACAAAAATCACTTTGGATATTATTCAATCACAATCTTTGTTTTTGCATCAATAATAGCAGGTAAATAAATATAAGTATCATTGCCTTTTTTATCGGTTCTTATATTTGTAATTGCTTTTCCATTTATTTTTTAACAGGTTGCACCAATTGAATGCCTATTAATTTGATGATAGGATTTATCACCGCCTTTGTAAAATCGACTTCAAATTTGCCTGCTGATTTATACTCAAAAACGAATGTTAGCTCAGTACAATCAATGCCCTGATATGTATAATTCGATGATAAATTAACCGTACCGTTAAAAACCATGTTTCATTTGGGTTGAATTTTAATCAGGTTCAAATCTGTCAAATCCTTTAAAAGTCGATTGGCTTTGGGATTCAATATTTCTATACGTATCGTTTCCATAATATTTATTTTTTTCAAAGATGCAATTTCTATGACAAATCACCAGACACATTTCCTTTTGAATTAGATCTTTAATGCTGTTTATAAAGTTGTCAATATTTGCCGCCTATAATTGTCAAAGTGATTCATTCCGTGCAAATCAATCAATCAATCTGCTAAAGGATAGAAGGCAACAACAAACTTTCACTCACCTTCGAAAAGGTGAAAAGTGTAAAAAAAAGCGAAAGAGATGCTGGAGGGGGTGGGGAATAGAAGTAATTTCTCCAGTCTTCCCAAAGTCTTCCATTTGTTTTTTTGCAGACCGTCTGTCAGTCAAAAAATTACTGTTATATTTAGCTTGATTTTATTAACCAACTAACGTAACAGAAATGACTACAAACCGAAGATCATTTATCAGGAATTCAGTTGCAGCAACCGCAGGAATGGGACTGATCAGCAGTTTACCCGGAGCAATTCAGGCTGCAACCCAAAAAGTGGCCCCCAGCGACCAAATCAACATTGCACTTATTGGTTGCCGAAGTATGGGTTTTGGCGATTTAAAGAATCACCTCAATATTCCCGGAGTCAATTGTATTGGTCTGTGCGACATCGACCAAAATATCCTGAACGATAAAGCTGCCGAAATTCTGAAAACCTACAATCAGAAGCCAAAATTGTATGGCGATTTCAGGAAATTACTGGAAAATAAAGATTTACATGCAGTCGTAATCGGTACACCCGACCACTGGCATTGCCTTCCGATGGTAAATGCATGTGAAGCCGGACTGGATGTTTATGTTGAAAAACCAATGGCAAACAGCATCGAAGAATGTAACCTGATGGTGAAAGCTGTAAACCGTTACAACCGGGTTGTTCAGGTAGGACAGCAACAACGAAGCGGTGCTAACTGGAACAAGATCAATCAAATGATCAAATCAGGAAGAATCGGGAAACTGCGAAAAACCAACATCTGGGGCAACTTCAATTATGGTGTGGGCCAGCCAATGACTGCCGACACTGCGGTTCCTGCAGGAGTTGATTTTGAAATGTGGCTCGGGCCTGCTCCATCCCGCTCATTTAATCCAACACGTTTTCATGGTTCGTGGCGCATGTTCTGGGATTACGGTGGCGGACTGGTTACCGACTGGGGCGTTCACCTGATTGACATGGCGCTTTGGGCCAAAGACATTACCACTCCACCACAAAAAATAATGGCTGCGGGAGCCAACATCTCCTTCCCGAACAACAACCACGAGACCTACGACACCATGTCTGTAATTTTCGAGTTTGGCGATTACCAGGTTACCTGGCAACACACCGCAGGAATACAAAATGGTCCGTGGAATAAGCCGTATGGAATTGAGTTCATCGGCGATCTGGGTACCATTGTTGCAGATAGAAATGGCTACAAAGTGATTCCGCAGTGGGACGACAAAGAAAAGAAAGGAAAAACCGAAGCCGAAGAATCTGACAAAGGCGGTGAAAACCATCAGGAACACGCCCGGAATTTTATCGACTGCATCAAATCGCGGCAAAAACCGGTTTGTACTCCTGAAATTGGCCGTGCTGTTGCTGTTGCCGCTCACTGTGCCAATATTGCTGTTCGCTCGGGAGAAAACCTGTTGCTTTGGGACGAAGCCAAAGGCAAATTCTCGAATTCGGAAAAAGCAAATCAATACATCGTTCCTGAATACCGAAAACCTTGGGCACTGCCGAAAGTATAGCCTCCCCAACCCCTCCGAAGGAGGGGAGTTTTGAGTAATGCATAAACAAATTTCACTCTTTTATCCGATAACTTTAAGAACCTTGAAAACCTTAGCCTCTCCCTCTTGGGGAGAGGTTGGAGAGGGGCTTAAAAAATAACCTATGAACACAAATAGAAGACAATTCTTAACAACCATTGGCCTGGCAACAGCCGGATTTGCTACCGGCTTACCGGCCTGGGCCATCGAAAAGAAGGCCGACCGACTCGACCAGATCGGATTTATTTCCGGAATCGTCAATAATTTCATGAAAGAGGACTGGAAAGGCACGCTTGAAAAGCTGGCCAAGCAAGGTTATACCGAAATGGAAACTGGCAACTATTTTGGCAATTCGCTTTCAGAATTTAAAGCAGTTTGCAAATCTCTGGGTATATCTCCGTTTGCCGGAGGTGGTTCCATTGTTGATATGCAGAAGGACTCAGATAAAAAAATTGCAGAAGCGCTCGAAATGGGTAAAAAATATTGGGTTTGTTACTGGCCGTGGCTTTCCGATGCCAAAAATATTTCTGCTGATGATGCCAAAACAGCTGCCGACAACCTGAATAAACTAGGCGCAGCCTGTAAAAAAGGCGGTATCAAATTCTGCTGGCACAACCACAATTGGGAGTTCGAAAAGGATACAGGCGAAGGTCTTCCGTTCGACATCCTGATGAAAAACACCGACCCGGAAACAGTAAAAATGGAACTCGATGTTTATTGGGTTCAAAAAGGCGGTGGCGACACGGTTGATTGCCTGAAGAAATATCCCGGTCGATACGAAATTCTGCATGTGAAAGACATGGATGCCACTCCTGAAAAGTCGTTTGCCTGTCCGGGTTCCGGAATTATCGATTTTCGTCCGGTATTCCGCGAAGCATGGGATCAGGGCGTGCGCCATTACATTGTGGAACGCGACAACGAACAGAACGGTATCGAATGCCTGCGCGGCAGTGCTGAATATTTGCGGAATGTGAGGTTTTAACGGGTTGAGCAGTTTCCGGGATTTGTCGCAGTTTTCAACCGCGACAAATTGATCTACATGTCCGTTGGCTAAAGCCGAACGGCAAAGGATAATCTTCTTGCTGATCATAGCAACTATCCCTTGCCGTTTCACTTTAGTGAACGGACATGTTTCATTTCTAATTGTTCCATTTGCAATCTCCCCTCAAATTTCCTATAATTGTAGCACTGACACTTAACTAAAACCCATGAACCGAATAAAATTCTCCGCGCTTTTTATTTTACTGGCATTCAACATTCAATCTATTTTTGCCCAACACAAACCTTTCCTCGAAAACTTGTATGATTACATCGAAAACCCGCAGATGATCGGGCTCAACCAGGAAGAAGGCCATGTCCCGCTTTTGCCCTACGCCAATTTGGATAAAGCTTTTACACGCGAAAAAGAGCAGTCTTCAGGTTTCCTTTCGCTCGATGGCAAATGGAAATTTCTTTATACCGTCAATCCCGATGGCATCAATAAAAATTTTTTCCGGAATGATTTTAGTGAAAAAGGAATGGCTGAAATTACTGTTCCCGGAATGTGGCAAATGCAGGGTTGGGGCGAGAAGATTTTCCGCAATGTAGCGCAACCATTTAAAGCTGATCCGCCTAAAATTCCACGCGACTATAACCCGGTTGGTTCTTATCGTAAAACGTTTACAGTTCCTTCGGGATTCAAGGACAAGCAGTTATTCCTGCATTTCGAAGGAGTGGCTTCGGCTTATTTTCTTTGGGTAAACGGTCAGGAAGTAGGCTATAACCAGGGAGCCAACGAACCTGCCGAATTCGATGTGACCAAACTGGTAAAAGCCGGAAAGAACACGGTTTCGGTGATGGTTTTTCAGTATTCCGATGGCATTTACAACGAAGATCAGGACATGTGGCGGTTGGGCGGTATTTTCCGCAGCGTTTACCTGATGGCTACACCCAAAGTACACATCCGCGATTATTATGTGGTGACTGATCTGGACGATAAATACGAAGATGCCACCCTGAAAGTGGAAGCCGAAATTCAGAATTATTCATCAGTTCCGGTTCAGGATTATCTGGTGAAAGTTAGCCTGTTCGATGCACAGAACCAGATGGTTTTGGAAAACCTCACTTCAGCAAAAATTATACTTGGGGCAGGTGAAAAAACAACGATCCGGCTGAATGCACCCGTTAAATCGCCATTGAAATGGTCGGACGAAAAGCCCAATTTGTACCGAATTGGCTTCGAACTGGTGGATGCTTCAGGAAAAACTACGGAAGCTTTGGCCGAACGAATTGGCTTTAAAGAAGTGGAAGTCAGGCATCAGGTTTATTATGTGAACGGTGTTCCGGTAAAACTGAATGGTGTGAACAGCCACATGCAGCACCCCGATTTGGGCCACACGATGGATGTGGAAACTATTCGCAAGGATTTTTACCTGATGAAGCAGTTCAACATCAACTGTGTGCGCACTTGCCATTATCCGCCGGTAAAAGAATACCTCGAACTGGCCGACGAAATTGGAATTTACATAGTGGACGAAGCCGGAGTGGAAGCACATGCCACCGAATTTATCTCCAACATGCCTGAATGGACCAAATCGTATGTGGAGCGTGCTGAAAAAATGGTGCTCCGCGACCGAAATCACCCGAGTATCATCTTCTGGAGTGCCGGAAACGAAAGTGGTTCAGGCTTCAACATCTGCGAAGTGATTGCTGCCGGAAAGCGTCTCGATCCGAGCCGTCCTGCATGGATGTATGGCGGAAACGATTATGATGAGCCAGGCAAAAACCCGGTTAAATGTGAGGATATTATTGGGCCACGTTACGGTACTCCTTTCGATTTGAAAGTAAAGTTTGGTCAATCGCCCGAAGAAATTGACCCGCGCCCGTCGTTTATGGACGAATATTTGTCGGCAGCCGGCAACAGCATGGGCGGGCTTGATGAATACTGGGATGCAATTTACGAATATCCGCGCCTGATGGGAGGTGCGATTTGGGATTTTGTGAGTCCTGGTCTGCGCGAAAAATACATTGACACACCCGATGCTTCCGGAAATACTATTTCTGCGGCCCTGATGGGCAAAACAGAACTGGTTCCGGGCAAATTCGGACAGGCGGTTCAACTCACCGGAACCGACACCTGGGTGGAAATGTACCGCGATCCGAAATTGGACATTTCAGGAAAAGCGTTGACCATTTCATTTTGGGTGAAACCACGCGAGTGGAACGGGAACGGAACTTTCCTGTCGAAAGGTTTTTTTCAGTTTGGGATTGAACAGAACAGCGAAACCGAGTTGGAATTTTATGTGGGTGACCGGAAGAAAACCAGTGTAAAAACTACTCTTCCTGAAAACTGGCAAAACAACTGGCACCTCGTAACCGGAATTTATAACGGAACACAACTTCAATTGTATATCGATGGAGAAAAGAAAGCCGAAGAAGCTTGCACCCTGACCATCGAAAATAAACCTTTCCCAATCAATCTTGGGCGCAATCCCGAAATCGAGGCACAGGAAAATCCGAATCATTACAGCAATGCGGCATTCGACCAACTTGCTATTTTTGACCGTGTCGTTGATGTTCAGGATTTGCTTAATCCGACCGAGGCAACTAAAAAATCGGCGCTTTGCTGGCTCGATTTCGATGAGCAAAAAACCGGGCAGGAGTTTTTTAGCATGGGCGTTGGCGGACGCACTTACGGTAACATTTGGCCCGATCGTACGCCACAGCCCGAAATGTGGCAGATCAAAAAATCGGCACAACCGGTTTCTGTTAAAATGCTGGACGAGACGAAGGGCGAAGTGGAAATCTGGAACCGGATGCACTTTACCAACACCAGCGATCTGGATGCCGTTTGGCAGTTGCAATGCGAAGGAGCGGTCGTAAAAGAGGGAACTTTTGAAACATCGGTTCCCGCTTTGAAAAAGGCAAAATACATCTTTTCCTATCTGCCTTTCACGAAGGAAGCCGGAAAAGAATATTTCCTGCTGGTGAGTTTCCGGCAGAAAACCGACAAACCCTGGGCAGCGAAAGGCTTTGAACTGGCGTGGGATCAGTTGCCTTTGAAAATGGACCCGGCTCAAGCTATTTCAACTGTAAATCTGCCTGCTCCTGAAATCACAGAAACGAGTGATCTGATCAAGATTCAGGGAAATAATTTTACTTATTCGTTCAGCAAAAAGACAGGCAGTCTGACTTCCATTGTTTTCGATGGAACCGAATTGCTGAAAGAAGGATTGAACCTGAACGTATGGCGCGCCCCGCTTGCCAACGATATCGATCAGTGGACGAACTGGCAATCAGGATTGACCCGCACTCCGGGAATGGGATCAGGTCAATCAAATGCATGGTTTGCACATGGACTGGATCAGATGGGCACCAAAGCCGACCGCATCAACTGGACAAAACATTCAGGAGAAATAAAGCTGGTGATAGAAAGTCATACTTCGAATCCTGAAATAACTACATCGTTCGAAAACAGGTTCGAATTCACCATTTCAGGTTCAGGAAAAATGACACTCGACCACACCGTGACACCCAATGGGAAAATGCCGGAATGGTTGCCGCGGGTAGGAATCCAGATAGTGCTGAATCAGTCGTTCGATCAGGTAAAATGGTATGGCCGCGGACCGTTCGAAACCTACCCCGACCGCAAAACCGGCGCTAAAATCGGAACTTATTCGGGTTCGGTTGCAGAGCAATATGTGCCGTACCTCATTCCGCAGGAAAACGGAAACAAAACAGATGTTCGTTGGACTATACTTCAAAATGCGCTGGGAGTTGGTGTGAAGATTTCGGCGTCAGAACCATTCAGCTTCAGTGCGCAAAATGTGCAGTCCGACAATCTTTCGCGGGCATGGTATCCGTTCCAACTGAAACCGTTCGACGGAGTGACACTCAATCTTGATTATGCACTGAGCGGAGTGGGTTGTACCGCCATTTCGGTACTGAATAAATATCGGGTGATGCCTTCGGAACGGCAGTTTCAATTGGTTTTTGCGCCATTCAGGAAATAAAATTCCGTTTGGCCATCTCACTTCAGTTTCATAACTTAGTTAACTAAACAAACACTTAAATGTACAAGAAACTAAGTATCAAGGAATGGGCCGTGGAAGACCGCCCACGTGAGAAAATGCAGGCCAAGGGAGTGCGTTCATTGTCCGAAGCCGAGTTAATTGCCATTTTGATTGGTTCCGGAAATCTGGAAGAATCGGCGGTTGAAGTCTCGCGCCGGATTATGGCATCGGTAAACAACAACCTGAACGAACTGGGCAAAAAAAACATCAGCGACCTTCAAAAATTCAAAGGTATCGGACCTGCAAAAGCGATAACAATTGCGGCAGCGATGGAACTTGGGCGTCGCAGAAAAGAATCGGAGCCCGATGAAAAACCAAAAGTGATAACCAGTGGCGATGCGGCAGCCATTTTTAAACCTTTGCTGAGCGACCTTCCGCACGAAGAATTCTGGGTACTTTTACTTAATCGCAACAATCTGGTTCTCGATAAAATGATGGTGAGTCAGGGCGGCTTGGCAGGAACGGTGATTGATGTGCGAATTATTCTGAAAATGGCGCTCGACAAACTGGCCTGCTCCATTATTTTGTGCCACAACCACCCTTCAGGAAATCTGGTGCCCAGCGAAGCCGACAAGGAGATCACCAAAAAAATCAAAGAAGCCGGGAAGCACATGGATATTCCGGTACTCGATCATTTGATTATCGGGAATGGTTCCTATTTTAGCTTTGCCGACGAAGGGCTGATCTGATTTATGTCGTTGGTGGATAAACCGGAACAAAATTGTTAGTTTTATGGTTTGAAACTATGAACTGTTTTCTGTGGAAAAAATACACCATTCAACGATTTTAATCTTTGTTCCAGAAATTACTCCCCGGATCGAATATTCCTTCGGCCTGATTTTTAAAACCATTCTTGGAACTGAGTTGGTTTTTACCACGAATGCGGATGAGTTTTTGCAATCCGACTTGCCAAAAATCAATTATTCGCAAATCAATTATTCCTCCGGATTGTTCCTGAAAGCCAATGATTTGCTGTTTCAAAAATCCATTTTTGATCAGGAAATAGAGCCAGTTGACTACCAGCAAATGCAGTTGTTTTTTCCTGCTTCCGAAGATTCAATTCTGCCTTTTGATCCCTTTGCCTGTGCTTTTTACCTTGTTACGCGATACGAAGAATATCTTTCTGAAAGCACAGACGAACACGAGCGTTTTACAGATTCCGAAAATATTCTTGTTCGCCTCGGGTTGCATCAGAAACCTATTGTCGATTTAATGGCTTATTGGCTTGCTGAAAAAATTTCAGTACAATTTCCGGAGTTTAAAATTCACCGGCGCTCGTTTCAGTTTGTGACTTCCATCGACATCGACAATGCCTGGGCCTTCAAAAATAAAAGCCTGCCGGTTTCTCTCGGCGCTATCACAAAAGCTGTTTTTCATGGTCAGTGGGCCGAATTGAAACAGCGGCTCGTCGTTTTCCTCGGTCTCCAAAAAGATCCTTACGACACCTACAAATACATTCTGGACACCTACAAAGGATTGCTTAACCACATCCTTTTTTTTATCCTGATTGGCGATCGTGACCGCTACGACAAAAATATTTCCTTCAGGAATAAATATTTCCGGCAGCTAATCACTTATCTTTCTTCAGTTTGCGAAGTGGGCATTCATCCGTCATATACTTCGAACTACAAGCCGTGGCTATTCGAAACAGAGAAAGAACGTTTAGAGGATATTATACAGAAACCGGTAACCAAAAGCCGGCAACATTTTCTGAAATTAAAAATGCCACAAACTTATCAACAGTTGCAGAAAGCTGGCATTGCCGATGATTACACAATGGGCTTTGCCAGCCTGGTCGGTTTCAGGGTAGGAACCTGTACCGCGTTTTATTTTTTCGATTTAAGCCGCAACCAGCGCACTGAACTGATGATTCATCCGTTTCAGACAATGGATGTGACCTTGAAAAACTACCTGAAAATGGAACCGGAACAGGCCTGGCAGCAAATTGAAAAGTTAATGCTCGAAGTGAAAAATGTAAATGGCACATTCGTTAGTTTGTGGCACAACGAATCGCTGAAAGATTCGGGACAATGGCTCGGTTGGCGCAAAGTTTTTGAACAAATTCTGGAAAAAGGTTTAAACTATGCCAATGATTAATCCTGAAATTCGTTTTGTAAAAAACGTGGACATCGATCGCGAGAAATGGGATCAGTGCGTGGCCAATTCTTCATTTGGGATAGTTTATGCATTTAGCTGGTACCTCGACCGGATTTGCCCGAACTGGGATGCGCTGATCTGGGGCAATTATCTCTACATAATGCCATTGGTGAACAGGTCAAAAATGGGAATCCGATACGTTTATCAGCCATTTTTCACTCAACAACTCGGTATTTTTTCCAATTTTCCTCCCGAGCCTGATATCGTCAACCAGTTTCTGAATTCTATCCCGAAACAATTCAGGCTTACCGACATGAATCTGAACCTTGGAAATACTCCAACAACAAGTAGTTTCACAATCAGGCCGAATACAACTTTTCATCTGGAACTTCACCAAAACCTGACAGGAATCCGTTCATTATACAACACCAATACCAGGCGAAATATTCAAAAGGCCATTCAGAATAAAGTCTTTATTTCGCAGGTTTATGATATTCCAATGTTCCTGAAATTTACACAAACTAACCTGAAAATTAAATCGCCCGAAGTTAAATCCAAGCACTATGCGGCCCTTCAGAAAGTTATCAGCCATGCACTTTACAATCAGCTTGGAGAGATTTATGGAGCCTTCGATTCAGGCAATAACCTGATTGCTGCAGTTTTTTTTGTTGGTTCGAATCAGAAAATGATATACCTGGCAGCCTCTTCAAATGCAAAGGGAACAGAGCAAAGCGCTATGTTTCTGCTTATTGATACTTTTATTCAGAACAATACCGGCAAAAATCTGACGCTCGATTTCGAAGGGTCAAACATTCCCGGAGTAGCAAGATTTTATAACGGATTTGGAGCATTGCCTCAGCGCTATTATTCAGTGCATCAAAACAAATTGCCAAATCTGCTGCGTCTGATAAAAAGGTGAACAATTATTGATCTTGTATGGTGTACAGCATTCTTCTGATTAGGGAATTTTAATTACTTTCGCCGAAACTTTTTAAATCATGAAGGTAAATATTGTTGGCGAATCGAATTCGGTTTTTAATCAGTTCATCTCAGAAATCCGTTGCGAAGTAATCCAGAAAGATCCGATGCGGTTCAGAAGAAACCTCGAACGTTTGGGAGAAATTTTCGCTTATGAAATAAGCAAAGTGATGGATTATCAAACTGTTGATATAAAAACTCCGCTTGGAGTTGCCAAAGTGGAAACCTTGGTTCAACAGCCGGTTTTAGCTACTATTTTACGTGCAGGACTGCCTCTTCAACAAGGATTGCTCAACATTTTCGATCGTGCTGAAAACGCTTTCATTTCGGCTTACCGCAAATACGATGAAAAAAGCGAATTCCACATCGAATTTGAATACCTGGCTTCTCCATCGCTTGAGGGGAAGGAAGTTATTCTCTCCGATCCTATGCTGGCTTCAGGGTCATCGATGGAAATTGGTTACAGGGCGTTGCTAAAAAAAGGAACACCTAAGCATGTTCATCTGGTGGCGATAATTGCAAGTGCCAAAGGAGTTGAACAAGTAATTAATAACATTACTTCCGACAATGTAACCCTCTGGATTGGAGCTATTGATCCAGATATGACCTCGATGTCGTACATTGTTCCCGGACTGGGCGATGCAGGCGATTTGGCTTTCGGAGCAAAAATTGACTCGCATTAATTAAGTTCCAAATTTCAGGTTCGCTTATCTGTTGCAAGACTTTTTTTGAATACTGCGACTGAATACTGTTTACTTTTGTTCAACTTTTTCAACCCGAAGTTGATCGGTGCATTCTGCCAGTAATTGGCTGATTGTTTTCTGAAAAACCGGATGTTTCAGATCTGGGGCAATTTCATTTAAGGGTATCAAAACAAATTTTCGTTCCTGAATTCGGGGATGTGGAATGATCAGATTTGGCAGTTCAACGATTTTTTCTCCATAAAATAAAATATCAATATCAATGATACGCGAATCGTATTGATTTGATTTTCTGATTCTTCCCAGCTCAAATTCTGTTTGTTGTGTTTGTTTGAGAACTTCTTCCGGAGAAAGGCTGGTCGCAATTTCGAGCACCTGATTCCAGAACAAATCGGTTGACTCAAAACCCCACGGTTCGGTTTCGTAAACAGCCGATTGCGCGGTAATTTCTCCAACCAAATTATGCAGATTAATCCGTGCTTCCGAAAATATTTTTTCCTTATCGCCTAAGTTTCCTCCCAATAATACATATAGTTTGGTCATTTCGATCTGCGTTTGTAACAAAAACACTAAATTCGTACAAATCTATTGTACATTTTCGAATTTATAACTCAAATAAGATACAGATGAAGGATTTTTTCAAATTTACGCTGGCATCAATCCTCGGGATAATGGTCGCCGGCATTTTGTTGCTGTTTATTACCATCGGTATTATTTCGGCCATGGTTTCTGTTTCCGATCAACCTTCTCAAATTCAGGCAAATAGTGTGTTGCTTATGAAATTTGACCATCAGATTGTTGACCGTGCAAAGAGCAATCCATTTGAAGGACTGGATTTCGGGATGTTTCAGGGTGTAAAAACCGTTGGATTGAATGATATCCTTGATTGCATCCGCAAAGCCAAAACTGACGATAACATCAAAGGTATCTATCTGAACCCGAAGGATATTCAGGCAGGAATGGCCACTGTTGAGGAAATAAGGGCAGCGCTGAAAGATTTTAAAACTTCAGGAAAATTTGTTTATGCCTACGGGGAATACCTCTCCCAAAAAGCATACTATTTGGTAACAGTTGCCGATTCATTAATCCTGAATCCGCAGGGATCGGTAGATTTTCGTGGATTGGGAGGCGAACGGAGTTTTTACAAAAAAGCGTTGGAAAAACTGGGTGTAGAAGTGCAAATTGTTCGTCACGGAAAATTCAAAGCCGCTGTCGAACCTTTTCTGCTGGATAAAATGAGCGACGAAAATCGACTTCAAACCGAAACATACCTGAATAGTCTTTGGAATGAAATGCTGGCTGATATTTCAACCGCGCGAAACTTGGGTTTTGACGAACTGAACGATATTGCCGACATGGTCGCCACTTTCAGAAAAGCTGATTTCGCGAAACAGAAAAACCTGGTTGACGGCCTGAAATACAAAGATCAGGTGATCGACGACCTGAAAAAACTTACTGGTACCAGCGAAAAGGACGACGTAAAAGCAGTTGAAATTCAGAAATATGTAAAAGTTCCTGAGCAGCGCGAACAAAAAGGCCTTGCCCGTCAAAAGATTGCGGTAATTTATGCCTCCGGAAGTATTGATGCAAGTGTTTCAGACGATGGAATTAAATCGGAAGAACTTTCGAAAGCGATTCGGGAAGCCCGTCGCGATTCGTCAATCAAAGCAATAGTACTGCGGATCAACTCTCCGGGCGGAAGTGCTTATGGATCGGAAGTTATCTGGCGCGAAGTGAAACTGGCTGCCGAAACCAAACCAGTAATTGCTTCAATGGGAGATGTAGCTGCCTCAGGCGGATATTACATTGCATGTGCTGCCGATACCATTTTGGCGGACCGTACAACAATCACCGGTTCAATCGGAATTTTTGGAATGATACCAAACGTGCAAAAGCTGATGACCGACAAGCTTGGAATTACGCAGGATGTGGTAACCACCAACGAACATTCGGACATGATTTCACTTACACGTCCAATGTCAGCTTTTGAACGCGACCTGATGCAGCAAACCATTGAAGATGGCTACGATACTTTTATCAGCAGGGTTGCCGAGGGCCGGAAGATGGAAAAAACAGCGGTTGATGCAATCGGACAAGGCCGTGTTTGGGCTGCTACCAATGCAAAAGAAATTAAGTTGATTGACACTTACGGAGGGTTGACCGATGCCATTAATCTGGCTAAAAAAATGGCCAATCTGGATAATTACCGAATTGTGAACCTGCCAAAACTGAAAGATCCGTTTGAAGAATTACTGAAAGGATTTTCAGGATCGGCCAGGGCCAGCTTTATGAAGGATGAAATGGGCGAAAACTTTAAATATTACGAGCAATTGCGTAGTATCATTTCACAGAAGGGCGTTCTTGCAAGGATGCCTTACGATATTGAGATTCATTAATAAATACAGATTATGGAAAAATTATTTTTATTAAAACCAGATTTTCAGGATATTAACCGCAATACTGAAACAAAATACTTCTGTCCTCCGTGTGCCCTGATCGAAGGAGTACTATCTTTTTATCCTCGACTTCGCAATGAATTGGAGATTACTTATGTCGATTTTGTACGGCCACGGCCAGCCATCGTTGATTTGATTGGTGCGGAAAATCAGGGATGTCCGGTTTTGATATTGGAAGATGGATCGTTTCTGAACGAAACGGATGACATAATTCAGCATTTGACCAAAAATCACCAGATCGGGCAGGCACATTAATTTTGGGCAGACCAGTTTTTCAACATTTACTGATTTTCAATTACCAGGCGGTTATCGGCCATTCGATTGTTGAATTGCTGTACAATCGCTTTCTGCAAGGCTTTTTCTTCAGGTAAATCAACAATGCCAAGCAAATTTTTTGTTAGCTCCGGATCTTCTTTGCGGTTATAAATGGCGGTAATTATTTCGTCGGTCATATAAATAACATGGTCGCCAATTAAAAACTGGTATGAATCCTGAATATAATTTATCGCAAACCGTTGGCTGCTTTCGTCAAACAAATTGTTTCCAAAAGCTACGTACGGTTGAGGATAATTCAGGTAACTGAGCACTGTAGGCATAATGTCGATTTGCTGTGCCAATCCGTTATCAACTCCTTTCAGACTTCCATCGGATTTGTAAAATAAAATCGGGATGGCAAAACGATTCACCGAAGTATAATATTCCTTTATATCCGAATCAGTTGTATGATCGGCGGTTATCACGAACAAAGTATTTTTAAACCAGTGCATTTTTCGGGCCGAATCGAAAAACTTCTGAAGTGCCATATCGGTGTAGCGGATGCATTTGTTCAGCGGAATTCTTCCCTCCGGAAATTTGCCTTTGTATTTCGCCGGAACATCATACGGATGATGCGACGAAACCGAAAAAAGGGTGGTCGCAAATGGTTCCTGCAAATGATTCATTTCACGGGCAAAAAACTGAAAGAAAGGTTCGTCCCAAATTCCCCAGATGTCGTCGAAATCGGCATCGTTGCCATATTCATCACGACCGAAATACTGATGAAAACCGGCAATTTTAGTGAATGCATCGAAGCCCATCGAACCATTGGGAGCCCCGTGAAAAAAAGCGGTTTGATATCCCTGCGTTGAAAGCAGACTGGCGATACTATTGATTTTATTTCCTGATCGCTCTGAAATTACGTACGGCAGCACCAATGCCGGAATACTTGCCGTTACCGAAGGAATGGCATCAATTGATTTTCGCCCGTTGGCAAAGGAATTCGGAAAAACAAGGCTTTCGTGAATCAGCGAATCCAGGAAAGGAGTGTAACTCCGGTCACGCGGGTCTTCCAGTTGAGGGTTGAGCGAACCAACAAATGCCCGGCTAAAACTTTCAAGAATGATGATGACCACATTGTCTTTCCGAAATTCACCAACGCTGTCTGGCGTAATAACAGGCGAATAAATGCGGCTTAATTCATCTTCCGAAGTAAAAAAACTTTTGTGCTCGAAAGCCTTTTTCCCCCAGGTACGGAAGATACAAAACGGGGTGTTTTGCACCAGCGACATTTCCTCCGGCGTGTTCACAAATGCCCCGGCATTGTTCATGTTAATTGGGCGGGTACTGTGCCGCCAACCTCCCCGCATTCCAATTACTGAAAGAACGAGCACAATAAAAATAACCGGTATTCCTGAAAGAAAATATACAAACGGATGCCTGAATTTAAATGGCCGGGGTTTTAACAACGAGTAAAACCGGGAAAGTAAAAACATCAAAATGATGAAGATTAGCAGAATATACCAGAAATCGTAAAAGAACCGCATGATCAGATTGGTATTTCCGGCATCAAACGCAGCAACATCGAACATGCTGGCAGTGGTGCGTTTCAGAATATATCGGTAATAAATAATGTCGATCATATTGAATGCGATTCCAACACCGTTGACAATCATAAAAAGCCATTTCAGTACTTTTTGGTACCAGTCATTGAATTTGAAATGAAAGGGCAAAAGAAAGAGCAGCATGTAAACCACATTCAGGTATAGCAATGCGCTGATATCGAACATCATTCCACCTTTCAGAATGGTCAGGAAAGATAAAAAAGTGACCTTGGGGAACGATGCCGTGTTGAACAGATAAAACAAAATGCGGCACAATGAATAAAATCCCATCAGGATTGCAATCCTATATATTAAAACCAGGTATTCGTTGGTTTCGTATCTTTTCGTGTTAAA
>DAITNH010000009.1:0-34585 GCA_036834745.1 Prolixibacteraceae bacterium
AATTTAAACTCCGACAGTGATTCAATTTTCTTGAAGACACTCTCGATGGTGGCATTTTTCGACTCAAACGACAACCTGGTTGCCTGCGAGTAGGTGACTGAAGCAAACGACATCAGTCCCAAAAGAAGTAACAAGAAAGTTAGTTTCATAATGCGTAAATACTTTCGTCCGGGGATAAAAAAATCCCTGAACAAACTTGTTCTGTTTTTTTTCATAAATTTGTAGTGTTACGTGTTAAACAATGGTTTGACATTTGAAAGAGCGGTAATTCTTCGACCAATTATCGCTCTTTATTTTTTCTGCATATTCTTTTGTTTTGGCGTTAAAATTATTTTTCCTTTTTCGTATTTATAATCTACCAACAGGGCCAGGGCAAGAATATCCATCAACCGATCCAACCGCTCGCCTTCATACAGTTCAACGGTCAAACGACGGTCGTTAAACAGTTTTTCATCGTAACCCAACTCAACATTGTACCACCGCTCGATTTTCCTAACCAGTTTGCCAAAAGTGTCGTCTTTGAATATTAGCTGGTTTTTTTTCCAGCCGTTAATTTCATCCTGCGGAAAATGATTGAGTACCAACTGACGATCAGTTTTTAAATAAACGAAAGACTGACCGGGTTTTACTTCCTTTTCAATTGTTTTGTCAGATGAGTTATTTATTAACAGATTAACTTTCCCTTCAAACAGCGAAGTTTCTATCTGATTTTCGTCGGAATATGCTTTCACGTTAAATTTGGTTCCCAATACTTTCACATTCACTCCTGAAGTATGAACCACGAAAGGTTGGTGGTCATTTTTGCTGACTTCAAAAAAAGCTTCACCATCCAAATAAACATCGCGCTGGTTTTTACTGAAATTGCCCGGATATTTGATTTTCGTATCCGAGTTCAGCCACACTTTGGTACCGTCGGCCAAAACGATTTGCGACTTTTGTCCGCGTGGTGCAATGGTTTCAGTGTATTGATCTGCCGACTGATCTGACTGGCTTACCCAATACAAAATACCCAGCCCGATGATTGGGATTAGAAGAAATGCGGCAATTTTTTGATAAACTTTCAGGATTCTTGTAACCGAAAACCGGGACTTCATGTGATGCTCTTTCTGATATTCCTGAATTTGGGTGAATACGGTTTCGATCAAGGTATTTGAATCAATTTCGGCAGATGTCGCCCAATTTTCAGCAAGCCAACTTTCAACCTCTGTTTGAGTCTTAGGATCAGAAAGCCATCTTTTTAATTCAGTTAGTTCCTGAATGGAACAATCCTTTTCTGCCAGAAACCGGTTTGCTATATTGATAATTCTTTCAGTCATTTTTAGTGATTTGAAAGTAATACGAGGGAGTTGAGGATTTCCGTGAAGGGGTTTTGAAAAAAAAGATCAGATGATGGAAAAAGTGATTATTCACAGTGATCAGTGTTCAGAAAAAGTAACGGGGAGATGGAAAGTGATGGTTCTATGACACTTTGTATGGGTAATTTAAAAAAGGGAATAGATATTTATTGTAATTGGATACTCACCCCGTCGCATCTGCGATGCTCTCCCCCTCTCTTTAAAAAAGAGAGGGGGGAAGGCCGCTTGCGGACTTCCCTGCCAGCCGCAGGCAGGGGGGTGAGTAATGAATGCTAACTATAAATATCTCTTTCTTTAAATGTTTTCCGCGATGCCGGAAACTTCAGCTCTAATTGTATTTTGAATTACCCACACTATCCGTTATAGAACCAAAGTAATCAGTCGAAGTGTTGGCAAATCTATTATTTGCGTTGAAGATTTAAAAGAAAAGCCTCGCATCCAATCACTTCTATCTCACTAAAATAGAAGTCCTTTTGATTTTCAGTAATGATGCAATTGCATTTGTTTTGAATGGCGGAATAATATTCCATTCCATTCTCAAAGTCGTGGATAAGTTTATTTTTAATGGCTTGATCTGTAATCTTTTGATCGATTGTGGTTATTCCGATATGCTGAAGGAGCATTTCTATTTTATGTCTTGCCATTTTTTCACCACTTTTTTTGCTCGAAAAATAGAAAGCAATGGCAAGACAAAGCGGTGAGGTGAAAAGCTCGATGTTCTGCTTTCCCTGAAGGCTAAGTATACGCGATGACCATGTAAACAATGGATATTCCTTGTTTAAAGTTGCAACCAATATATTTGCATCAATAAAAAGTCTCATCTGGCCTGACTGAAGTATTCATCCTTCAGTTCTTTTCTTGAACGCCTTTTATACGTGGCTTCCCCTTCTGCAACCTGGTTAACCCATTCCGAAACAGGAAAATCTTCGATGGTTTTATAGTTGCCCGATGTAATCTGACGGTAAAGAAATTCAGTTAATCGTGAAAGGCTGATGTTATTGGCCGCTGCAAATTCTTTGGCTTTTTCAATTACTTCCTGATCGAAGTTTAATGTCAATTTTGTTTCCATTTCTTTTTTACGTCAAAAATATTAATTCTATACGTAATGTCCAAATAAATCAACTGTATTTTAATCTGAGTTCACTGAGTGAAGAATAAAAACCCAAGAATTGCCATTTTCCTGAATTCTTTGCGCAGAAATGCAAGCGCATTCCTGATCTGGCTGTCAACGGTATTTTCTGAAATATTTAATCTTTCGGCAATTTGTTTGTAGCTCAATCCTTCGAAACGACTCAAAAGAAAAATTTCCCTTCGCCTCTCCGGAATTTCTTTGATCAGGTGTTCTAGTTTTTCTTCTGCATCTTCAGTAATTGAGTTTTCTATGCCTTCGTCAGCAAGAATGTCCTGCTGAAAATGCTCACCCACAAAATAAAGTTTACGGTTCACAGCCGATTTCAGATGATCAAGAATAAGGTGTTTTGCTATCGAGAAAAGATAGGATTGGAAATCTTTCTCCGGATCTACAGCCTCTTTTTTCAGCCAAAGTTTCACAAACACTTCCTGCACAATTTCTTCCGGATCAATCTGTGCCGGAACCAATTTAATGGCAAACCCTTTCACCTTGTTCCTGTATTTATAAAAAAGCACTTCGAAAGCGAAAGAATCACCTTCTTTGAGCTTTTTCACCAATTCCTTTTCGGTATGTAAGAATTTTTCCACTTGTCAGGTTCGAAATTTAAAAATGTCGAAGTATGCGACAAAGTAAAGAAATTAAGTCTGGAAATGACAATGTTGTAATAAGGGTCTGAAGTATATTAAAGACTGATAGGAATCAGCGGAGAGCGAGGGATTCGAACCCCCGGTACCCCGAAGGGTACAACAGATTTCGAGTCTGCCCCGATCGACCACTCCGGCAGCTCTCCTTTTCCTAAGATTTGTGATTAACGATCAAGGATTAATGAACAAATCAAAAATCGTTGGTCGTTAATCTAAAATCAAAAATCAATTTTTTCGCGAATGCATGTAAACAAACTTACTATTTCCTTTTTTCAAATTCAGCCAAAGCAGTATCTAAAAAGTCAACAAAGTTATCGGCATTCAAATCGTACGCTTTCGGCTGAACCAGCATTTCTTCGTTTGTATCGAGCAATACGTAGTAGGGCTGTGCATTTACACCATATCTGCTGATCTGAAAATCTGCATATTTCTTTCCAAGCGTCCTTTTCACTTTCCCATCGTAAGTCGATGTAATCCATTCGCTTTCGGGCAAAGTTGATTTATCGTCAACATACAGGGCGATAATTACAAAATGTTTCTTCAACCGTTCCAAGACGCGGGTATCCGACCAAACATTGGCTTCCATTTCACGGCAATTTACGCAGCCATGTCCAGTAAAGTCGATGAATACCGGTTTGTTCAATTTTTTGGCACATGCCATACCCTGCTCATAATCGTAATAGCCTTCAAGTCCGTGAGGCAGATGCAGGAATTCACCGAATTTTGGTTTGTCGCAAAGTTCCTGATCAGCTCCTGACGTTGAATTTCCGGGAGCGGCGAGTTTCACTTCATCACGGATAATCTGGTGCAAATCGAAATCGTGTGTTGACTGAGGAGGAAGATAACCTGAAATGGTTTTCAACGGAGCGCCGAACATACCAGGAATCAAATAAATAACAAACGAGAAAGTGACGATCGCCATCAATAAACGAGGCACCGATACAAATTTAACATCGCTGTCGTGCGAAAATTTAAGTTTCCCTAACAAATAGAATCCCAGAAGTACGAAAATTACAATCCATAATGCCAAATAAACTTCGCGGTCTAGAATTCCCCAATGGTAGGTCTGATCCGCAATACTTAGGAATTTCAAGCCCAAAGCCAATTCGAGAAAACCTAAAACCACTTTTACTGAATTGAGCCATCCGCCAGATTTGGGCAGATTGTTTAGCCACCCCGGGAAGAGCGCAAAAAGGGTGAAAGGCAATGCAAATGCCAGGGAAAAACCGAACATCCCGATGATGGGTTTCAGAACCTGACCACCAGCCGATTCGACCAGAATGGCGCCAACAATTGGCCCGGTGCACGAAAATGAAACCAGCACAAGGGTCAAAGCCATAAAGAATGAGCCCAAGAGCCCACCTTTGTCAACTTGCTGATCTGACTTATTTACGATCCAGCTTGGTAAAACTATTTCGAACATTCCGAAAAACGAGAATGCAAAGAGCATGAAAACTGCAAAGAAGATAATGTTTGGCAACCAATGTGTACTTAGCCAGTTGGCTATTCCCGGGCCAAAAATTACAGATACCAGCGTACCGATAACCGTATAAATAAGAATAATTGAAAACCCGTAAAATAAAGCGTTTAAACGTGATTTGAATTTCGATTCACCTGAATTCATAAAAAATGAGACAGTCATCGGAATCATCGGGAACACACATGGTGTAAGAATTGCAGCTAATCCTGCCAAAAATGAAAAGAACAGAAACCACAATAAGTTTCCTGATTTTTTATCCTGATTTGAAGTTTCGGAAGGTATTGTAGTTGCTGAATTTTCGGTTGAACTTGAGCTTTCAGCATTCAGGCTAAATGCAAAATCGGCTTCAGTAGGAGGAGTGCAGGTTTCGTCGTTGCACGACATAAATTCAACAAAGCCTTTAATGTCAACTTTTTCAGTATCTTTTAACTTTATTTTTTGTGTAAGCACTGCCTGCTTGCTGAAATATCCAAGCTTCATATTGAATGTCTTGTCAAAGAATTCTGTTGGCAGCGGTTCTTTTACCAGTCCTCCAACAAATTCGAACAGGGTAGAATCGGCAAAATTAATCGAAGTTCTGATCGGTCCGCCCTCCGGGAGTTCTGTGTCATACAAATGCCATCCTTCTTCAATATTTGCATTGAAAATCAATGTAGCCTCCAATCCGTCCTGTTTCGATTCAAACGACCATTTTACTGGCTCGAGAATCTGCGCAAATAATTGAATACCAACAAAAAGTAAAAAGCTTAAAAGTAGCGTAACCCGTTTCATTTAAAATTTTTTAGTTAATTACAAGCAACAAAAATACACAATGGATTTTACCTATTCATGAAAACTGTCATTGAAAAACTCTATGATTGGATCGAGAACCACTAATCATTAAAAATAAAAAATCCCGGCATTTGGATACTGGGATTTTTTAAGGAGATTAAAATACAATCTCTTCCTGATTTTCGTCGAAGAAATGATACTCGGTGAGGGTGTATGAGCTCATTTCCTCCACTTTAATAATTTTTAGAAATTTGAAAGCCCATTGAAGTTTTAAAGACCAGAATCCTTTGTTCAGGAATGCTGCCAAATATGGATGAGTCTTGATGATGACTTTCTTCTTAATGAGTTCTTTAAAAATATAATTGACTTTACTTTCCAATTCATCAACCAGTAAAACGGTTGGAGTCACTTTGCCTGTTCCTTTGCAGGTAGGGCAAACTTCAGCTGTTTCAACATGTTCTTCAGGTCGGACACGCTGACGGGTTATCTGCAAAAGGCAGAATTTGCTCAATGGCAGGATGTTGTGTTTGGTACGGTCAACAGCCATTGATTCTTTCATCCGCTCAAATACTTTATGGCGGTTTTCGGCTTGATGCATGTCAATAAAATCGACTACAATAATGCCACCCATGTCTCTCAATCTCAGTTGCCGTGCAATTTCCTCTGCAGCTGCCAGGTTTACTTCGAGTGCATTTGTTTCCTGGTCAATTCCGGCTTTCGAACGGTTTCCACTGTTCACATCAATTACATGAAATGCTTCAGTGTGTTCGACTATCAGGTACGCTCCATTTTTGAAGGATACTGTTTTTCCAAAAGATGCTTTTAATTGTTTATCAATCCCGTAATATTCAAATATCGATTGATTTCCCTTGTAGAGTTTTACGATATTTTTCTTTTCGGGGGCAATGGTACCCAGATATTCAGTAATTTCTTCACAAGCAGTAGCATCATTTACAATAATGCTATTGAAGTCGGGATGATAGATATCCCTTAATAAAGAGGTGGTTCTGTCCATTTCTCCAACAATGAGAGCAGGAGCGTTCACCTTTCTTAATTTCTGAAATGTTGTCTCGAATTTGGTTACCAGTCGTTTAAGTTCCTGGTCAAGTTCGGCAACACGTTTTTCTTCAGCAGCAGTACGGACTATTACGCCGTATTTTCTGGGGCGGATGCTTTGAATAAGCTTTTTGAGCCTGTTCTTTTCCTCATTGGATTCAATTTTCTGCGAAATGCTAACTTTTTCGCTGAAAGGCATCAGCACCATGTTACGGCCTGCAATAGACAATTCTGAAGTTAACCGGGGTCCTTTTGTCGAGATAGGCTCTTTTGCTACCTGCACCAAAATGTTTTGTCCGGTTTTAAGAATATCCGAGATCTTTCCATCCTTATCAATGTCAGGTTCTGACTGAATTTTAGAAATAGAAAAGATTTTGTTGTTTTTCGATGTGGCAATTTTCAGGAACTTGTTTAGAGTCGAAAATTGTGGCCCCATATCGAGGTAATGCAGAAAGGCATCTTTCTCGTATCCAACGTCAATGAATGCAGCGTTCAGACTGGGCATTATTTTTTTTACACGTCCAAGATAAATATCTCCAACTGCAAATTTAGCCCCCGTCATTTCCCTGTTAAGTTCGACTAACCGTTTATCTTCCAATAAAGCGATAACAACTTCAGAGGGAGAGACATCTACAATTATATCGCTACTCACTACGTTTTTTCATTTTTTTAATGTTTAAAACTACCAGACTTAAAAACAGATTAAACCTAAAGCGCTAACGTGCTTTAGGTTTAATCTTAATAATGTCTTAATAAGCTAACGCTTAAAAAGAAAAGACTATTTTTTCTTTTTATGTCTGTTTTTCCTTAGTCTTTTTTTACGCTTGTGCGTAGCCATCTTGTGTCGTTTTCTCTTTTTTCCGCTTGGCATAATAATTTATTTAACTTGTTCCTTAACTTGAGCTACAAATGTTTTCGCTGGCTTGAATGAAGGGATAAAATGCTCAGGAATAATAATTGTAGTGTTTCTCGAAATATTACGTGCAGTTTTCTCTGCCCTTCTTTTTACAATAAAACTACCGAAACCGCGAAGATATACATTTCTTCCTTCAGTTAAGGAATCCTTTACTGTTTCCATGAAAGCTTCTACTGCTTTCTGTACCGTCACTTTTTCAATACCGGTGTTCTTACTTACTTCGTTTACAATATCTGCTTTTGTCATCTCTTAAAATATTTAATTATCAACAATTTATATTTTTGGAACAATTGGTGTGCAAAAATAAAAATTATTTAAAAATTAGGAACATTTAAATTCGATTATTTTTACAATTCTTTAAGATTTTAAAGTAGTTAGATAAAATATGGATATTTTCAACTCTCTGATACACCACTGGTATTCTTTATTCAAGCGTGATCTACCATGGCGGGACACCCGTAATCCATACTTTATATGGCTATCGGAAATCATACTTCAACAGACACGTATTGAGCAGGGAAGGGCCTATTACATGTCATTTACCGAAGAATTCCCTACCATTTCAGACCTCGCAAGTGCATCTGAAGACAAGGTTCTGAAACTTTGGCAAGGATTGGGCTACTATTCAAGGGCCAGAAACCTTCATTTTACAGCCAAATATATCACCGAACATTTCAATGGAAAATTTCCGGAGGAATACCATTTAATATTGTCATTGAAAGGAATAGGGGAATATACTGCTGCGGCAATTGCATCTATTTCATTCAATCAGGAATATCCGGCAGTGGATGGAAACGTTTTCAGGGTACTTTCACGCTTTTTCGGGATAGCCGAACCGATTGACACTTCTGCTGGCAAAAAGATTTTCACGGAACTTGCGGCAGAACTGATAAAAGGTACAGATCCGGGAATGCACAATCAGGCGCTGATGGAATTTGGTGCACTCCAATGTACGCCGCAAAAACCTGATTGTTTTGGTTGCCCTTTGTGCGAGCGCTGTTATGCATTTGCAAATAAAAAAATGGTAGATCTGCCGGTAAAATTGAAAAAGACGACACAGCGCCACCGGTATTTTAATTATTTTGATATCTCGTTTGGCGATTCTACCTGGTTGAAAAAGCGTGTTGAAAAAGATATTTGGAAAAATTTGTTTGAATTTCCGGTGATTGAGACTACTTCGGCCACCAGTATTGAAGCGCTTTTGTCGATGCCGGAAGTTAACCGGTTAATTGAAGCTGAAAATTCAGTCGTTGAGAAAGTCGAAAACTGGAAAATTCACCTTCTGACGCACCAAAAAATAAACTACCGTATTATTAAGGTCCGTTTATTTCAGGAAAATAAAATGCCAGATGAAATGATTAGAGTTAATAAAAAAGATATTTTTAACTTTGCCGTTCCAAAATTACTTGAAACATATTTGATAAATAACAAAGAAACTGGATTGTTCATTTAAAAAGGTGAATCAAAAACAATTCCTGAACAACATTAAATTTTGTTGCTTTCGGTAATGAAATTTAAAATAATTTATTGTAAATTTATTTGCATTTAAATTCTAAAACTTATTCAATATGACAATTAACAAAGTAATTTTGGTTGGAAACGTAGGACGTGACCCGGAAACCAGACATTTAGACAAAGGTGTTGCAGTATCAAGATTTTCGTTGGCAACCACCGAAAATTACACCTCAAAAACAGGTGAAAAAGTAAGTAATACCGAATGGCACAACATCGTTGCCTGGAGGGGCCTGGCCGAAGTAGTTGAAAAGTATGTAAAAAAAGGTAGCCAACTTTACATCGAAGGTCGGCTGAGAACCAATTCATACGAAAAGGACGGTGTCAAACATTACGCTACAGAGATCAATGCAGACACCCTGAAATTGCTTGGCAAGCGCGAAGGACAAATGGAAGGTAACGGGCAGCAGACGCAGCCAGAACAAATTCAAAGTGTTAATGAACCGGATTTTAGTCAACCGGAAGAAGACGATTTACCATTTTAATAACTTAAATAATTATAATTGGAAACAGACCCTTTACCCATGTTGGGTGCAATATCCTGGAATGTTGAGTTTCTCCCTTTTACTTCAGGTGTTGCTGTCAGCTTGGTGGTTATAATGATCTTGTTATTTTTTTCAGCATTGATCTCCGGCTCAGAAGTTGCTTATTTTTCGTTGAGTCCTTCTGCAAAACAAAAAATAGCCGGGCGGGCGACAAAAAAGAATAAATATATACTTAAAAATCTGGAATCACCGGAGCAATTATTGGCTACCATATTGGTAGCCAATAATTTTGTAAATGTTGGTGTTGTTATTTTATCAAGTTTTACTGTTGATTCGCTAATTGATTTTACGAACGAGCCAGTCATTGGATTTGTATTTCAGGTCATTGTTATTTCCTTCGTTCTTTTAATCGTTGGCGAAATTATCCCGAAGGTTTATGCCACCAAACATGCACTTAAATTTGCCGGTTTTATTTCCATTCCTCTGTACTTTCTGATCAAAGTGCTCAAGCCGTTCAACTCGTTGCTGATCTATTCAACTTCGTTTGTAAATAAACGCATTCATTCCTACAACCAGCACATATCCGTTGACGAACTGTCTCAGGCTCTTGAACTTACTTCGCAGATGGAATTAAGTGAAGACAAAGATATTCTGAAAGGCATCGTTAAATTCGGAAATAAAAGTGTGGCTGAAATCATGCATTCAAGGGTAGATGTTGTTTCTGCCGACATCAAAGACAGTTATACAAAAATTCTTAATCTAATTACTGAATCCGGTTTTTCCAGGATTCCGGTTTATTCCGACACTTTCGACAATATAAAAGGTATTCTGTATATTAAAGATATCCTTCCGCATATTCACAAAGGAACTACCTTCCGCTGGCAAAGCATCATCAGGCCACCATTTTATGTTCCTGAAACAAAAAAAATTGACGATTTACTGGAAGAATTTCAGAAGAACAAAGTTCACATGGCCATTGTGGTCGATGAATATGGCGGCACCTCCGGAATTGTTACGCTGGAAGACATTCTGGAAGAAATTGTAGGCGAAATTACCGATGAATTTGACGAGGAAGAAAAATTCTACACAAAGATCAGCGAAAGTAAATACCTGTTTGACGGCAAAACTTTGCTCAACGATTTTTACAAGGTGATCGGATCGGACGAAGCCTTATTTGAGGATGTAAAAGGGGATGCTGATACTTTGGCCGGGCTTATTCTGGAAATAAAAGGAGAATTCCCGGTAAAGAATGATATTATTAATTGCAAAAATTTCGTTTTCTCCATCGAAGCAGTTGACAACCGGCGCATCAAACAAATCAAAGTTGAAATAAAAGCTACCGAGAAATAATTGAAATGAGAAATATTCTGTTCCTTTTATCTTCCTTATTCCTGTTGGCGGCCATTTCGTGCCAAAGAGATTATATCCCAAAGCCGCATGGCTATTTCAGGATAAGTTTTCAGGAAAAAGCTTATATAAAATCCGATCCGGTTGAGCTGCCTTATCAGTTTGAGATTCCGGTTTACGGAAAAATTGTGCCAGATAACGAACGGTTAGCCGAACTTTACTGGGTTAATCTGGAAATTCCACAACACAAGGCAGAAGTACATCTGAGTTACAAAAAGGTGGAAAACAACCTTCGTAAATTAACCGAAGACTCTCGCGAACTGGCTTATAAACACAGTATCAAAGCCGATGCAATCGATGAACGCATTTTCGTTAATCCTGAAAAAAAAGTTTACGGAACCATTTATCTGATTGATGGAAATACAGCTTCTCCGCTGCAATTTTACCTGACCGACAGTATAACTCATTTTTTACGCGGCGCATTGTATATTCGCGAAGTTCCAAACATCGATTCCATTCGTCCGGTAATCGATTTTCTCACCCCCGACGTTATCCATTTAATTGAAACCACCGAATGGACCCGCTAAATGCCACTATTTAAAACCATATCAATTCCAGACGGGTTGCTGGCGGTTTGGCAAATTACCGAGTCATCCGACGAATTACTTTCTTTTTTTACTCCGGAAGAATTAAAAGGAACCATCTTTCAGAACATTCAGTTTGAAAAGCGCAAGGTTGAATGGCTCGCAATAAGAGCTTTGCTCAATCAAATGATCGGAAACGATTTTGAAATTTATTATACTGAAGTGGGGAAACCAATGATCATTCATCCGGTTTTCAGACACATCAGCATCAGCCATTCACGCGATTTTGCGGCGGTTTATATTCATCAGTACCATGCTGTCGGAATTGATATTGAAAGTACGACCCGAAATTATGCTTCAGTTAAAAAACGGTATCTTTCTGAACCCGAACTGGAACAAGTTAGCGAAAACTCTTTGCTTCAATGCATCTATTGGTGCGCCAAAGAAGCTGTTTTCAAATTGGCGGATAAAGACGGAATTGATTTCAGGAAACAAATTCATGTGCTTCCATTTCGTCCGGAGTCAAATAATTTTGCTGTAAGTTACATTTCCGACAATATGGAAAAAACTTTGCAGCTTCAATATGAAACTTTCAATCAGCATTGTATGGTTTGGGTTTGCGGCGATTCTGCAATTTAAGCAATTCAAGATTCAATTTTCAAAATCATTTTGCGGATTCAAACGTTTAGATGGTTAATTTAGAAGAAACTTCATCCCAATTTAAAATGAAACAAACGGAACCTCATATTCTGGTCATTTTCGGCGCTTCGGGCGACCTGACCAAACGAAAACTCATTCCGGCATTGTACGAATTACACACCCAGCAATTACTTCCGGAGAAACTGGCGGTACTGGGAGTTTCGCGCACCGAACTTTCAGATACCGGTTTCCGTGAGAAAATGAAAGAGTTTTTATCCGTACAACCGCACAACGAAAAAGATATCGAAGCTTTTTTGGAGCATCTTTATTACCAGCCACTTTCAACTGCCGATGCTTCTGAATATCCTGTTCTGAAATCAAGGCTTGAATCGTTGGGAAAAGAATTGTCTATTCCTGAAAATTATATTTACTATTTGTCAACCCCGCCGAATTTGTACCAGATTATCCCACAAAGTTTGGCCGAAGTTGGGCTGAACGACGCGACACATGGGTTTAAACGGTTGATCATTGAAAAACCATTCGGAACTGACATGAAAAGTGCACAGGAACTGAACATTAATTTGCTGAACTATTTCAAAGAGGATCAGTTGTACCGCATCGATCATTATCTTGGGAAAGAAACGGTTCAAAACATGCTGGTAACACGCTTTTCGAATGGTATTTTTGAACCCATCTGGAACCATAATTTCATACATCATATTGAAATTACATCAGCAGAGACTTTGGGTGTTGAAGATCGCGGAGGCTATTACGATCATTCGGGGGCAATGCGCGACATGGTTCAGAACCACCTGATGCAACTGGTTGCCATGGTTGCCATGGAACCACCTGTTGTAATTGAAGCCGATGCAATCCGGAACGAAATACTGAAAGTCTTTCAATCATTGCGTCCAATCAGCGAAGCAGAAGTTGCTGCAAATGTCATTCGCGGGCAATACACACAATCGCACATCGGAAAAGAACTGGCCAAAGGTTACCGCGAGGAATCCGGTGTTGATCTGCATTCGCGCACCGAAACATTTGTTGCAATGAAATTTTTTATCGATAATTTCAGATGGGCAGGTGTTCCGTTTTATATTCGAACAGGTAAAAAATTACCGGCCCGGGTTACCGAAGTGGTTATTCATTTTAAAAATACACCCCATCATTTGTTTGGAAATCAGGCAGACACAGGACCTGTAAACAATCAGCTGGTGCTTCGCATTCAGCCTGATGAGGGTATTCTGCTAAAAATCGGCATGAAAGTTCCGGGAGCCGGATTTCGGGTACAAACCGTGAATATGGATTTCCATTACGATCAGCTGTCGGATGTTTACCTTCCAACAGCCTACGGGCGGCTGCTACTCGATTGTATGCAGGGCGATGCAACTTTGTATGCCCGTGGCGACGCCGTCGAAAAAGCTTGGGAATATGTCCAGCCTATTTTGAATGCATGGAAAAACAATCCGGATATTCCGATTTATGGTTATCCGTCTGGAACATGGGGCCCCGATGTGGTTGATGAATTGGTTGAAAACGGAACATGGCGCTACCCGTGCAAGAATTTGGCACACGACGGTGAATATTGTGAATTGTAGGGTCAACCCTTTGTGTTCGACCGAATAATCATAGAAAAACATGAATCAAAACCTATATATTTTCAAAAATCCAGAAGAATTGGCGGAAGAATTGGCTGGTCAGTTAATGAATTGGGTAGAAAATCATTCCGGAAATGCTTTTCACCTTGCAATTTCAGGTGGAAAAACTCCTGATTTGCTTTTTAATATTCTAGCCGCAAAATATGCCAATTCGATTTTATGGCAAAAGGTGCATTTTTGGTGGGTTGATGAACGAATGGTTTCTCCGGAAGATCCGGAAAGTAATTTCGGTGTGGCACAAAAACTACTATTCTCAAAAATTATTATCCCTAAAGAAAATATTCACCGGATTAAAGGCGAAGATGATCCGGAACTTGAAGCTATTTCCTATTCAATACAGATTCAGGAGAAACTGGAGATGCGAAATAATTGGCCAGCCTTCGATTTAATTTTGCTGGGAATTGGCGATGACGGGCATACGGCATCTATTTTCCCTGATCAAATGAACCTGTTGGATTCCGAGCAAATATGCGAAGTAGCTAATCATCCGCATAGTGGCCAAAAACGCATTACATTAACCGGAGAGGTTATAAACCATGCCTCAATGATTTGCTTCCTTGTAACCGGCTCAAACAAGGCTGAACGGATTGCAGAAATTTGGTCAAATCCGGAAAAAGCGAATCGCCTTCCTGCCGCACACATTCATCCTGAGTACGGGGATTTAAACTGGTACGTTGACAAGCCCGCCACACAAAAAATTCTGTAAAGGAATCCGGTTGATTTATGTATTCCTGAAAAACAGCAACCGGTAAAAATATTGAAATCCATAACCGACTCATAAACAAAAAAGGCAGCTGATAGCTACCTTTTTTTGTTCATTTATATTTGTTTAGTGAACCCATTTCAGATAATGAAAATCCTGCCGGTGAGGCAATTCCGCATGTTTGGGGTACATCCTGATGGCATAGCTAAATGCACCTGCATTCATCAATTGGAGATTCAACTGATAAGTAACTACTGAACCTTCGATTTTTTCAATGTCAAACTGAAGGCATTCCACGAGTTCAACGGAGTCGTTGCTGGCATTCTCTGTAATTACCATTTCAATGCCAACATCCTGAGAGTTCAATCCTTTCAGATCTGCCACCACCTGTGCCGGATAATTTTCTCCAATTTTCAATACATTGGTAATACCATCGGTCATTTGCACACTCTTCACTTCAATCTGATCCCATACCGAGGAAACATTTAATTTCCATTGCGAAATTTCTTTGGCCAATGAATAGTTGGAAGCATTTATCCTTGCTGAGCGTTTAGCCTGTGGGTTATAAAACCTGTCCTGATAATCACGGATCATGCGGGCAGTTGTGAAATTTGGAGCAACCTGGGCAAATGTGTTCTTAATATAAGACACCCATTTTTCCGGAACACCTTTAATGTTTCGTGTATAAAAGGCCGGTAAAATTTCTTCTTCAAAAATATTGTAAATGGTTTCAGCATCCAATTCATCCTGAAGTTCGTTCACATCATAGGCATTCTCCTGCGAAAGTGCCCAACCTGCATCTTTTTTGTAACCTTCAACCCACCATCCGTCGAGTACAGAAAAATGGATGGTTCCGTTCATCACCCCTTTTTCTCCGCTGGTACCTGATGCTTCGAGTGGACGGGTTGGAGTGTTCATCCAGATATCAACACCTTGTAACATCATTTTTGCCAGGTTCATGTCGTAATTCTGAACGAATAATATCTTACCGATGAACTCCGGACGTTTTGAAATTTCGACAATGTATTTAATCAGATCCTGACCGGCTTTATCTGCCGGATGTGCTTTTCCTGCAAAGATGAACTGCACCGGACGAGTCGTATCGTTAACGAGTTTCGACAAACGATCGAGATTCCGGAACAACAAATGTGCTCTTTTATATGTTGCGAAGCGTCTGGCAAAACCAATTGTGAGTGCGTAAGGATTCAATTTGCCCAGAACCTCATTAATTTGCTTCGGATTTTCATTCCTATTGATCCAGTTATTTGTAAACCGCTGTTTGATAAACCCAATCGTTTTAAGGCGAAGGTTTTGTTTCATGTTCCAAATTTCTTCATCAGGTACCTGGTATATATTATCCCAAAGATCAAAATCAAGTTGTTCTTCCGGAAATTTAGGACCAAAATATTTTTGATGAATTTCTCTCCATTCCTTTGCGACCCATGTTGAGTAATGCACACCATTGGTAACGTAACCAATGTTAATTTCTTCGGCAAGATATCCGTCGTACAACGGACGGAATATATCCTTGGATACATCACCGTGTAAGCGGCTTACTCCGTTTATGCCCTGCGAAAGATTACATGCCAGGTAACTCATATTGAAATGATCTTCAAAAGGGTTGGCCTTACCCAAACTGATGAATTCATCCCAGGTAATTGCTATTGTCTGAGGATAACTTTCCATATACCTTTTGAAAAGGTCCTGATGAAATGAATCATGTCCGGCAGGTACAGGGGTATGTGTTGTAAACAAAGTTGAAGCCCTCACCACTTCTTTTGCTTCAACATATTTAAGTGATTTTTCTTCCACCAGGTCTTTAATCCTTTCCAGGCCAATCATTGCAGCATGTCCTTCGTTACAATGATAGATATCAGATTCAATCCCAAGCTTTTTCAGGGCGCGAATACCGCCAAGACCAAGTAATATTTCCTGTTTCAGCCTGTTCTCATTATCGCCGCCATACAAATGATGTGTTACAAAACGGTCCTCATCGGAATTTGCATCAAAATCCACATCAAGAAGAAAAAGTCTGACCGATCCAATGTTAACCTGCCAAACACGGGCGGTAACGGTCCTGCCTGGATAATCAACCTGAACATTTATCCATTCTCCATTTTGGTCGAATGCAGGTATTACAGGTATTTTAGAAAACTCCTGGGCATCGTAATGCGACAACTGCTCGCCTGTAATCGAAATATTCTGACGGAAGTATCCATAACGGTAAAGAAGTCCGACACCCGTAAGGTTAACTTTCGAATCGCTAGCTTCTTTAAGGTAATCACCGGCGAGAATGCCCAAACCACCCGAGAAAATCTTCAAGCTGTCGTGCAAACCATATTCCATACTGAAGTAGGCAATAGACGGACCTGAAAGAGATTGCCTGTCGGACAGGTATTTATGAAGTAAATTCGAAACCTTGCTCATTTTAAGCAAAAAATTCTCATCATTTTCAAGTTCAAGAAAACGCTGATAGCTCACTTTTTCGAGCAACACAATAGGATTGTGTTCACATTCTTCAAATAATTCGGCATCTATATACTGAAACAACTCGCGTGCTTCTGTGTTCCACACCCACCACAGGTTGCGGCTTAATTCTTTTAACGATGATAATTTTTCCGGAATATTCGATTCGACGAATAATTTTTTCCAAACTGGTTGATCCACAATTGAATGATTTAAAAACTCAACACCTTCTTCCATCTTCTCCTCCTTCTATCTTTATGCAATTGATTAGTGTAAATAATACAAAATGCAAAAGAAGTCAAAAAAACACTTCTCCGAAATGTGGAATGTTAAAACGGTGTTAAATTCTGGTTATTACTATTTTTTCTTACCGGGGGATTTTTCTTTTACAGTTTTAACTGAACTTACAGAACGCTGAACGTTTTGTTTTATTTGCAACGAAATAATTTCCGCCTCATATTTTTTAAGTTTTGCTTCTTTTTCCTCCAGAATTTTATTTAACCCTGCGATTTCGAATTGCGATTTGCTTTCCGGAGCAAAAGTATTGAGCCTTAACTTAAAATCGCTCAATACATTCATGTAATTGATAAAGGCTTCATAAGGACTTTCGTAAGGATTGAAATACTTATGAACCTCGCCATCAGAGAAGAACTTAGTGCACATGTAATAAAAATGGTCACTGGCCTGCAAATAATTCCAGTCTTTTATCATTGCACTATCGGTTACCCTGCTCATGCGGTCGGCTAGTTCATATACTTTATTAAAAGCTTCATCCTGCAATTCGTTTCCCAGCCAGGCCGACAGATCTCGTTCTTCATCGGCCCAGGAAATGGGCAGCGGCACATTGACTATTGAAACAGGCTGGAACTTGGTTGCAATTTCTGAAGGTATGGCAAATGTTATTTTCGAATTTGTGAAAACTGCATCAGGTAAATGCTCCATAAAACTGAAGATACCAGTTTCAGCAGAAAGGTGTTCCCCAAATGTTTCATAATCGAGGAAAATATTGAATATTTCATCTTTACCCATATTTTTCATCCATCCAACGTATTTTTCGGCAGTAAGCGGGAATTCATTCCACCCCTGATTTGAGAAACGGAAAGCCAGATCATCGCTCAATTTATAATTGCGCATCAGTACTTTCAACCTTGGATTAATAGCATTTACATACAAATAATTGGGCGATTTCCATCCGAGAATATGTCGGGCACCTTCAGTTATCATTGCTTTATAACCCATGTCGGCAATCACTTCACCAATTTCATCCGAATAAATCAATTCGGTATTTCTGAAAACAGTTGGTTTCTGTCCGAAATATTTTTCTATAAGCTGGTCGTGCTCTTGTATCTGCTTCCTGAAAAGATCCTTATTTTTCAGCGAAACCAATGAATGAGCATAGGTTTCAGACAGAAATTCGACACAACCGGTATCGGCCAGGGCTTTGAATGAATCGAGTACTTCGGGTGCATATAATTCGAATTGTTCGATGGCCAATCCTGAAATGGAATAGGCAATTTTGAATTTACCTTTATGCTTATTAATCAGTTCAAGCATCATTTTATTGGCCGGCAGGTAACATCGGTCGGCAACTTTACGGAGAATAGATTCATTGGCATAATCATCGTAATAGTAATGATCATTACCGATATCGAAAAAACGGTAACGACGGTAACGAAATGGTTGATGAACCTGAAAATAGAAACAGATGGACTTCATATCAATTGTTTTTCATGTTATTCTTTTCCAATTACTTCGAGATAAATATCCCGTACTTCCTGGGCTGAATTTTTCCAAAGCAGGTTATCCACTTCCGCTTTCCCATATTCTTTAAACATGGTGTGAAGCGCCGGATAATTGATCAGTCCGTAAATAGCATCGGCCATGGCATAGGTATCCCAATAGTCAATTTTGATGGCATATTTCAGAATTTCGGAAACACCCGATTGATAGGATATAATTACCGGAACGCTGGATTGCATGGCTTCGAGTGGCACTATTCCAAATGGTTCTGAAACAGATGGCATCACAAATACATCACTCATCCGGAACATATCAAAAACATCGTCGCCTTTAAGGAAGCCAGTGAAATGGAAACGGTCGGCAATTTTCAGTTCGGCTGCCCTTTTTATCATGGCATTCATCATATCACCGCTACCAGCCATTACAAAACGTACATTGTTCATTTTCTGAAGCACCAGGTTGGCGGCCTCCACAAAGTATTCGGGCCCTTTTTGCATGGTGATCCTACCCAGAAAGGTGACGATCTTTTCATCCACTCCTTTTTTTAACTTTATTTTTTCTTCCTGAGACAATGGTTCAACTGCATTATAGACAGTGGTAACCTTGTCAGGATCGATATTGTATTTTTCGATGACAATGTTTCGGGTCAGGTTACTTACCGTAATGATTTTATCGGCTGCATCCATCCCTTCCTTTTCCATGTTATATACCTGCGGATTCACACTTCCGCCGCTTCGGTCAAAATCGGTGGCATGAACGTGGATTACCAAAGGTTTTCCTGAAACGCGCTTGGCAGCAATGCCAGCAGGATAAGCTAACCAGTCGTGTGCATGAATTACATCAAACTCATTGTCGCGGGCAATTACTTCAGCAACAATAGAATAGTTGTATATTTCCTGAAGAAGGTTTTGATCATACTTACCTGAAAAATTGATTTTCCCGTCAGAACTTGTTTCAACAAACTTCGTTTTTTCTGAGACCACTTTGGTAGTCAACTTCCAGAACTCTTCGGGATCGACGTATGGAATCATGCCGGATTCAACTTCGTAATAATCGATTTTAGACTGAAGATTACTGAATTGAATTTGTTTGCGGGTAACGGGTACCTCATTGGCTCCAAGCAGTTTCATGGTTGACTGATCTTCGTCGCCATAAGCCTTCGGAACAACAAAAATTACGCTCACATCATCAAATCCGGTCAACCCTTTGGTCAATCCGTAACAGGCAGTGCCCAGTCCACCTGAAATGTGAGGTGGAAATTCCCACCCAAACATCAATATCTTCATAGTTTCAAATTAAAAAGTTGACTTTAATCTTCATAATTCTCAAGTAATTTACATGCACGGATTAATGAGGCAACACTCCATGCCTGCGAAATTGCTCCTTTCCCCCGGTGTGGCGGATTTCCGTTGTACATTTCAGAAATGGTGCCTATACAGTGTTCTGTCATTTCTTCTTCAAATCCTTCAATTATTTTTTTCACGAACGGCAATCCACCGCGCTTGTGTATTTTAAGATAGCTTTCGACAAAAAATGAGATGAACCAAGGCCAGACGGTTCCCTGATGAATAGTCAGTTCACGTTCCTGATTATTTCCCTGGCAAATACCCTGGTAATTTTGATCACGTGGAGACAAAGTTCTCAATCCGCGCGGGGTCAGCAATTCGCGTTTCACTGTGCTCAAAATAGCTTTTTGTTTTTCACGGTCAAGCGGCGAAAACTCAAGTGCTGCAGCAATCAACATATTTGGCCTGATTGACCAGTCTTTGGCGTCCCCATCAATACAGTCGGCCAGATATTGCCGGTTCTCAGACCAAAACAACTCGACAAACGAATTGGCCACTAAAGCAGGTAAATCTTTCCACTCATTGATAAATTCCTGGTCGTCTTCGGCTTCAGCCAATTCAAGTGCCAGGCATAGTGCATTGTACCACAGAGCGTTTACTTCAACTGGCATTCCTCCTCTTTGCACAACAGGTTTTCCGTCAACATATGAATCCATCCATGTCAAAGCCACGTTCTCCGCTTTCCCGTATATCATGCCATTTTCAAGCATCCGGATGTTGAAATCGGTTCCGTTTTTATAAGCCGAAAGAATTGATTTTATCTTTGGCCCATATTTTTTCCATATTTTTTTGGAGTCTTTTAACTTGCGGTAGTATTGTTGAACCGACCAGAAAAACCAAAGTGGTGCATCGATCGAATCGTAGAATGTTCCATCTTTCCCGGGGAATTTTGGAAATAGTCCGTCCTTCAGAAATTCAAGCTGAGTATCCAAAACCTGCTCGCAAGTTTCCTGATCATTCAAATAAAGAGTCAGTCCAGGTAGGGAAATAAATGTTTGCCTGGAAATTGGTCCATACCATGGAAACCCGGCAAGTATTTCAGTATGATGGTTTTCCCTGACAAAAAATTGTTGGGCTGCATTGGTTAAGTTACCCAATAAAGTAACGCGGGGTATTCGTTTTTTAAGCTCACGTGCAAATTTCTGTTTAAAAGATCCGGGTGCATTTTCGATTGTTGAAGCTGAGAAAATGATGGTTTCTCCTTTTTCGATAGGCAGTTCAAAATATCCTGGCACAAAAAGATCTTCTTTGAATTCGTATCCCCGGTTTTGTTCTTTGGGATATTCAATGCCGTATTGCCAGTCAGGAGCTGGTATAAACTCCACTTCTTTGGAGAATTGCATATGCAAAAACGGATATCCTTCATAGAGTTTTAACTTGATGCCATTGTTAATCTCGGTATATCTGGTATTCGCATACATATTGGCTTTACTCAGTTCGTGAACATTTCGGAAAGCCAAAAATGGCCTGAACCTTAAAATCGTAGGCGAATGGGCATCTTCGAGGGTATATTTAATGAGCAGTTGTTTCTCTTTTTCAACCAAAACACGTTCCTTGCTTAACACAACCCCTCCAACTCTGAAAGTAGTCCGGGGAATAATTTCGACATCGAAATCATGAATATACTTATGCCCTTTGGGTTCGTAATGATCTCCGGCATATTTGTGGATGCCCAGATTAAAGGCCGATCCATGCTGAATTACCGTTTCGTCGAGCGATGAAAGCAGTACATGCTTTTCACCATCCAGATCTTCAAGCGGACAAACAAGTAAACCGTGGTATTTACGTGTATTACATCCCGAAAGGGTGGTACTTGTGTATGAACCCGCACGGTTCGAACGAAGTAACTCCCGCTGAAGTGAATACTCCAGATTGACCAACTGATTTTTATCAAATTTTAGATAACTCATAATTCCTGACTTATTGGGTCTTTAATCCGAACTCCCGGAAAAGGTTGCGACAAACATTCAAAGGATCTATTCAGTACAAAAATAGCTATTATATATTTGCTAATTTACCCTTTATTCCTGAAAACCAGTTAACTCCTTTTCCAGATACTTTTTCTCATTTGCAAAATTAAGATATGGAAAATTAATTGTTAATTTATTAATTTCCTCTAAGTTATAGAACAAAAATTTCCTGTATCCCTCTGAGACTGAATGTACAGGACGGTGCAGGACAGCTTTCCTTATTTTTACAACATCTTTTGATACTTGTATGCTCTCATTTGAAATCATTACCTTGCTAAATCGTTCGAAAATGTAATCGATTGCAACAGGACTTATATGCAGCATATCCTCAGCATAGAAGCGGTAATCGCGCAATTCGTCCATCATCAGTTCGTAGGATGGAAAGTACCGGCAATTCGAGTCTCCAAATCCATTTAACAAGCGGTCGATTGCAAGTAATAAAGTGGCTTTGCTGACCTGATTTTCGACTGCTCCATCTTTCCAGTGCCTTATAGGACTTACGGTAAAAACCACCTTTAAATTTGGGTTAAATTTCCAAAGTTCTTCCAATAATTCGCGGTATGCCTCTGTAATTTCATATACCCCCAGCCGGTAATGTTTGAATTCGGCCGCAGGTACCTTGTGGCAGTTCGATACAATCTGTCCGGTCTTTTTCAATTCATATACCCAGGAAGTACCAAAAGTAATAATCAGAAAATCTGCTTTCAGCAAAAAATCGCTGGAGATCGCAATCCGGTCATTGATCATTTTAAGTACTATTTCCTGATCAACATCAGAGAACCGGCTGTGATGATGAAAACTATTCCAAATTCCCTGATCCTGAAACAAATCACTTTCATTGAAAATTCGTTCTTCAATCAATATTTTCAAACTATTGGCAATAGAAACAGGATTGTACAAAATGCCAAATGGATTCAAATCGACATTAAATTTCAAATCAATCAATTTTTGACCGATATTTTCCGAAAAGCATGATCCAAAGAACATCATACTCTTCGAATAATCCATTTTCCATGGAAGCTCCGGAATTTTTATTTCAGTAAAAAATGCCATCGAAAATGATTTGAATATTTACAATTTACAATTTACCTATCCCAATAGATTCCTACCGAACCCGCTTAAACTCCTGCTTCTCAAATACCAGAGCCGTCCTTGCCGGCAAGTACAAACGCAAATAATGCTGGCTGGTTAATCCGTTTTCAGGAACCGTAAAGTAAGTCATCTGCCGGTCAATCCTGTTTTGTCCGCCAAAGCGCACATCATCAGTATCCAATATAATTTTGTATTTGGAAGCCTGCATCGGAATTCCGTAGTCAGTGAACGATTGGGAAGGATGAAAGTTGAATACAAATAAATATTTTCCCCTTGAATAAATAAGTATTTCATTTCCCTTGTGATCGTATAACCAGTTAACTTCCGGATTTTCAATCAATTTCGTTTTTTTCGCAAATTGTATCATCTCACGGTCAAAATCCGCAAGCAGGTGATATCGCAAATTTTTATTGTCGGCTATACTCCACAAGCGTCGGGCATGTGCATATGACCAGTTATTTCCTTCACGCGGAAAATCAATCCATTCAGGATGGCCAAATTCATTGCCCATGAAATTCAGATATGCACCGCCAGCGCATGAAAGGGTTGCTAACCTGATCATTTTGTGAAGTGCCATTCCCCGTTCAACCGCCAGATTGGGCTGATCTTTGCGCATATTAAAATACATCTCCTTATCAATCAGCCTGAAAATAATGGTTTTGTCGCCCACCAAAGCCTGATCGTGCGATTCGGCATAACTCACCACCTTTTCATCCATCCGTTTTGAAGTCAGCTCGTGAAAGATGGTTCCCACATCCCATTGTTCATCAGGAACTTCTTTAATTGTCTTGATCCAGAAATCAGGAACTCCCATCGCCATCCGGTAATCGAAACCCACACCACCGTCAACATTCGGGGTAGCAAGTCCCGGCAAACCGCTCATTTCTTCGGCAACAGAAAGTGCATTCGGATTTATTTCGTGAATCAGCCGGTTTGCCATAATAAAATAGGTAAACGCTTCATGATCGAGCCCACCATCAAAATAATCGTCGTAACAGGTGAATGCTTTGCCCAAACCATGATCGAAATACAACATGCTGGTCACACCATCGAAACGGAAACCATCAAATTTAAATTCTTCAAGCCAATAACGAATATTTGAAAGTAAAAAATGAATGACTTCAGGCTTTCCGAAGTTAAAACAATACGAATCCCAGGCAGGATGTTCGCCTTTGGCCCCTTCGTGAAAGAATTGCCAACGTGTTCCGTCGTATTTGCCCAATCCTTCCACTTCATTTTTCACTGCATGTGAATGGACCAAATCGATGATTACAGAAATACCCATTCCATGCGCTTCGTCCACCAGTTGCTTTAATTCCTCCGGTGTCCCAAATCTGGATGATGGGGCAAAAAAGCCTGACACATGGTATCCAAAACTTCCGTAGTAAGGATGTTCGGGAATAGCCATTAGCTGAATTGTATTGTATCCGGCCTTTTGTATCCGCGGTAAAATATCAGTTCTGAATTCATTATAGGTATGTACCCTTTCGTTTTCGCCGGCCATACCAATATGTGCCTCATAAATCAACGGCGCTTCGTTCGACCTGCGAAACTCATCTTTATTCCATTTGTATGGTTTAGAAGGAGCCCAAACCTGGGCGCTGAAAATTTTCGTCTGCTCATCCTGAACCACCCTGTTTATCCAGGCTGGTATTCTTTTCCCGCGTCCACCGTCCCAAAACATCGAAAGTGCAAACAAATCGCCATGGCTCATTTTGTCGGCCTGAAGAATTAATTCCCAATTCCCGTTGCCGACAGACTTCATGGCATACTCAGAAGTTTCCTTCCAGTTATTAAAGTCGCCGGTCAAATATATTTCAGTGGCATTTGGAGCCCAGTCGCGAACAATCCACTGATTGTCAACTCTGTGTAAACCGTACCATTTATGCCCCTGCGCAAACTCCGACAAACTGACGTTCCGAAGAATTTCATGCTCTTTTTCTCTGGCAATATTTAATCGTGACATAATGGTTGGCGCAAAAGGCTCAAGCCATTGATCGTTTTTTACAAAATTTGGTAGTTCCATTGCATTTTCAGTTTGCTTAAAGATAAGCAAAACATCCCGCCATATGCATGGATCGGACAAAATAAATTGGTATTAATCCTAATTTTTTCTTTTTCAGGAAGGTCTGTTCTGTAACGATGTGATTGAAGATAGTTACTTCAGATATTATTTGATGGGAAAAGCACCTGTTTTGATATTATTTAAGGAACAACGACTCTATAACAGGGTTTATTTATGACTTACTAAAAGTAACTTTGAATAAACCCGATCCCCGGCGCTTGCTTTTAAAATGTAGAATCCTGAAGGCAATGAGGATATATTCAGTCTTCCGCTCTCGAAAAGGGAAGTATCCATGACTACCTGACCTCCAATATTTACAATGGAAACAGCCACTTTCTGATTGGGAAATAGGCCAATATTTACCCAATCAGTTGCGGGAACAGGATACAGCTGTAAAAGATTTTGGCTGTGGGGCGGCATTCCTCCAGTGACCGTACAATCAACACGAAGCGCTTCAAACACATTTAAAATATCATCATATCGTTTTGCGGCATACGGTTGAAGTCCCGGAATCTTCAGCCAAGCTTCATCCCTATTCTTCTGAAAAGCCTCAAAAGGATAATCCAGATAAGGATCTTGCTCCAGAAGGTTACCTATTATTGCAGTTTCAGCTGTTATTAAATTATTGACAGAAGTAGCGGAGAGATAGTCTTTCAACTGACAATATTTACGTAGGAATAAACCATAGAATTCGGGTATCTGCAGAATTCTGTTTGTCAACACCGGATAATCCGCCGGGTCGATGTTTATGGGTTGTTCCCCAGTCTGCCACGATAAATTATAGTCCCAGGGTATCCATCGAAATTTACCATTGTGATTATACAAATAGTAATTCCTACCCGAATTCCCATAATAATCCAGATTATTAATGGCGATATCAAAAGCCAGAATCTGTAAATACTCCTCAACTTCAAATACTGACAATATTGAATCCCGAAACTGCTGATCGGTTGTATTATTCAGAATATCCAGAAAATGAATGAATTCTGACCAGTCATTTTTATTCTCATGGTTCTCAAGCGAAATCGACTGATAATAAGCCTCCTTGCCGCTACCCAACCATCCCAGCGAAAACCCAGCTGTCCCTTTGCCTTTTTGCTTGTACAAATTGCCATCATGATTACCGAAATTACCATCCAGAAAAGTATTGTCAATCTGTTCTACAATGCGGTACAATCCTATATAGGCCGTGTCGATGAACACTTTTGCAAAAGAAGTTCGCGGTGCTTTTATACCCAGCGATCGCAATATCTTGTAATTGATGTTTTCCCTTATAAACGATGGATCTCCGGAACCGTTGTGCAGATTAAACTTTTTCAATCCATCATATTGCTGATCTGGTTTATACTCGTTAATATCGACTTTAAGTGGCTTTTTCACTGAATGCCACCACGAATTAAATCCCTTGTACCGTATTCCCAGTGAATCCAGATTAGTACCATCTACTATTAATTTCACAGATGCATAAGGAATTTCGCGGGTCTGAATCTGGTTCATTCCAAAAGACAAGACATAGTTGGCTTCCAGCGTATCGCGCAGGTTCTCTTTAAGCGAAACAATTTTTATTTCATGAATTTTCGAGTTGTCGAACAACTGATTACCAGGAACCTGACCCAAGGATGAGCCGACTAATAGAATGTTACACACAATATATGACAAATACAATTTCCTCATATCTTGCAGCTTTTAAATTACAATATAAGGACGCTGCACCGGTCAATAAGGTTGCGCATAATGAAAATATTTTCACATACTTGCCGGAATAGTTCTAAGAATTCGCTCGTGAATCAATCAGAAAAGAACAGTGAATTTCGCTGTCAACATTACTCCTTTTTAGTTGCCTCCTGAATAAATTTTTGATTCAACTCGTCTGAATCACCATATTTGGTGCGCAATTCAGTTAAACGCTCATGCATCGTTTTTTGCACATCGGCATAGGCCGGGTTGTTGTACACATTTTTCATTTCTGAAGGATCTGTCTCCAGATCGTACATTTCCCATTCGTCCACATCGTAATAAAAATGCATCAGTTTGTAACGTTCGGTGGCAATTCCATAATGCCGTTTCACCATGTGTACCGATGGATATTCGTAATAGGTATAATAAACTGCATCCCGCCATTCGTTGGTTTCGCCTGAAATAAGTTTACGGAACGATTCGCCCTGAATATCAGAAGGAATAGAAACACCGGCGTAATCGAGAAAAGTTGGAGCAAAATCAAGGTTTTGAACTAACTTGTCAATACTTGTTCCCGGATTAATCTCTTTCGGATAGCGGATTAACAAAGGTGTACGGAACGATTCTTCGTACATAAAGCGTTTATCAAACCAGCCATGTTCGCCCAAATAGAAACCCTGATCGGAAGTATAGACCACAATGGTATTTTCAGCCAATCCGTTTTTATCAAGGTAATCGAGCAACTCGCCCACTCCATCATCAACCGACTTTATAGTGCGCAGGTAATCTTTGATGTAGCGGTTGTATTTCCATTCGGCCAGGGCTTTCCCAGTTAATTTGGCTTTCAGGAACTCCTGATTCTCGCTCTCGTAAGCATCCATCCAATTGGCACGCTGTTCGGGGTTCATCCGTTTTAGGTCGCGCACGAATTCGGTGGTGTCGCCTTTCGGGTCAACAATCAGTTTAAAGTCGTGCCCCCAGATTCCGTGCCCGTCAATTTTCATCTCCTGTGTTTTTGCAGCAGTTCCGCGTCCGGCATAGTCATCGTAATAATTCGCCGGAGGGATAAAAGTGGTATCATCGTACAGATTGACATATTTTGGGGCTGGCAACCAGTTGCGGTGAGGCGCTTTCTGGTGATACAACAAGCAAAAAGGCTTGGTTTTATCACGCATTTCATCCAGCCATTTCAGGGCATATTCTGTTGTAATTTCAGTACAGTAACCGGGTATGCGTTGTTTTTCACCATTGATCAAAAAATCAGGATTGTAGTATTGACCTTGTCCTGGCAAAACCATCGAATAATCAAAACCCTGGGGCAGGCCATCCAAATGGATTTTTCCGATCATGGCAGTTTGGTAACCCGCTTTTTGCAATTGCTTGGGAAAGTTATCCTGATCCCAGTTGAACGGAAACATGTTATCAACTTTCCCATTTACAAAACTGTGTTTCCCGGTAAGCATCACAGCACGACTAGGTGCACAAATTGAATTGGTAACACAAGCCCGCGTAAAAATGGCTCCTTCTTTTGCAATCCGATCGATGTTCGGAGTCTTGTTCAGTCCATGCCCGTATGCACTGATTGCCTGGTAAGCATGGTCATCGCTCATGATGTAAATGATGTTCGGGCGGGTTTGCTTCGGAGCCTTATCTTTACAAGATGGCAAAATGGCTGCCGAACAAATGCCCAGCATGGTAATTAAATTTTGTTTGTTCATATTAGGTTGATTTTAGTTTACTATTTAATAGAACTTCCGGCTATTGCACTTTGCCGGGGTTTCGCCGGTTTTTCCCTTCAATTTTCTGAATATCATCACCTAAATCATGACGGGCTTCATCGGCCAACTTCTTTAATTCGGCAACCACTTCAGGATAGAATTCTTTGACATCAAATCTTTCACCCGGATCGCGGCGAAGATCATACAAGCCTTCTTCGTGCGCAAAGTTTTCATTCGTTCCTCCCGGAAATCCATCTGCTCCGGGCTTAAATCCAATATACGTGCGGCCGGGATGCGCAAAAACCAGTTTCCAATTGCCTTTGCGCACAGCTTCCAAACTGTTTTTGCGATAATAATATAGGAATGATTCACGGGGATTGGCATTTTCATCGCCCAATATAAGTGGCAAAATATTAACTCCGTCAATCTTTTTCTCCGGAAGTGGAACGTTGGTAATGGCAGCCAACGTAGGCAAAATGTCAATGGTAGAAGACAGTTTGTTGCAAATTGTTCCTTCCTGAATGTGTCCCGGCCATTTCATCAGGCAGGGAACGCGCTGGCCGCCTTCGAAACTTGCACCTTTGCCTTCGCGAAAACCTCCATTTGAACCGGCATGATTTCCGAAGTTTAGCCATGGGCCATTATCGGAAGTAAAAATGACCAGCGTATTTTTATCCAGGCCGTTCTTTTCGAGCGCTTTCATTATTTCGCCCACCGACCAGTCAATTTCCATGATGACATCTCCATACATACCCTGTTCGCTTTTTCCTTTAAATTTTCCGGAGACTGCCAGCGGAATATGTGGCATGGAATGCGCCATGTATATAAAAAATGGATTTTTCTTGTTCTCAGCAATAAACCGAACAGCCCGATCAGTATAGATTGTGGTCAACTCAGATTGATCCTCCAGTGTTTTTATTTCCCTTATTTTACTATTACCCTCAATCAACGGAAGTACCGGATACCTGGCTTTATTTGTATTTCCCGCAGCTGGTTTTCCATCAAAATTTACCGGCCACATGTCGTTCGAATACGGAAGCCCTAGATATTCGTCAAACCCTTGCTGCAAAGGAAGAAATTCAGGTAGATGGCCCAAATGCCATTTTCCGATTGCCGCAGTTTTATAGTTTCGCTTTTTCAGAATTTCAGGAATGGTTTCTTCGGAAGGGTTTAATCCGATTTTGGCATCGGGCATTAATGCGCCTGAAATTCCGACACGATTCGGATAGCAACCGGTTAAGATTCCGGCACGCGAAGCGCTGCACACAGCCTGTGCCGAAACAAAATTAGTAAACCGCACGCCTTGGGCAGCCACCCGGTCGAGATTCGGAGTTTTATATTGTGTTGCACCATAACAACTTAAATCGCCGTAACCCAGGTCGTCCATGAAGATCAGTACAATGTTGGGATGCTGTTGCTTTTCAGCAGCAGCAGATTGAATTGCAAAAGAAGTGGCAGCAAGTCCAGCGAAAAGTGAGTTTCTGAGGTATTTATTCATAATCTACCTTATTTAGGTTGGTCAACAAGCATCAAATTTAAATAAAAAAAGAGGCTGATTCGATATTTCTACCAAATCAGCCTCTCTATATCTATAAATATTTCAATTTAATCAATCATCTCAAACCCGCAATAAGGAACCAGCACTTTTGGAACACGGATTCCTTCAGGTGTTTGGTTGTTTTCGAGAATTGAAGCCAGAATTCGCGGCAATGCCAGCGCGCTTCCGTTAAGTGTGTGCGCAAGAACTGTTTTTTTTGTGGCTTCGTCGCGGAAACGTAATTTTAAGCGGTTGGCCTGAAAGCTTTCGAAATTGGAAACCGAACTTACTTCCAGCCATTTTTCCTGAGCAGCCGAGAAAACTTCAAAATCGTAAGTCAACGCTGAAGTGAAGCTCATATCGCCTCCGCACAAACGTAAAATTCGGTATGGTAATTCCAGTTTTTCGACCAACCCGGCAACATGTGCAACCATTTCATCGAGTAACTCATAGGAATTGTCAGGATGGGCAATCTGTACAATCTCCACTTTATCGAATTGGTGGAGGCGGTTCAGCCCACGAACATCTTTTCCGTACGAACCAGCTTCGCGGCGGAAACAGGCACTGTACGCAGTATTTTTTATGGGTAATTCTTTGACATCTAAAATCACATCGCGGTAAAGGTTGGTTACCGGAACTTCAGCAGTTGGAATCAGATACAAATTATCTTCGGTGGCATGGTACATTTGGCCTTCCTTATCAGGCAACTGTCCGGTTCCAAAACCAGAATCTTCATTCACCATCAATGGTGGCTGAATTTCAAGATAACCAGAATCGCGTGCTTCGTCAAGAAAAAAGCTGATCAGGGCACGCTGGATGCGGGCACCTTTTCCCTTGTAAACCGGAAACCCGGCACCGGTTATTTTAACGCCAAGTTCAAAGTCGATGATATCGTACTTTTTTGCCAACTCCCAGTGAGGAATGCTGTTTTCTGGCAATACAGGAATTTCGCCAAAACTTCTCACTATCATATTGTCTTCAGGAGTGCGGCCTTCAGGAACAAGATCGGAAGGTAGATTTGGAAGTAAAACCTGTAAATTGAAAACTTCTTTGTCAATTTGGGCAAAATCCTCGTCGAGTTGTTTGATTGAATCTTTCAGTTCGCTGGTTCGTTTTTTGGCTGCATTGGCCTCTTCGGTTTTGCCTTCGCGCATTAACAAACCTACTTCTTTCGATATTTTATTCATTTCGGCCTTGAAATTATCAGCACTGGCTTGTATCTCATTTTTCTTTCCTGACAATGAGGTAATTTGAAGTACGATAGATGAAGCATCAAAATTTTTCTTCTTCAGTTTGGCAATTACCAATTCGGGATTTTCCTGTATGAACTTTAGATTGAGCATTTTCGGTATGTTTATTGTTTGGTCAGCAAATTTAAAACAAAAAAAATCTCCTGCCTTCGGAAAAGCAGGAGATTATTCAACGAATATTTTTAATCGTGTTAGTTTACTTCTGCAGCCACTACAGGCTCAACAGTAACCCACGATCTGTTGTCTCTTCTTTTCTTGAAAACAACTGTTCCCGTCACCAAAGCAAACAATGTATGGTCTCTACCCATACCAACGTTTAAACCCGGGTGGTGTGAAGTACCTCTCTGGCGAACAATAATGTTACCAGCTGTTGCAGCCTGACCGCCGTATATTTTTACGCCGAGTCTTTTGCTTTCTGATTCGCGACCGTTTCTTGAACTACCCGCACCTTTCTTATGAGCCATGGTAAATTTTTTTTAATGTTATCCTATTACTTCTTCAATTTGAACTTTGGTCATGTATTGGCGATGACCATTCATTTTCTGGTAGCCTTTTCTTCTTTTCTTTTTGAAGACCAGTACCTTTTCTCCCTTTACATGTTCCAGAACGCTTACCGTTACTGAAGCACCTTCAACTACAGGAGTTCCAACTTTCACATCACCATCGTTGTCAACTAAAAGAACTTTGTCGAAAACAACAGTTTCGCCTTCAGCATTTTCCAAACGATGAACATAAATTTTCCGGCCTTTCTCAACTTTCATTTGCTGACCGGCAATCTCTACAATTGCGTACATTTCGATTATCTTTAATATTTCATCCGGCAGGCGGGAATCAATTGAATTACCGCTTATTGAGCCTGCGCGAAAACTTTCGGATTGCAAAAGTAGATATTTTTAGGTGATCACCAAAGGTTTACATTATTTTTTCAGAAATATTTCAATTTGATCCCGATTTTCAAATTCAGTTACTGCCAATCGTTCCAATTCCGGAACAAGAATTCAAAAGACAAAAAAAATAATCGAAATGCAAAACAATTCTTATATTTGTTACCCTTAGCGATTCTATTAAAAAGATAAATGCATAAAGTAAAACTCAATATTTTGGGTCTGTCAGTCAGCCAATCTCAATCAGGCGCTTATGCTTTGGTGCTGGCCGAGGAAAATGGCGATCGAAGAATACCTATTATTATAGGACCAATTGAAGCACAATCAATCGCCATCCAGCTTGAAGGCTTAAAACCACCCCGCCCGCTTACACACGATCTTTTTAAACAAATGGCTACTGCCTTCGATATTTATATTTCCGAAGTCATCATTTACAAACTCGAAGAGGGGATTTTTTATTCAGAACTGATTTGTGTAAAAGATGGCAAACAAATAATTATAGACTCGCGTACTTCAGATGCAGTCGCGCTCGCCCTTCGTTTTGGCAGTCCTATTTATACCACCGAAGAAATTCTTGAACGTGCCGGAATAGTCATTGAATTTGAAAACGAACAGAACCAGGAAGAATGGCGACAGCCTGCAAGTGAAGAGCAACCCAGAGGAAAAAAACACGAATACGGAAAATATACTTCAGCCGAGCTTTCAGAAATGCTTACCAATGCTATTAATGATGAAGATTACGAAAGGGCTTCGGCCATCAGGGATGAAATCAACCGCCGCAGAAAAGAATAAACAAGAGCTACATGATGGGAATTAAAAATCGTTTAATCATAATGAATTTCCTCCAGTTTTTCATTTGGGGGGCGTGGTTGATATCTATTGGTGGTTATTTAGGCGGAACATTGGGTTTTGGTGGCGCTGAGATCGGCGCTGTATTCTCAACTCTTGGAATCGCTTCGCTATTTATGCCGGCAATTATGGGCATTATAGCCGACAAATGGATCAATGCCGAAAAGTTGCTTGGAATTTGCCACATGGTTGGGGCGATGTTACTCTTTTGGGCATCGACGATTACCGATCCTGACATATTCTTTTATGCGATGCTTTTGAATTCGATGTTTTATATGCCGACAATTGCGCTGAACAGTACCGTTTCATACGTAATCCTTGAGCAAAAAGGATTTAATGTGGTCAAAGATTTTCCACCAATCAGGGTTTGGGGAACCATCGGATTTATTGCTGCCATGTGGATTGTTGATCTCTTCGGCTGGAAATCGAGTAACATGCAATTGGTTTTTAGCGGCTTTTCTTCCATCGCTTTAGGTCTTTATGCTATTACTTTGCCTGCCTGCAAACCGGTAAAATCAACTCAAAAGAAAACCCTTGCTTCAAGGCTCGGACTCGATGCACTCGTGCTCTTCAAACAAAGCAGAATGGCTGTCTTTTTCTTATTTGCGATGTTTTTAGGCGCTGCACTTCAAATCACCAACGCATTTGGCGGTTCGTTCCTCGAAAGTTTTAACCTTACCCATCCCGATACTTTTGGAGTTCAGCACCCAATCGTACTGCTATCGATTTCTCAAATGTCTGAAACACTTTTCATTCTTACAATCCCTTTCTTTCTTCGGAAATTTGGAATTAAAAAGGTGATGATTATGAGCATTTTTGCATGGGTATTGCGTTTCGGATTGTTCAGTATTGGTGACCCCGGAAGTGGATTGTACCTGCTTATCTTATCCATGATTGTTTATGGAATGGCATTCGATTTTTTCAATATATCGGGGTCGTTATTTGTTGAGCAGGAAGTTCCTTCATCATTCCGCGCCAGCGCACAGGGCATTTTTATGCTGGTAACAAATGGCGTTGGTGCCACTCTTGGTGGTTACGGAAGCGGATTGATTGTTGATTTATTTACCAAAGACGGGATTCGCAACTGGCCGACCATCTGGCTGGTTTTTGCCGGATATGCATTGGTACTTGGTTTGATTTTCCCGTTTGCATTTAAATATAAACACAATAAAATTTAATGAAGCAATATCTTGATTTACTGAACCATGTAATCAATACCGGAGTTGAAAAAAGCGACCGGACAGGAACCGGAACCATCAGTGTATTCGGACACCAGTCGAGATACGACCTTTCGCAGGGATTTCCGGTACTGACTACAAAAAAACTGCACCTGAAATCAATCATTCACGAATTGCTTTGGTTCTTGACAGGCGACACAAATATTAAATATCTTCAGGAAAACGGCGTACGGATTTGGAACGAATGGGCTGACGAAAACGGAGAACTTGGACCGGTTTACGGCTATCAGTGGCGATCGTGGCCAACTCCCGACGGCCGGCACATCGACCAGATCACACAAGTAGTGAACAGCATTAAAAACAATCCCGATTCGCGCCGTCACATTATAAGCGCATGGAATGTGGGTGAAATTGACAAAATGAAACTTCCGCCATGCCATCTTCTGATTCAGTTTTATGTTGCCGATGGAAAACTCTCCTGCCAGCTTTACCAGCGAAGTGCCGATATTTTCCTCGGAGTGCCGTTCAATA
>DAITNH010000010.1:0-34194 GCA_036834745.1 Prolixibacteraceae bacterium
AATGCAGTTATTCCGGTTTTGTTTTTATCAACCCTAACCAGTTCTCTCATTTTTTTGCCTTTTTTATTGTGGCCGCCACTTTTATCGGTGCTGCCAGCGGGTTGTACGATAAATTTATCATGCGGCGGGTTGACCGGCTGGCGGTGCAGGCATGGTTTTCGTTTTATCAGGTGGCGATTTTGTTACCCATTTTGGCGGTGAACCGATGGCGGTTGCCCAAAGCAGAACGTACATCTTTTCAATGGCGGTGGTCGATTCCGCTGATTGGCGTGTTTTTGGTGCTTGCCGATTTTCTGTATTTCAACGCGCTCACTTACGAAGATTCGCTGATATCTATTATCTCGTCGTTGCGACGGGGTGGGGTAGTCATCTCATTTATAGTTGGTGCGCTCGTTTTTCATGAAAAAAACCTCCGGAAAAAAGGATTGTATCTTGCCGGAATATTAATCGGTATTTTGCTAATTTCGCTGGGATCTCATTGAGTTCCAAGTTTCAATTTTGCTGGAATTGAGGCAGGATCTCCATTTTAAATTGGATATTCAATGTTGGAAATTGGTTATTGGATATTTTCTTTTTTTTTAATTCATTGCTATGAAAAAAACATTTTTACTCCTTTGGATCTTTTCCTTGTTGTTTTCGTGCACTGAAAATAAGCCGGTTTCTGATTCTCAGGTTCTGCTTGATGCCGACATCGCTTTTTCTGATTATTCAGCAAAAAATGGTATTCACAAGGCTTTCATCGAATTTGCACACGACAGCGTGGTGCTATTATTTCTCTATGGCTCAAAAAGCTGGTTTAGTCCGTTGAAATAATCTTCTTCCCAACCTTCTGCAATGTTCCGGTATGCCTCGTCAGGAATGTTGGTTTGATTGACTTCCATGATGGTTCCTTTTTTATCAGGATGAAGTTTAATGGTCACGATTGACTTTTTATCTTCGTCTTCCTCGCCAAAAAACCATTCCTGTACAATTTTGTGGTCTTTTTCGAATTCGAGGTTAATGCCACAAATACTTTCCTCCCACAATGAAAATTCGGAACCGGCAACATCTTCCATTACTGCATCTTCACCAGTCCATATTTCAAGCATGTTTTTGTTGGTCAGTGCATTGTAAACATCAGCAGGTTGCGCTGTTATCTTGAAGTATTTCTTGTATGTTTTCATTGATTCTGTTTGTAAGTTTTTTGTTCCCTGGTTTATTTTGAATGTTGGCCAAATATAAGTTAATTCCGGCATGAATTACTGCCATTGACCAATGAAAACTACAACTGAACACAGACTACTTTCCACGGTCTTTTAATTCAGCCTCTTTTGCTTATAAATACGCTTGTTTATTTTGTACGAGAAACCAATGGTCATCAGTTCTCTGGTTTGCCATTTGGGTTCGAAGATGGCCTTCCCATCGGAGTCAATTTTCCCTGTATCGAAAGTCACGTTGTCGTCATAAAGCATATACAGCATAAATGTCATGTTTATCCGGTCGGTAAGTTGGGCAACGATGGTGTTTTCCCAGTTAATGTCCACCTTTTTAAATGGTTGCTGATAATTGAAGAACATTTTGTATTTGGTTTCATAACTGATGCGTGGTGTAATATCCAATTTGTACCGTAGATCGGCGTTAAAACCAGGTTCCCAAAAGCTTCGTTTGTCTTCAGGAACGCCATATTTGGTCTGGTCAATAAGTGCCGTATCACGGACAAAAACATATTTCGCGGTAATTGGTGAAAGGAACAATGAGAAATTCTTGTTCGGTTTATAGTCGAGACCTAACTTGAATAAAGTTTTAGCGGGCGACATGTAACTTGAAATAGGTACAGTTTTGTCAGGATATTTGTATCCGTTAAAGAATTGTGTGATAAAGTCGATTTCACTGCTGTAATACCATTTCTTAAATGCGCTGACTCCTAGTCTCGTAATCAGTTCCAGTTTATCATCATTTTTTTGTGTCTGGTTTAGGTCACCGCCTTGCCTGATCCAGCCGTTCCTCAATTCTGCAGTATTTTCCCATTTAAGTTTAGGGTTTGAATAGTTGGCATATCCCTTCAGTACACTTAAGAAAGAAAAGGCACTTCTACCCCCGGCTTTCCAATTGTTCAGATAAGTTTGTGTAAACCCGAAGGTGCCATGTCCTCCCATATCCCAGGGGGTCAAAATCTGGTATCTTTTATTGATTTTGGTTAATTTTTGCTCCGGAGCAAATTTATCGAACACAAAATCACGGTGTTGTTTCTGAGCTATCCTGTTGAATGTTACATCATCGTCAATGGCAATCCCAAGCGAATGTTTGTCGAGGTTCATAAGCCTGATGGCGAGTGAATCGTTTTGCTGATTTTTAATGTAAATACGGTTAGCCGATCGTTTGTTGTTCCGCAGCCAAACTTGCGCAGGTTTTCCCGATAAACTCTGTATCCAAATGCTAACCGAATCGTTTTGAGCGTATTGCTGCAAAGTTTGGACAAACAGATTAATGGAATCGTTTACCGACCGGACAATTGAATCGTTGTAATTAACCAGAATTTGTTGATTTATCAACTGAAGCGAATCGCGAAGATTGCTTTGCAGCGAGTCGGAAAATACACGTACCGCATATTTTCTGTATGCAATAATTGCTGAATCAAGATTGGCCTTCTGCAAATTATTGTTGTAATTCACCCGCACTTCTTCAAGCAAACGGCTGCGTGCCTGGTCGCGGTTTCTTATCCGGTTAAAATCGTTGGCAGAGTGTATCAGCGAATCCGGGATTGCATGTATATTCTTCAAACTATCGGGCAATACAATTCCTGTACGCGACAGAATGGCTTTTTCATCGCCGGGTGCAATTGCCTGGCCTTTTTTAACTGTTTGGCTTAAATTTTCAGGCAAAGGAATTGTACTCATGTCCACTCCATTCCAAATCTCACGGTCGAGCCGTTTCATCTTTTCCAGAATGTTTGAATACGGCAGGTATCCGGGCACTTGCAGCGAATCGCTTACATATTTGGGCAAACGGTCAATATACCTGGCATCTTTTTGATTCTGAAACCGGTCAAGCCTGACCAGAATACTGTCGATGCGTTCGTTCTCTGCAAAATGAACCAATCCCTTTACAAGGCGCATTATTTCAGGATTTTCAGAATGCCACATTTCGTTTGGCTGAATATACTTTTTCAGGTAATCGATACCCAATTGAACGGAGTCAACGCGGAGTTGGGTATTTTCATTATTTCGTGTGAGGAAATTGGTTTCAGCAAAAGTGGAAAGGCTGATCAGGATGAATAATCCTGCAATAAGATTTTTCAAATGCATAAATAATCGGTTTATTGGCTATTCGGTAAACGATATTTCTTAAATCATGTTGTGTCCGGCCTTTCAAAAATCAGGCCATGCCATCGCTCCATTCCTGAAACGGATGTTCGGAAAGGTATGAATTGTAAAACCTTTCGTCGCCCGAAACTTCCCTCAAAAGCCAATCAGGCCGCGAAAAATGCTGATTTTCAGATTCTAATTCAATTTCAGCCATGACCAATCCTTTGTTCTTTCCTGAAAAAATATCGACTTCCCAAACAAATCCTTCGTGCTGAACTTTGTACCTGGTTTTTTCCACAGGTTCCGAAATAGCCAGTTTCAACAATTCCTTTGCATCTTCAACCGGAACTTCATATTCAAATTCAGGTCGTGAAATGGTTCTTGAAGGACCTTTAATGGTTAAAAATGCCTTTTCTCCTTTTATCCTGATGCGCACGACAGGCAACGGATCGAGTCCCAAATAAGCCTGAATGAGCCTGGTGCCAGCATCGGTTGGAGTCCATTTATTGGTATCAACCAGAAATTTACGTTCAATTTCGAAAGCCATCGTTTTTGTTTTGTTTTTTGCTAATTTGCAGCAACAAAAATAGAACTACTGACATGATTTCACGTGAAAATGCCATTGAATTTTTGAATCTGCACATTCAGAATGCAAACATGATCAAACATTGCCTGGCCAGCGAGGCCGTTTTGCGGGCAATCGCGCTAAAATTAAACAAGGACCCGGAAGAGTGGGGGATGGCAGGTTTGTTGCACGATATTGATGTGGAAATTACGAATGGAGATTCATTGCGACATGGTCCGTTTGCCGCGGGAATGCTCGATGGAATGCTTTCTGCGGAAGCAATTGATGCCATTGTGATGCACAACGAAATGGCAACAGGGAAAGCCAGAACCACCGTTTTTCAACATGCTCTGGCAGCCGGCGAAACCATCACCGGATTAATAATGGCCACCGCGCTGGTTTATCCTGATAAAAAACTGGCTTCGGTAAAAACCAAATCGATCACCAAACGAATGAAGGAAAAAGCTTTTGCAGCTTCTGTAAACCGCGAGACGATTATGGAATGCGAAATGATCGGTATCCCGATTCAGGATTTTGCTGAACTTTCGCTGGTGGCTATGCAGGAGATCAGCGATGAACTTCTACGTACTCTTTTCTAAAACCTGATATTGTATTTCAGCTTCAGCCTTAAAGCGCTTTCATTCATAATGAAACGTTCTGCCGGTTGCGACCAGCCTGATGTCCAGGCCAGAATCACTTCATTTCCGGGCTTCAGAATCCATTGAAAACGCGACTGCCAACCCATCTTTTCGCTGGCATTGTCGTACTGAAAATAGTTGTAAAGCGTTACTGTCGGGCTAAACAGAATATTCATATTCAACTGGTAGATTTTCGCGGTAAAATCACCTTCAGGCAAAGTAACATGGTTGACGGAATAGTTGGCGCCGATGAACAACGGAACAGCCACTTTGTAATTCACTGTCAGTTTCATGTCCTGTTTCCGGCCATTGTAAAAATCGCCCGAGCCGAAACTTGCCGAACCTGCCAGATTGCGGCTTCCGGCGGAAATTAACTGAACGTTTTGATACCAGAAAGTATAGGCATTTTGTGGGATCACAAATCCGGGGTAAATGTTAAAATCTTTGGTTAAAAGCTCGTATTGCTGGTTCAACGAATAAGTAAATTCTTCGCCCGATTTAAACCGGATTCCCAAAGGCTGGATATTCAGCACGCGGGTAACCATCACCTGGTCGAAATTGGTCAGGTAGTTAAATCCGCCACCGCTTTTTACCTGAAGTATTCCTTTAATTTTTGGCCGCGGACCGATGGAAATATTTCCGTAAGAGGCTTTTACACCAGTGCGCGGAACAAAACCGATGCCTGCCACAAAGTTTTCACCCACTTCATAATGGCCCAGTCCGAAGTATAAAAAATCGTTCGGAAAAGCAATGTCGGCTCCCCATGAAGTATTATTTTCTTCGTTTTTGAGGGGTGTATCCGAAATCATCCCGAACAGCGTGAATGCGATGTTTTTATTTTTCTGAAATTTGGAAGTCGCCAGTTTCAAATCGAATCCGCCAACCATGTTTTTATCGGTCGAAAGTGCGTTCCCCCATGTTCCGATCACGCCAACTGACGATTGGGCGCCGATGTTGCGGCTGATCCGTCCGACTGAAAGTTGCGAATTGCCGTAATCGCGCTCATCGCTGATGTGCATCATCCCGATGTTCCAGTTGTTTTGCGAACCGGTTATTTTGGCTGCATACCGCACCGGAAGCATGTTTCCGGAGTTGTCGAGTCCCAGCCTTCTGGAGAAAAACGGCACAATCGAATTACGGTAAGGATTGTTGTCGTCGCCCTCGATTCCGAATTTGAAATAGTTCGATCCGTCCAAAAAGAAGTCGCGTTTTTCAGGAAAGTGCAGGTTGAAACGTGTGAGGTTGATTTGCCGGTCATCTACTTCAGTTTCAGCAAAATCGGTATTAATCGAAAGGGAGGCTTTCAGTCTGGGTGTAATCTGGTAAAACATATCCAGCCCGGCATCGGCCATGTATTTGTTGGTTTCTCCATTTTTAGTGTTCATTCCGCCAATCGCATAAGGCGAAATGTCGAGCCCGATTCCCTGGGTAATTCCTTCGAGCCCTTCCAGTGTTCCTGAATCTGAAATCTGAAAACGGTGCGTATTGAGGTTGGCAACCGGCCAGTAGGATGCTTCGAGCTTTCGTTTGATGTTGCGGATCAGCTTCATTCCCCAAACAGTTTTGTCGGGATCGAAGCCAATGGTTTTAAACGGAATGGCCAGTTCTGATTCCCATCCTTCGTCGTTGATGCTTGATTTTCCTGTCCACAAAGCGTCCCATTCCTTGTTCATCGAAGCACCGTTTTCGCTGATCAGCGCATCGCCAATCGAACCGCGTGGCCCAATCTGAAACCAGTAACCGTTGCGGTGATCAAGGTAAGTATCCAGAATAATCTGTACCCGGTCATCGTTTCCCAGGCTCACATCACGGGCCATTTCCTTTGCGGTAATTTTATCGGGATCGTCGTAACATTTCACTGCAAAGTACAGGAAATGATCATCGTAACAGACAGAAACAACGGTTCGCTCGGATACAGGCTGACCGGGATTGGGTTCGCGCTGAACAAACTGGTCGATTTTGGTGGCCTGTTCCCAAACCGCTTCATTGATGTGTCCGTCGATGGTTGGAGGAGTAGTTACCCTGACAGCCTTGGCTGAAGTTTGGGCAATCAGTTGATTCCCTGAAGTTAGCATCAGGACAACTGCTATGGAAAAGCAGAAATGTTTCAATTCAATTGGTTTAGAAGGTTCGAGGTGGCTGAGTCAAAAGCACAAATTCTTTCACAAATCGATTTCAATGATTTTTGAAACTGCCGGCGCCGAAAATACTAAAAAATATTGAAGAACTGTTTCTAATTCAAAGGAATCACTTCCATCGACCAGGCCTGGGTTTTGTATTCTTCCAGAACATTTTTTACGACATAAATCTGACTGCCGCTGCTATTGGCAAACACAAATTTCACAATGGTTTTGTACGCACTTTTGGTGCCGTTAATGGTCGTTACATATTTTGCGGGCTCAAACCCCTTTTTAAAGTTATAGTTTCCGGCATCAACCTGCTCAATGATTGAATATGGAACCGACTCGTAATATCTGGAAGATTCAGCAATAAAAATGCTATTGGTAGCTTCGCAATGGTCAATCCAAACAATGTTGTCTTTTTGTGGCTTTAGAGTTCCAATGATATCAAGATTATAAAAATAGGTTTCAGTGGTTGAGAATACCGGGGTCCGGTGGATGTTTTTCACCCCGGTATAAATCCGGTCACCTTTTGGTGATAACCAGAAATTGTTGGTGTCGATAAACCAATAGGGCATCGTATCTCTGGCAATCCCCTTGCTGATGTCGGCCATGATCAAGCCATTGGAAGAAACCTGGGTGTTTGAACCTAATAAATATGGCTTTCCGGGAACTTTCCGGATAATCATTTTTGCATAAATCTGCCCGTATTTTGTTGACTTTGCCAGTTGCGAGGTCTCCAGATTTAAACTCCGGAGATATTCGGTATTGCCGGTTTCGGGCATCAGGTAGCACCAGTTATTGTCACCAAGCACAATGTCGAAAGGGATACAATCGGTATCGATCGTTTTGGTCAGCGTTTTGGTTTGCAGATCGACCTTGCTTACCGCAGCAAGGTTATATCCGATTACTGCCGTTTTACCGTCTTCGGAAATACTGATGCAATTGGGCGATTTATCAAGGGGAATAATGGTTTGAGTATTGTCAGTGGTGCTAAAAATAATCAACTGATTAGGGATTTGCGTGGTTACCAGAAGCTGGTTGGTAATTTTATTGTATTCTGAATCGGTAACCTGTCCCTGAATAGTTTTTGTGTTGTCGGAATTGGTGAGGTTTGAAACCTGCATTTTTACCAGCAATCCAAAACTTCCCAAAGGTGAATTGGTCTGAATCTGAACAATCGCAGTGTATTCCTTCTCTTCCAGATTATTTCGGTTCACAATCAAAGTAATGTCTCTTGACTGGCCCTGAGACAATACTCCCTGAATATCAGAAACTGCCAACCATGCCGGGATATCTTTAAACTGATAAGTAAGGTTTCCTATTCCTGAATTGCTGATGGTAAAAGTCTGAGATTCATCGGTTTTTAAATCAATGGTAGCCTTTGTTATTTCGAAAACCGGTCCATCTTCGGTTGTTCCGCCGGGATTAGCAGGTGAACCGATGTAAACTATAAAATCCAATGCACCAACATTTTCGACGTACAAAACCAGGTGTTGACCTATAAAACCAGTCCTTCCTGAATAATCGCTCATATCAGTTGAGAACTCGAGGTTGGTAATTCCATTGGTAAACTTTCCTTTTTGCGAAGAAAAAGTCATGCAACTTGGCTGCATAACAATTGTATATGGCTCAGTTACATCAACAGGCAGCGATAATGGACCGGCGTAATTCTGGCTTACCGGCGAAATATAAATCGTATCGAGTTGGTAAACCGAGTTGTTTCTTGAAGTCAGAAAATCATCGCTGCATCCGGCAAAAGCAAGCAAAAGAGCAATGATGCTGAAATAAAAGTAGTTTTTCATTGTCATGGTATTATCTGTAAAAACGGATTCCAACTGATAGGTCAAGCCTCGAAATATTCTCATAGTTTTCCTTTTCCAGTTCCTGAACAGTCGTTGAATTTCCGTCGTTAAGTGTAACTTTTTTCAGTGAAGATAAAAAGTAGGATATATTGATTCCTGCTGAAATTCTTGGGAAAACAAAATATTCCAGGCCAAGATCCAGATTGGTTGCGAAAGCTTTTCCGGTTAAAAGAAACGGTGTGTTTACAACAATGGCCTCATTTCGGTAAAATGCCATTCCCATCGAATAGTAAGAACTAAATTTCCACCTTGGATTTGCTCTCATGAACTGCTCGGAATAAAACGACACACCTGCATAATGTACATATATCTTCTCGTTCATCTGCCCAAAAATAAGGTTCACGCCATCCTGCGGATCAAAAAAGGTTTCGATCATACTATTTGAGGAATAAAATTTATAGATCAATCCAGCCCCATACATTTTAGTAACCATGTAATGCAAATCGGCTCCTCCACTCAGCCCAAGTTTTAAATCGTTGTAATACGATTCGGCATCCTGCTTTGTAACACCTTGCTGAACTAATGCGGTTTCTGCTTCAGATGAACTTGCGGTCAGGTAATTTAATCCACCGGACAAACCCAACCGCCATCGACTTGGAGCTGGTGCCGTAAAACCGGTATATTCACCGACTTCACTATTTCCGGAATAATAGCTTAAAACACTGCTCCGGTCAACTTTTCCCTTTGTGAGAACACTCCCGGTTTTAAGTGTGAAAAAGATGTTTGATGAAGTTACTTTACTGATTTTGCAGTTAATCGTATCGTTTTGGGTGGTAATGATACGGTCTTGTGCTTTGGCAAAAAGCACAAGCGAAAGAAAAGCGAGGATGAGTATTGGTTTAATATACATGAAATTTATTTTAAACGTAATATTTTGAAAATGATTGCATTTAAATGCTTTTTCTCAATGATATTCAGCAATCGAAGCGACCTTTTCGTATCGTTCAAAATTATGAAATATAACTTAAAAAGAAGATTAATTGCAGAGAAAATATTATATTGAATAAAAATAAATGAATACTAATTCATCTTTTTTCATATCTTCGTTTTAATCAAACTCTTAACCTATGAAAAAAAATCTCCTTTCCGTAATGTGTGTTTGCCTTTCGCTGGGGCTATTCTCCCAAACTGAAAAAAAAGATGAACTGATCAAGAAAAACTGGAATTTCGGGGCGTTGCCCGCAGTTACTTTCGACACAGATTTGGGATTTCAGTACGGCGCTCTGGTTGATATTTACAATTATGGCGATGGCAGCCGGTATCCGAAGTACAATCATAAACTATATTTCGAAGTATCGCGTTTCACCAAGGGAAGCGGAATAAACCGGATTTATTACGACTCGGACCAACTCATCAAGGGTTTGCAGACTACTTTCGATTTGAGTTACCTTTCCGACATGGCCTACGATTTCTACGGATTCAACGGTTACGAAGCCGTTTACAAGGCTGATTGGGCTGACGATACTTCTGAAGATTATAAATCAAGGATGTTTTACAAATACGACCGGAAATTATTCCGCTTTAAAGCTGATATTCAGGGTAAACTTTCAGGAGAGAATTTTCGCTGGATTACGGGCTGGAATTTTCAGAATTTTAAGGTCGGTTCTGTGAATATTGACAAACTGAACAAGGGTAAAGACGATGAAGAAAAACTGCCAACAATTGCCAAGGAACCCGGTTTGTACGAAAAATACCAGGATTGGGGAATTATTTCAGGAGATGAAGTTGATGGCGGATTTGTACCCACATTTAAAGGCGGGATCGTTTTTGATACCCGCGACAATCAGCCAAATCCGATGAAAGGAGTCTGGACAGAAGCTGTTATCGAAGCATCACCAAAAATTTTAGGTGCAGAAAGTTCGTTTTCCAAGTTAAGCCTAACCCACCGGCAATATTTTACATTGGTTCCGGATAACTTATCACTGGTTTACCGGTTGGCTTACCAAACTACATTGGGAGGTACTGTTCCATTTTATTATCAATCACAGGTAATTACTTCGTTGCTCACCGGGGCTACTTCTGAAGGGCTTGGCGGAGCTTCCACAATAAGGGGAATTCTTCGAAATCGCGTTATAGGTGATGGCATTTTCTATGGAAATGTGGAAGCACGCTGGAAAGTTGTCAGGTTCAATTTCATTAAAAATAACTTTTACATTGGCTTGAATGGATTTACTGACTTTGGACGGGTTACGAAAAAAATTCCGGTCAATCCAAATCCAACTTTCGGATTGCCGGGTGATTATATAAAACGGGCAGCCGAAAAAATGCACTACTCATACGGTGCCGGTTTGATCATCGCCATGAACGAAAACTTCGTGATTGCAATGGATTACGGTATGGCTGCCGACAAGCAAGACGGAAAATCCGGATTTTACATGGGACTAAACTATCTGTTTTAGTCAGATCAATATCCCGGATTTTGTGTCATTCGTGGGTTCAAATCCAGTTCATCCTGCGGAATCGGAAATACTTCGTTGATGTTTTTCCTGAATTGTCCGCCTTTACCGGTTTCCCATCTGGCTGCAAAACGGTGAAAATGGGTTTCAGGTTCTCCCCATCTGATGATATCGTAAAACCGTTTGTTTTCCATGGCCAGTTCAACGCGTCGTTCGTGCCTGATTGCATTTCGTAGTATTTGCTGATCGTTGGTGGTCACATCAGGAAGCAGATTGGCAAGGTCGTTATTTGCTTCCCAATAATTGTATTTCACGAAATCGTATTGCTCGTACTGGTTTTTTGTGACCAGGTATTTGTTGACATTCTTGAAGGTTATTTTATCATCAACCGCACTGCTTTGTCGTGCCCTGTTGCGGACCAGATTGAGCGACAAACGCGCTTCTTCCAGATCGCCATTTTCGCAGGCGGCTTCGGCATGTATGAGCAGCACTTCAGCATAACGGATTATTTTCATGTTAAACGGGGCATCCGAAGCATCGAAACCGACCCGCTCTGAGGGGGCTAAAAAAACTTTTCTGGAATGCAAGTGCGAAGGACTATACTGATTGAATTGAACCTCGCCTTCAAAATCATCGCCGTCGAACAGTATGGTATGCACCAAACGGGGATCGCCCGGTTCGAACTCATTAAGTAAATCAAGGGTCGGGCAGTTAAAACCCCAACCTCCGGCATTGCGGCTACGGCAAAATACCGGGACCACTGTTCCCTCATTTTCGTCGCCCCATCCGGTGTTGGTCGAAATATGGGGAACCTCGAAAACCGATTCCATACCAAAGTCGGATTTTTGAATCTGGAACAAGTTCTGAAAATCAGGTTCAAGATTGTATTCTCCTGAAAGGATTACCTCTTTGGCTTCCTTTTTGGCAAGTGCCCATTTCTTCTGAAAAAGGTATGCATTTGCCAAAAAAGTTTGTGCTGTCCCTTTTGTTATTCGTCCCAGGTCATCTTTCGCATAGCCTGATTTTAAAGGGAGATGTTCTTTCGCAAAAATCAAATCATCTTCAATCTGATTCCAGATGGCGGTTTTTGATGCTTTGGGCAGATGGTATTCGTTGGGTGAAAGGGTTTTGGTTACCAATGGAACTTCACCGAAAATATTGATCAGGTAAAAATAAAAATGTGCCCTTATGAACCGAACTTCGGCAATCAGCCGGTCTTTGAGCTGCTGATCCATATTTATTTTTGCTATTTGTGTTTCTGTATTGTTGGCATGGTAAATGGCTGTAAAACAAACACTCCACATGGATCGGCACGAGAAATTATCGGAACGGCTCCTGAAATATTCCAGGTCTTTTACAAACGGACGGTCATTGTCTGATTCTCCTCCTTTTTCGGCATCGTCGGAAGCAATGTCTCCAAACTCAAATTTACTGACTTCGAAATCGTATTGCTGAAAATAATTATAAACGGCAGTAACTGCTTTAATGGCATCATCATCGGTTTTATAGAAATTGTCAGTTGTTTGCGTAGCGAGTTGAGGCTTGTCAATAAAGCTTTCGCTGCAGGCAATACCCAGCATCAGGAAAAGCAATAGAAGTATATAAATTCGTCTGTCCATTTTTTTTGTTTTTAGAACTTTACACTTAATCCGGTCAGAATGGTTCTTGCCTGCGGATATTTTGCAAAGTCGATTCCTGAATTCAAAGGGCTGCCGCTCAAATCGGCGAGTTCCGGATCAAGCCCACTGTATCTCGTGAGGGTGTATAGATTTTGGGCCCCGACATAAATACGGCAGGAGGAAATGGACAATTTCTGACACAACCTCTTTCCGATATTATACCCAATCTGCAAATTTTTAATCCTCAGGAATGATCCGTCCTCGATGTACCATGACGATGCACGAAGGTTATTATTGGCAGTACTTGCCGAGATCATAAATTGTGAGTTGGAGGTTCCTTCGCCATGCCATGCTTTCTGCAACATATCGGCCGGAGCATTAAAATACCCGGTGTTCTGATGGGTATAGTATTTGAAAACATTGAAAATATCATTGCCTTGAACTCCCTGAAGAAAAATGCTGATATCGAACTGGTGGTAATCGGCAGTAAAGGTTAAGCCATAAGTAAAATCAGGATGCGGGGAGCCGATAAAACCACGGTCTTCGCCGGTCACTTTGCCATCGCCATTTAAATCTTTAAATTTGAAATCTCCCGGCCTGGTCAAAATATCCTGATAGTATTCTCCTTCGGAAGAAAGGGCATTGGCTGCATTAATTTCCTTTTGATTCTGAAAAACACCTTCGACCAGGTAGCCGAAGAATTCGCCAATCGGATGCCCAACCATTGTTTTAGTGGTATAGCCAAGCCGTTGTTCACCGCCCATGATTGGCTCACCACCGCCCAATGAAATAATCCGGTTGTGGTAAGTAGAAACATTCATGTTTACACTGTAGTTTAGCTCCTCCCACTTATTGTGGTAGGTGGCATTTAGCTCAATCCCTTTGTTTTCAACATCGCCGGCATTGGTCCAGGGCGAACCCGGCAAACCGGTCGATAAAGGAACCGGCAGCCGTAAAAGCATGTTCTTTGTTTTTTTGTTGTATAAATCTATGCTTCCGGAGAGTTTGTTCTTATAAAAAGTAAAATCGAAGCCAAGATTGGTCGATTCAGTAGTTTCCCATGTTAAACCCGGATTTCCGATATTGATGGGGGCGTAACCCTGCACAAGCGAATGACCAAACAAATATCTTCTGGAATTTCCTCCTGCAATCAATGTCCTGAAGGCATTGTCTGATATATTCTGGTTACCTACCTGTCCCCAGCCCAACCGTATTTTAAAATCATCCACATTTCTTGAAAGACTACTTTCAGTAAAGAAATTCTCGCTCGAAATGCGCCAGCCCACTGACAGCGAAGGAAAGTAGCCCCATTTTTCGCCACCCGCAAATTTTGAAGAACCATCGGCCCTGGCCGAAGCAGTGAACAAATATTTTGACTGGAAAGCATAATTGATACGCCCAAGGTATGAAATCAGGGCATAATCGGAGATGTCGCCCTGAACATTCGGATCGGTGGTTGCAGCACTCAAATACCTTAGATAGTCATCATTACCGGGTGCATTCCGTTTTGAAGCCTGAAGAATATCGAAGTTTCCGGCCTCGGCAGTCATCCCAAGTAAAGCGGTAAAGTCATGGTTGTTATTGAACGTGCGTTTGTAGGTCAACATATTTTCAAACACCCAGTCGAAGTTTTTGCCTGATTCTTTGAGAACCTGATTAACATCGTTTTTCGAGTCGGAGTCCATCCAGTAACTTGGTATGAAATTATCGAAGTCGGAACGACGGTTGTCCATTCCGTAAGTGGAGCGATACGAAAGGTTTTTGGACAATTCGTACTGAAATGAAATGTTTCCGAAGAAGCGAAGCTGTGTCCATTTGTTCATCGAACGTCCGATCTGCGCTACCGGATTAAATTTATTACTGTAAATTGATTCGTACCATCTGGAGAATTCGCCATATTTGACACGGATCGGATCATTCACCGGCCTTTCGCCGCCAGAGGTAATCGGGTCGAGCACAATGGACGTAAATACAATTCCCCCGTCGAGATCGTCTTCCTGTATGGTGAGTCTTCGCGCCTGACTGATGTTTGTATTGAAAGCAACTTTAAATTTGGGCGAAAGCTGATATTCGTTGTTAACCCTGAATGTAATCCGGTCGAATTCAGATCCTTTGATGGTCCCATCCTGATTCAATGCTGAAATGCTCATCAAATAGCGGTTTACCTCAGATCCTCCGGAAATGGAAAAATGGTGGTTCTGTACAAATGCCTTGTGGGTAATGAGTTTCCACCAGTTGGTGCCACCAGTAAATACGTTGGGGTCTTTAAAATCTTCAATGTATTTGTATGCATTGGCACCTTCACTTTTGATACCATTTGTTACTGCCAGATTGTGGATGGTTGCAAATTGTTTGCTGTCGCCCATTTCAGGATTTTTCCAAACCTCGTTGACACCAATGTATGAATCGGCTGTTATAACCGGGCTGCCGGGTTTCCCTTTTTTTGTATTGATCAGTATTACGCCGTTTGCGCCGCGGTTTCCGTAAATAGCAGTTGCTGAGGCATCTTTCAGAATTTCAATATTGTCAATGTCACCCACATTCAGAAAACGAATGTCGTCTGTCGGGATTCCATCGATCACAAAAAGCGGATTGTTGTTGTTCACTGTACCAATTCCGCGAATCCGGATGGAAGTTCCCCCGCCTGGTGATCCCGATGTGGAGGTAATCAGCACTCCTGCTGCTTTTCCCTGCAAGGCCTGGTCGATGCCCGAAACGGACATTCTTCGCACCCCGTCCACCTCTATTGAAGTAATCGCTCCGGTCAGGTCAGATTTGCGCTGATCGCCATAACCAATAACGATCACTTCGTCAACATTCAAAATTTCAGGGGTGAGGTTTACATTTACCTGTGTTTGTTGCCCTACAATTACCTCCTTTTTTTTCATGCCCACAAATGAAAATGCCAAAGTGTCTGCATTTAAAGGAAGTTCTATCTGGTAATATCCTTTGCGGTCGGTTATTGTTCCGGTGTAAGTATTTTTAATGATTACGGTTACTCCCGGAATATTTTCATTTTCATTGATGGTCACAAATCCTTTAACGGTGCGAGACAAATTGCCCTTCAAATTCTCAGGAACAATTACTTTTTCCTGAGACAAAATGATGTGACGATCGATTATTTGGTAGGAATACGACGAGTTGGCAAACAATTGTCCAAGTACTTTGCGGATGGGAGCATTCTTTATTTTAATGGATGTTTTGGGAGTCAGGTTAATGCTGGATTGTTCGTAAAAAAAGCGAAATCCGCTTTGCCGTTCAATTTCAGCAATGATGCGTTCAATCGGTGTATCTCTGAAATTCAGGGATATAGTTTTTTCCTGCGAAAATAAATTCACAGAAAGAAAGATTAAAAAAATGGACAAAAGAAGCCTTACTCTCATAAATACAGGAAGTTTCCACCCAGATAATTCTCCTGTAAATATGTACTTTTTTTTTTACTATTTTCTCTACTTTTTTCTGATGATAATTTTGTTCCGGTCGGTGATGTATTCGATTGGCTCAGAAGTTGATCGTTTGATGACTTCAAGAATGGTATAAATATTATCGTCAACCTTAAAATCACCAGTGTAGGTTTTTTCTTTCAGCGATGCATCCTGAAAAGTTATTTCAACATTGTAGATGCGTTCAATCCTTTTGGCAAGCGTTTCAAATTTCTCGTCCCTGAAAACAAATTCGCCTTTCATCCAATAGGTGTAGAATTTTGTATCGACCTGTTTTTTCGTAGTCTGGTTGTTCACTTTATCAAAAGACAAACTTTCACCCGGCACAAGGGCATTTTCTATTTCAGGATTTTCGTTTGACCGGACAGTTACTTTTCCGGAGATAAGCGTGGTTTCTATAACTTTATCGTTGGGATAAGCGCTTACATTGAATTTTGTTCCCAAAACCTTGATGCTTACATCGGAAGTCTGGACAACGAAAGGCACTTTTGCATTCGGTTTAATTTCGAAATATGCTTCACCCGTCAATTCTACTTTGCGCAACTTGCTGTTGAATCTTTTGGGATAGGTCAGCTTGCTGTTGTTGTTCAGCCAGATACGGCTTCCATCGGGCAATATAACTTCCGATTTATTTCCTTTCGGTACTGAAATGGTACAAAATTCTTTTGTGGAGCTCTCGTTTGAGATGTAATAAGAGGCCAGATAGCCGAACGAAAGGATGAAAAAGATAATTGCGGCATACTTAACAAATTGATTAACCCGGAAGGAAATTTGTCGAACCCTGGATTGCGTTTGTGTTACTTCCGCGAACTTAATTCGGTTAATCAACTTGTCGTACGCCGCAATTCCTTGCGAATTGTTTGTTTGATCTTGTTTGTGGTCCCAGAGTTCTTTTAATTGAAAATATACTTGCTTGTTTGTGGTCGATGTATTCAGCCATTCATTCAGCGCAATTTCCTCCTCAACGGAAACTTCACCCCCTAATTTTCTCCCTATTATGCTCCAAATGGTTTCCATTGTATTCTGAAATTCATAGTTAAAGACCTGCGTTTGCGAAAAATCTACCAGTTGAATAGCAGATTATTTTAAATTAATTTTTCTGAGTTTTGTAAACAACTGAAATAGAATGAGATTTTTATCTTCTGCTGTGAGGTCTTTTAAAATATGACCAAGTTTTTTCACCGCAGTGGCAATATGATTGTCAATGGTGTTGACGGAAATATTCAAAATATCGGCAATTTCCTTGTATTTCATCCCTTCCACTTTGGCCATCTGGAAAACAAGTTTTGTTTTTGGCGAAAGCTGGTTAATGGCCTGTTCAATTTCGTTGCGCACTTCGGCAGTAAAAAAGGCAGTTTCAGGAGTCAGTTCGTCAACCTCAAACCTTACCAAAACATCGTCGAGCGAAGTATTTCTTTCTTTCCTGAATTTGCTGAGATAATTAAATGAAGTGTTTTTTGTTGAAATGAAAAGGTAACTGGACAGGTTGGTGATGCTTTTCAGTGTTGATCTTTTTTGCCAGATATTAAGAAACACATCGTTCACAGCTTCTTCTGCAAATTCTGCAGAGTGAAGGATGGAAAAAGCAAATTTATATAGCCGGTCGAAATAAGCAAGGTACAATTCCTTAAATGCCTGCTGATCCGAATTCTGGCTTATTTTTTTACAGAGCGACTCTATGTGTTGGGTATTGTCCAAATTCTTGATTACTGTTAGTCCGATTTAATTAAAGAGATGCACGAAGATAGCATTTCAGGTTCCAAGTTCCAAAATGTCAATTTTCAATCAGATACAGTGAAACGAATCCCGGTCGAAATTGTTTTGTTTATTTATTTTATTGAAACTTAAAACAAAATCAAATTTTGCTTGTTTGAAGCGTTAAAAAATATCACAAAGAATGACTCACTATTCTATCAAAGACCTTGAATATTTGTCGGGAATTAAAGCCCACACCATACGCATTTGGGAAAAACGGTATCAACTTCTCGATCCGAACCGGTCTGATACCAACATCAGGTTTTATACCGACGATGATGTCAGAAGAATACTGAATGTTGCCATGCTGATCAAAAACGGATATAAAATTTCGAATGTTGCTTCTTTTGATGATGCAAAACTTCAGTCAGAAGTACTTCGGCAAAACAAAAATCTACAAGATCCTGAGAAGAATATTGATCAGCTTTTATTTCACACCGTCAATCTCGATACTTTTGGATTTGAGCAACTTCTGAAGAAAATAATTCAGGAAAACGGTTTTTCAAAAACCATTCTACATGTGATCTTCCCCTTTTTCGAAAGAATTGGTTTGTTGTGGCAGGCAGGTTCTATTTTTGTTGCACACGAACATTTCGTTTCCAACCTGATCCGAAACCACCTGATTGTTGAAGCAGCAAAATTCGATAATCATCTTTCAGAAAAAAAGATGTTGTTTTTTCTGAAAGAAGAAGAATTGCACGAACTTGGATTGTTGTATTTTAATTTTCTGGCTGCAGAAAACGGTTTCAGGTGCATTTACCTGGGGCAAAGCTTGCCATTCGGCGATCTGGCCAATCTTTTGAGAAGTACTGAATTCAATTTTGTGTGTACAACTTTCATTAATGCAATCGAAAAGCCAAAACTTGAACAGTACCTTGCCAATTTGTCGTTGACTTTCACTAAAAACAAGATCCTGATTGCGGGTCGTCAAATTGCCATTCATACGCCAAAGCTACCATTAAACGTGTCAGTAATAAAAAACAACAACGATTTTATCAGGAGAATTTCAGTTTAAGTTTACACTGAAATAAATGGCAAAGAAATGCAACACACTTCCGGCCAGAACAAATAAATGCCAGATTCCGTGACTGTATGGTAGTTTTCTCCACATATAAAAAATGACACCAACTGAATATGCTATTCCCCCCAAAATGAGGAATGTAAGACTAATTGATGGCAAACTCAAATAAACCTGATTGCCGGCAATAACGAACATCCAGCCCATCAGCAGATAAACTGCAACCATCAATTTTCTGAACCGGTGCAGATAAATCGAGCGGATTACCGCCCCGACAAGCGCGAGCCCCCAAATAATGCCAAACAATGTCCAGCCCCAGACTCCGCGAATACTTGTAAGTAAAATAGGCGTGTAAGTTCCGGCAATGAGCAGAAAAATTGAAACATGGTCGAAACGGGCAAACAGATTTTTAATGCGCGGACTTGAAAAACTGTGGTATAAGGTCGATGACAAATATAGCAAAATGAGTGTACTTCCGTAAATGGAGAAACTTACCAGATGCAATGCATCGCCGTGGTTACCGGCAACCACAATAAGCACTACCAAAGCAACAACACTAAGCAAAGCCCCGATTCCGTGGGTAATGCTATTTACAATTTCTTCTCCTGAAGTAAGATCACGATATATTTTTGAGGTATGGTCGTTCATAGATGATAAACATTTGCTTAAATAACGTCTTTTCCCCTTTTTTGTTTGGGAATCATCAATCACCAATCACAAATTGCCAGCCTTATGCCGTCTTCTTGTCAATCAGGTACGAGTTTCGTTCGGAGGAATTACGGGAATTCAGTTCGGCAAGAAATCCGGCCAAAAACAATTGTGTCCCGATAATCATGGCAGCTAGTGACAGGAAAAAATAGGGACTTTCGGTGATACGGGGGGCCAGTTGGTTGTTGAGGGTAAGATAAAGTTTTTGGGCGCCTACCCAAACTGCAGCGGCAAATCCCACCATAAAAGTAAGTGTGCCAAATACACCAAAAAAGTGCATTGGACGTTTGCTAAACTTCGAGATGAAAATTACGGATAGTAAATCGAGTGGCCCGCGAATGAAACGCTCCATTCCGAATTTAGTAGTTCCGAATTTGCGTTCCTGGTGCTGAACTACTTTTTCGCCAATTCGCTTAAACCCTGCCCATTTGGCCAAAACGGGTATGTAACGGTGCATGTCGCCATATACTTCAATGCTTTTAACAACTTGTTTCCTGTAGGCTTTTAATCCGCAGTTAAAATCGTGAATTTTAATTCCGGTCATTCGGCGGGCTGTCCAGTTATAAAATTTACTCGGAATGTTTTTCGAAAGCACCGGATCGTAGCGTTTTTTCTTCCAACCTGAAACAAGGTCATATTTTTCTTCTGTAATCATGCGGTACAAATCCGGTATTTCCTCCGGACTGTCCTGCAAATCGGCATCCATGGTAATTACCACATCGCCTTCAGCCTGAGCAAAACCACAATATAAACCAGCTGATTTTCCGTAGTTGCGCCTGAATTTTATTCCTTTAATGCAAGGATTTTGACGGCTGATTTGCTCGATGAGTTCCCATGAACCATCGGTGCTTCCATCGTCAATTAATATGACTTCGTAAGTGAATAGATTGGTATTCATTACCTTATCAATCCATTCGGTTAATTCGGGAAGTGAATCAACTTCATTAAAAAGAGGTACAACTACGGAAATATCCATTGGTTTTATTCTTCAGTTTTTAGTTCGTCCATTGCATCTTCAAAAGCATCTTCGTTGGGTTGCTTTTTAATGAAAATTGCACTGACCAAAGATATGATTGTTCCAATTAATACAGAACTCAATAATCCCATGATTGCCATCCAACCCGGAGTCATCATTTTTGCAGACATCTCCATCGTTTGTTCGATCATTTCTTCGCTCATTCCATTTTTCAGGTATGCCTCTTCCTGGGCAATTTTGATCTGGTCAAGCAGGCTTGGATCAATCTTGAAAATTATCAGGCTATACAATGTGGCAATAATTCCGCTAAAAAACATTACAGCAACACCAATACCTACTGCCTGTCCGTAAGTTATCGTTCCATCCAGTTCGTTGTTTCGGTAATAATACTGAGCCAAAACAATACACACAGCATACAGAATAAATGGGACAAACACTAAACTCTTATTTTGCGATTGTCCTAAAACATACATAACAACAGAATAAAGCGTTAAAAAGATACCGACATAAAGTCCGTAAACCATTGCTGATTTCCAAAAAGTTGATTTTTGTTCCATAGTGTTTTTTGATTAGTTATTAAACAAATATATCTGATTTTATTGACAGCACGGTTATGAGCGCTCATTTTATGGGCCAAAAAATAAAGTTTATCTTTTTTTCAGGCAATAGTTGATTGATCGCTAAATGGTTAGTTTGTCCGAGTTCAAAAAAATTACAGGGGGGCTATGATTTCATTTGCGGGTATGTCAAATTTTTCTACTTTTGTCGCTGGGTAAGTCCTGTACGACTAGCTCCTGTTGAATTCCCCCAGGGTCGGAAGGCAGCAAGGGTAAACAGTTGAGCGGTGCGATGCAGGTAGCTTACCCACTTTTTTTTGCCGAATTAGCTCAGTTGGCCAGAGCACGTGATTTGTAATCTCGGGGTCCACAGTTCGAATCTGTGATTCGGCTCATTTAATGAAAAGTTCTGAAAATTTTGATTGGGGAGATACCAAAGTGGCCAACTGGGGCAGACTGTAACTCTGCTGGCGTACGCCTTCGTAGGTTCGAATCCTGCTCTCCCCACAACCGGAATATTGGAATGTCAAAATGGCGAATATTAGAATAACTCTAACATTCAAGATTCGAAATTCTAATCTTCCTCATGCGGGAGTAGCTCAGTCGATAGAGCATTAGCCTTCCAAGCTAAGGGTCGCGAGTTTGAATCTCGTCTCCCGCTCAAAAGAAAAAGTGTTCCGTAACGGACACTTTTTTTGCTTTGGACTTTCACTATCCTTATGAAACTGTTTAAATCTTCCCGTTTATCTTAAAATAATTCTGAAGTGTAGATGAATAGTATAAATAATAATTATATTTATACTTTAATGTCTTTATATCTGTTTATGCGTATTTTTTAACCTAAATTCAATCTTATGAAATTAAAACAATTGAGTGGAATTGTGATTGCCTTAAGTATTGGACTGTTAATTTCTTCATGTTCAAACAACAAGCCGGTAACTTCTGAAGCAAACGCAAAGCTTGTTTCAGTAGACTCGTTAAATTCAAACTGGAATAATGGCTGGAATGCCGGTGATGAAAATGCAGTTGCCAACATGTTTACTGACCATGCAGTTGTTCTTTCCGGTGCCTGGAAGGTGACAGGGAAAGATTCGATTGTTAAAAACTGGGTTAGTCGTCAATTGCCCCGGATGACCAACTTCAAAACAACTAAACTTGCTTCCGGGGCATCATCCGAAATGGCTTTCCAGACAGGATACTGGTCACTGGACGTCAAAAGAAACGATTCAATCGTTGGAACATCGCAGGGGAATTATACCATGATATGGAAAAAACAAGCTGACAATTCATGGAAGATTGAATTGCTGCACATGGGTGACACTGAAAAATAGCAGGCCTTACCTTTTATGTAACTGCTTGTTTGAGACTTGCCCCATTCCCTGCCTGCGGCCGGCAGGCGTCCGAAAGGAGGTTTATACCTTGAACAACATTCTGTCGCGGACGGGTTTCATCCATTCGCCACAACCCGGGGCGATGTACGTGCTTCACTTGCCACGGGCTACCAATATTTTGCCCATACTGGGCTAAACCCCATGCATTCAATTGTTTTTCCATTTTCCAGTTATTTGTTTATGGCTGCATTTTTTTGCTGAGCGACTCTTATGTAATCTACCAGAAACCACCTGGTTTCGGGTTTTCTTTTTTCTTCTCCACAATGTCAAAGATATTCGTATTGAAAATGTATCGCAGCTTCTCACCAGTTGATGCCCGCTTTCTCACCAATCAAATAGAACTTTTTCACAAACGAAGCACAGCTGTCTAGCCTTCGTGAGAAATAGGTTCTTTGCCGGGAAATCTCTTGCTTAAAATAATCACCTGCACAGTAAAGAATCACGAAACCTCTGGTAAATAACCCATTAATATTTCTTTTTTTTAGTAATTGTAATTAATATTCAAAAAAGTCTAATTTTTATTCAAAATAATATCTCACCTTTATACTTCCCCAAAGTATAAAAACCAACTAACCAAAAATTATGAAATCTCTTCATTCCCATTTATCTGTTTTACTTCTCGTACTGGTTGTAAGTTATCAGAGCAATGCATCCATTGTATATGTAAATCAAGCGGCAACAGGTAACAAGAACGGCGCCAGCTGGGCAAATGCCTACACATCCCTGGAATTGGCTATCACTGCAGCTTTGAGTGGAGATCAGATCTGGGTTGCCTCAGGCACTTATAAACCAGGAGATGGATATGATCGTACGGCATCATTCCAGTTGAAAAAGGGAGTCAGGATATATGGTGGCTTTACAGGTAGTGAAACGCTTTCTGCAGCCCGGAATTATGCAAACAATCCAACCATCCTAAGTGGAGAAGTAGGTATTAAAAATTATACTGATGATAACTCCTATCATGTGATTTTCCATCCTTCAGGATTAGGATTGGATACTACTGCGGTTTTAGATGGCTTTACCATAAGGGGAGGTTGTGCAAATGGCAACGGACATCAACATTCAGGCGGGGGGATATACACAGACAACAATGTTTTTAAAATAAAGAATTGCAAAATAATTGAAAATTCCGCAAATAATGCAGATGCTAAAGCTACCGGAGGAGGTATCTATTTATCATCAAGTAATATTAGCATTGAAAACTGCCAGATTTCGAATAACAGTTGTGCCTGGGATGGAGGAGGCATGTATATAGTGAATTCATCGCCCTCAATTACAAACTGTTTGATTACAAAAAATACCTCCGTTTATGGTGGGGGGATTTACTTCCGTTACTCCGGTAATGCTGTATTTACGAATGTTACTATCGCAAACAATAGTGTATCCAATAGCGGAGGAGGTCTGTTTGCATATGATGGCGGTTCTGGCACTTTCAATAACTGTATCTTCTGGGGAAATGAGAAAAGCGGAACCTCCAACGAAATATATTTATATGGTGGCAGTACTATTTCATTGAATTATTCCTGTTATGCGAATTCTGTTTATAATGCGGGAAATTTTACCACTACTAATTGTATTGACAATGATCCCCTTTTTGCGGATAACTATCTGCTTTCCTCCGGTTCCCCATGCCTAAACAGGGGCAATGATGCTTCAAACACGACAGCGTATGATATTGCAGGGCATGCAAGAAAAATATTTACCATCGATTTGGGTGCTTATGAGTCAGACTATTGTAGTCAAAATTGTACAGTCAACAACAATGCAGACAACGGAACAGGTACATTGCGATGGGCTATGGATAACATCTGCGATGGGGGAAGCATCACATTTGCCACTGATATGACCATCAACTTGTCAACAGAACTGGTTATAGGTTTGAAATCCCTGAATATGGATGGCACGGGCAAAAATATTACGATCAGCGGCAATCATGTTTGCAGGGTGCTCCATATTACCGGAGTTACCGGAAAGATCTATAATTTAACAAAGTTAACAATAACAAATGCCAACACTTTCGACAATGGGGGCGGATTATTGGGAAATACGGACAACGGAGGAATCCTGAATGTTACAAACTGTGTTTTCAGTGGGAGTAGTGCCTATAGAGGAGCGGGGGCTTATGCCGACAAAGGATGCACATTTACCAACTGTTCTTTTAGTGGCAATTCAGCAGTATGGTCAGGTGGAGGTGTTTTCTGCAGCGAGGGTGGAATCTTGAACAACTGTTCCTTTACCGGGAATCAAGCGGATTATGGCGGTGGGGCCACAGCCGATTCTGGCGGTTCATTCATCAACTGCGACTTTAGCAGTAATACTGCAACATCCAATGGTGGAGGAGCGGTAACTTGGGAGCGCGGCGATTTTACAAACTGCACCTTTCGTAAAAATACGTCCGCATCCGAGGGCGGAGGAGTGAGTACTAAATATGGCGGTAATTTTACGAACTGCACTTTCAGCGGTAATTCTGCCAGTTTGGGTGGTGGGGCGAGAGCCTTTTTGGGTGGCTCCTTTACAAACTGTGTTTTTTGGAATAGTACCAGTTCGGAAATATCCGTAGAAAAAACAGGAATGAATTTTACATATTGTGCTGTAAAAGGTGGATATACAGGACAAGGCGCTGGCACCGGCATGGTTTTGCTAAAATCAATCCCGTTTAAAAGTGAGACGGACTTGACCCTCAACGCTATATTCGATGGAGGAGTTTTGTGTATTGGAAGCGGAAATAATGATGCCAATCAGACAAGTTTTGATGTAGCAGGTAATGCAAGGAAAAAAGGAACAATAGACTTAGGAGCTTATGAAAGCCCTTGTTTTGGTAATGCTTACACTGTTGTATCCTCAGCAAATGAAGGAGCCGGATCACTGCGCTGGACAATAGATAACATTTGTGAAGGGGGAATTATCACCTTTGCCACAGATATGAAAATCACCTTGTCATCCGAATTAGTGATTAATTCAAAATCCCTCACGATTGATGGGACCGGCAAAAAAATCACCATCAGTGGCAATAAAGTATGCAGAGTATTCAATATTTCGACACCATCCAAACTGGTAAGCTTAACAATAGCGGATGGATCCAGCGATTATGGTGGTGGCATCTTAGCTTGTGTATCTCCGGGTCAGTTATATGTTACAAACTGCTTTTTCCTAGGGAATACAGCTTCTCGCGAAGGTGGAGGGGCTTTTGCCCAACAGTCTTGTATTATCACTAACTGTACTTTTAGTGATAATTATGCTGGTTCTGGCAGTGAGGCTGTTGCCGGGTCGTCAAGTAATTTCATTAACTGCATATTCTGGAATAAAAACAGTTTTAATTCTTACAACCCTTTCATTACTGGGGCCGGTGGTTTTACTTATTGTGCTGTAAAAGGGGGTCACACAGGAACTGGAAATATCAACCTGTTAGAAAGTCCCTTTATAAGTGAAACAGATTTATCACTTAACACAACCGGCGGTGGAGGTGATTTGTGTATAAACTCCGGAAATAACGCAGCAAACTCAAGTACCAAAGATGTAGCGGGCAATCCAAGAAAAATCGGAACAATCGATATGGGAGCCTATGAATCTTCCTATACTTGTCTGAGCAATATAATGATTACAAGCAACTCTTATGAGGGAGGTACAAATCTGCAAGTGGCAATAGACAATATTTGTGATGGTGGCACTATCACTTTTGCGCCGGGATTGAAAATTATGCTGGCAAAAGAAATCACTATTGGACCCAAATCTGTCCATATTAACGGCACAGGAAAAAACATCACGATCAGTGGCAATGACGGTTGCCGTGTGTTTAACATTCAAGGGGTAAATGGTAAAGCATACACCATTGAAGGCTTAACAATTTCAAATGGTTTTACTTCTGATGGGAGTGGCCTAACTGCTGATCTGTCAAACGGACATTTAAATGTAACCAACTGCGTTTTCAACCACAATCAGGCAACAGCCAATGGGGGTGCGGTGAAAACAAAAGGGGGTAATTTTACAAATTGTACATTTAGTGCGAATTATGCAGTCAACCAAGGAAGCGGAGTATATGCTTCAGGTGGAAGCATCTTCACCAACTGCCTGTTTTATAACCTTGGCAACAAAGAAATTTACGTTGAAGGATCAGGTCCAAGCATTACTTATTGTGCGGTTAAGGGAGGATACACCGGAACAGGTGCCGGAGCAGGCATGGTAATCTTGTCGAAAAGTCAAAGCCCCTTTAAGAGCGAAACAGATTTATCACTCGACACAAGTACAGAAAGTGGATATTCATGCTTTAATGCAGGAAATGACGATGCCAATACGACAAGTTTGGATATAGCAGGCAATGAAAGAAAAATCGGAACCATCGACATAGGTGCTTATGAAGCACTTTGTGTGAATGGCCTCATGGTCAAGACCAATGCAAACGATGGTATCGGTTCACTACGCTGGGTAATACAATACAGTTGTGAAGGGGCCTCCATCACTTTTACTCCCGGTTTGAACATTGTTCTTGCCACAGAAATAGCTTTGGGATCCAAATCTCTCACTATTGATGGAACAGGTAATAATGTGACCATAAGCGGCAATAATGTCTGCAGGGTGTTTAACATTACCGGTGTTCCGGGAAAGACTTGCGAATTAAAAGGGTTAACCATAGCCAATGCCAGGACTACGGGTACAGGTGGAGGATTGTTGGGAAATATGGAAAAGGGTGGAGCCTTGAATGTGACCAACTGCATCTTTATTGGAAATACTGCCGGTCAGGGAGGTGGAGCTTATGCCGGGAGTGGGGGTACCTTTACAAATTGTACTTTTACCGGTAATCATGTTACTTCTGACGGAAATAGCGGTGCAGTGTATTGCTTCAGAGGCGGAACATTGATTAACTGCCTCTTTTGGACTAACAGCGGTTCAGAAATATCAACAGAAGGTACCGGCATGCGTGTTAATTATTGTGCCATCAAAGGAGGATATACAGGAGAAGGTGCAGGAATAGGAATTGTATCCCTTACATCCAGCCCTTTTGTCAGTGGTACCAATTTATCGCTCAACGTTCTTTCGGACAATGGATTTCTGTGCATGAATACCGGAAATAATAATGCAAACAATTCTGCATCTGATTTGGCAGGAAACCCCAGGAAAACAGGTACAATAGACATAGGTGCATATGAATCAATAACTACCATCTGCAAAAACGATTTAAAGGTTACAAATAATGCCCCCGACGGAGTCGGGTCACTCAAATGGGTTGTAGAAAACATTTGTGAGGATAAAATGGTAACATTCGCTTCGGATATGACCATTACCTTATCTGAAACAATAGTTTTAGGATCAAAATCCATTACAATAGATGGAACAGGTAAAAACATAACAATCAGTGGCAATAATTCAACCCGAGTGTTTCACATTTTTGGGGTTTCAGGAAAAATATATAATTTAACAGGATTAAACATTGTCGATGGTTATGCTCCAGAGAAGTTGCTTTCAGATTTATATTGGCCTTGGGGTGGAGGTCTGTATGGTGTATTGAATAATGGAGGAATTTTAAATATTACAAACTGCTCTTTTAGTGGTAATCATTCAATGTATGGAGGCGGTGCAAATGTCTCCGGACAAAGTACATTTACGAACTGTGTTTTTAGCAAAAATATAGCACATGATCAAGGTGGCGGAGTTTATGCCAGTGGTGGTACATTCATAAACTGTACCTTTAGTATGAATAATGCACAAGTAGCTGGGGGTGCTTATGCTGAAGGAAATGGGTTGTTTACTAATTGTATATTCTGGAATACAAGTAATTCAGAAAGTTATAACAAAGGACAATCACAGATTAATCCAGGTTCGAATGTGAATATTACTCATTGTGCATTCAAATATGGATTTAATGGAACAGGAAACGTCACCTTAACTGAAATGCCGTTTGTCGATATTGACCTGAATCTTGGGCTAAATACCCATGCGGGTGGTGGATTATTATGCATAGACGCCGGACTCAATAGCGCCAATAATTTAGCAACAGACATCCGGGGGGAAGCAAGGATACAAAATTCAATCATCGATATGGGAGCCTATGAATGGATGAAACTTCCCGGTGCAGTGAATCCTTTTCCGGATAATCATTGGACAGGAACTACCGGTACGAACTGGAATACCGGTTCTAACTGGAGTTTGAGTACTGTTCCTGATAACAGCAACAATGCCGTAATCACCGATGCAGCCAATGATCCTGTAATAAACAGTCCTGCGACCTGTAAAAACCTGATCATACGGGCAGGTGGCATCCTTGACATTCATCCAGGTGGCACACTCATTGTAAACAGCACAATCATAAACGAAAATAACACGAAAGGGCTGATCATCAGATCGGGTCCCGAAGGATCAGGCAACCTGGTGAACAATACCCCTGGGGTCGGGTCTACCATCGAACAATACTTCTTACATGATCAATGGTATCAATATACATTGCCGGTAACGGGCCAACGAGATGTTTCTGAAAATTTTGGTTCTTTCGACCTTACTTCTCTTAAAGAAAGCAAGTTTACAGGTGTTGAAGCAGATATTGATAGCTGGGATCATCTGGTGACCGGATATTCATTGTCGGCAGGTATCGGCTACCGTGCAAAATACAACAGGGATATGAGCAACCTGCCGATAAGTATCCAAGGGGAACTTTTCACAGGTGAATTGCAGATTTCAACAAATTACAGTGGTACTGCTAATGGCTGGAACCTTTTTGGCAATCCATACCCATGTCTGGTGGACTGGCAGATTGTAAAGGATAGTATGCAAAACATTGAAGATGCACTATATGTATGGAATCCGTTGGTAGGTAGTTATTCATCATGGGTAGGTGGCATCGGAAATCCCTCCACCCAGACACAATACTTAAAACCCATGCAAGGTTTTATGGTCAGGGCAAATGCTCCCAATGGTTCTGTAACCTTTTCCAACAAGGCAAAGACAACAACTGCATTAGTATTGGACGAGACAATTTTACAGTCAATCATCAGGTTGGCTGTAACTGATCCTGAAGGCAGAAAAGACGAATCGGTCATCCGAATGAATGCTGAGGCCACGGATCATTTTGACAGACACCTGGATGCCCTCAAACTAAAAGCAAACTCTTTGACGCCACAGCTTTACAGTGTATACTACGGAAATAATTACTCCATCAACTCAATTTCCGAGGTATCAGATCATACCGTGATTCCCCTTGAAGTGATGGTTCAATCGGCCGGTAAACATGCCATCAACCTGACAGAACATTCAGGCAACAACGGAGGGTACAACATCTACCTGGAAAACCTTTCAACCGGTGATAAAGTTAAACTACTAACAAATGAAAAATACAATTTTAATGCTGATAAAGCAGAAACAATGAAGTTCAACCTGCTTTTTGCCATTAAAACAGGGGCTTCGTCGCTCAATCTTTGGCCCATAAAAGTGTATGACAGGAATATGAACATTGTCATCAAAGGCATGGGTGAAAAGGGCAACAAGGTGATGGTCAGTAATATTATCGGGCAGGTTGTTTACCATGGGACCATTCATGATTCAATGGGTGAAATTCCTGTCAACAGGAAAGGAGTTTACATTGTAAATGTAATTCCCGAAAATGGGAATATATTTAATGGCAAAGTAGTTGTGAAATAAATACTTTATTAAATGGCAAAAATTCCGGTAAACTTCTAAAGAAGCTTATCTGTAAAGCATGTGACAACACCTGATGATATTTACCTACCCAAAGATGACCGGATAGTATCAGCTTTTATTCGAAAAGTATTCAAGATTTCTCCTGTTTTTGTTTTATTTTGTAACTCTGCAGGTCATTTGAACAAACCACTTAGCAAAGAAGCAAAACGAGATAAAAATATACAGGATGAAATCAAGTTTTAAGAAGAAAGTGAACAAACTGTTCGCCAGGCACGAAAAATTGTTGTCGGCAAAAAACAAGAAGGTTAAAAATGGCAACGGCATTTTCGACCGTTATAAACATCCGGTTTTAACAGCCGCCCATACTCCCGTTATCTGGCGGTACGATCTGGATGAAAAAACCAATCCGTACCTGATGGAGCGCATTGGCATGAATGCCACCATGAATTCGGGAGCAATGAAATGGAAGGGAAAATACATTCTCGTCGTTCGCGTGGAAGGTGTTGACCGCAAATCGTTTTTCGCTATTGCTGAAAGCCCCAACGGAGTGGATAATTTCCACTTTTGGGATTTTCCTGTGACTATTCCGGAAACCGAAATTCCTGACACCAATGTGTATGATATGCGTTTAACGGCTCACGAAGATGGCTGGATTTACGGTGTCTTCTGCTCCGAGCGCAAAGATCCGAATGCTGCACCGGGCGATTTATCGTCGGCAGTGGCCGCCGCAGGAATTGTTCGCACCAAAGATTTACTTACCTGGGAGCGTCTTCCTGATTTGAAAACCAAAAGCCAGCAACGCAACGTGGTTTTGCACAATGAGTTTGTGGATGGCAAATATGCACTTTATACCCGTCCTCAGGATGGATTTATTGATGCCGGAAGCGGTGGCGGAATCGGATGGGCACTGATCGACGATATGACCAACGCTGAAGTGAAAGACGAAAAAATCATCAATTTCCGCTACTATCATACCATCAAGGAAGTGAAAAACGGCGAAGGGCCCCACCCGATCAAAACCGATAAAGGATGGTTGCATTTGGCACACGGTGTGCGCGGTTGTGCGGCCGGTTTGCGTTATGTGATATATTTGTACATGACCGATTTGATGGATCCGTCGAAACTGATTGCCGAGCCTGCCGGGCATTTGATGGGTCCGGTTGGCGAAGAGCGTATTGGCGACGTGTCGAACGTATTGTTTACCAACGGTTGGATTGCCGATGAAAACGGGAAAGTATTTATTTATTACGCTTCATCAGATACCCGCATGCACGTGGCCACTTCAACCATCGACAAACTGGTTGATTATTGCCTGAATTCTCCGGCTGATGGTTACCGTTCTGCGGCTTCAGTGGAAACCCTGAAAAAACAAATTGAAAAAAACCTGGAAATTCTCAAAAAGAAGTAGCTATATCCATAGCTTTTCCGGAATTTTAAATTCAAATAACTTTTCCAGAGTTTTATAAATAGTATAAAACTTTGGAAAAGTTAAAACAAACAAACAAACTAAAAGTAAACTTATACCATGACTATTGAAAAAATTGGCCTGAAAGAGAAAATCGGTTACGGATTCGGCGATGCCGCTTCTTCGATGTTCTGGAAGATTTTCGGAATGTATTCCTTGTTTTTTTATACCGACGTTCTCGGAATCACGGCAGCTGCAGCCGGAACCATGTTTTTGGTTGCACGTTTGTGGGATTCGTTCTTCGATGTTTTTGTTGGAATCATCGCCGACCGCACCAAAACCCGATATGGAAAATATCGCCCTTACTTATTATGGTTTGCAATTCCATTTGCCGTGATGGGTGCAATCACCTTCTATGCTCCTGATTTCGGTCAAACAGGGAAGCTGGTTTATGCATACATTACTTACTCATTGATGATGATCGTGTATTCGATGATCAATGTGCCGTATGCTTCGTTACTTGGAGCCATTTCTTCTGATCCTACCGAACGAAATTCTCTTTCTTCTTACCGCATGTCATTTGCTTTCATTGGCAGTTTTGTAACCTTCATGTTGTTGCAACCGCTGATCGACTTTTTCTCCAAAACATTCGGCACTGTTGACCTTGCTCAAGCTACTCAAACTGCAGAAAACTCCATTAGCACCTCTCCGGTTGGATGGGTAATGGGGGTAGGCGCAATAGGAATGATCTGCGTAATCTTGTTTTTGTTGAGTTTCAGTTGGACAAAAGAACGGGTAACTCAAATAGAGAGCGAGGAAAATGTTTCTATCAAGCAGGATTTGAAAAATTTGCTACACAATGCTCCCTGGTGGATTTTGGTTGCAACCGGTCTGGCCGCTTTACTTTTTAATGCTGTCCGCGACAGTGTTGCCATCTACTTTTTCAGGGATTACGTGAAAGTAAACTATCGGATGGCAGGAACCGGCTGGGATATGACAACTATTTATTTCCTTGTTGGTCAGGCGGCCAACTTGATCGGTGTAATGGCAGCGCCTTCCATTTCCAGAAAATACGGTAAGAAAAGAACCTATATGATTGCCATGTTAATGGCCGGAATTTTAAGCACCGGTTTCTATTTCATACCGAACGATATTACCTGGATCCTGATTTTCCAGTTCATGATTTCCATTTTCGCCGGATATGTGCTGCCATTGTTGTGGTCGATGTTTGCCGATATTGTTGACCATCAGGAATTAATAACAGGACGCCGTGCGACAGGACTGATTTTCTCATCTTCATCCATGTCACAGAAATTAGGTTGGGCTTTAGGTTCGGCGCTTAGCGGATGGATTCTTGCCGTTTTCAAATATGCTCCGGAGGCGGCAGTTCAAAGTTCACAAACCCTTTTTGGCGAACATATCATGATTAGTTTAATGCCTGCAGTATGCTGTGCACTGGCATTTTTGGGCATGATGTTCTATCCGCTTTCCGATAAAAAAGTAAAGGAAATTTCTGAACAGCTTGATCTGAAAAGAAACAAATGAAAAACAATCTTTTGGAACTCAAACAGCAAGTTAAAGAAGAATTGACTAACAATATTCTTCCATTTTGGTCAAAAAAAATGACCGACAATGGAAACGGAGGTTTTTACGGTCAAATAAAAGGAGACGGCCAGCTTGTTCCTGAAGCAGACAAAGGTGGAATCCTGAATGCCCGCATTCTGTGGTCGTTTTCTTCGGCTTACCTTCAGGAAAAAATCCACTTTACCTTGAAATGGCCAATCGCGCAAAGGATTTTATCCTGAAGCATTTTTTCGATCCTGAATTTGGTGGAACTTACTGGACAATCTCGTTTGATGGAAAGCCTGTTGATACAAAAAAGCAAATCTATTCCCAAGCCTTTTTTATTTATGCGTTTACTGAGCATTACCTTGCTACTGGCGATGAATCGAGTCTTAGGTCTGCCGTTGGATTATTTCGGTTAATAGAAAAACATAGTTTTGACTGTGAAATGAATGGTTATTTCGAAGCTTACAGCCGGGATTGGCAACTTCTGGAAGACCTTCGGCTGAGCGAAAAAGATGAGAATGAGAAAAAGACGATGAACACGCATTTGCATATTCTGGAAGCATACACCAATTTGTACCGGGTCTGGAAAGATGCAACGCTTGGCCAGCAATTGGGAAACCTGATCCTTATTTTTACCGAAAAGATCGTCAATCAAAAGACTTTCCATCTGGACTTGTTCTTCGATGAAAACTGGAATACAAAATCAACCATCGTTTCCTATGGACACGACATTGAAGCTTCGTGGCTGATTGATGAAGCTGCAAGGGTTTTGGGCGATCAGGAATTGTTGGCTGAAGTACAGAAAGTCTGTGTCAAAATTGCGGAAGCTGCCTGCGAAGGATTGCAGCCCGACGGAAGCCTTGTATATGAATTGGATAAGGGTCATTTGGATACAGACCGGCATTGGTGGGTAAATGCTGAAGGTGTGGTAGGTTTTCTGAATGTTTTCGAATTAACCGGCGATCATAAATGGTTGGAGAAATCGCTCGAATGCTGGAAATACATTCAGGAAAACCTGATCGACACGGATAAGGGCGAGTGGTTTTGGAGTATTTCGGATGATGGAAGAGTCAACCGCAATGGAGACAAAGCAGGATTCTGGAAATGCCCGTATCACAACAGCAGAATGTGTTTGGAGGTGATGGTACGATAAGTTCCGACTTCGGGCCTCATTTTCTTTTCTACGTAATAATGGCAATATGTATTAAATCCAGCCTCTCAATTTGTAATAAGTAAGCGCGGCCATTTCCCTGGCAATC
>DAITNH010000011.1:0-34013 GCA_036834745.1 Prolixibacteraceae bacterium
TGTATATATGGTGGACATTGCAGTTGCTTACAGTATTATGATGCCCGACAAGTTGAATACCACGGGCATCATTGCCTAAAATGGTGTTTTTTACTTCAAATCCTGAGATATGAATATAGTTTCCGCTCAAGGAAACTAGTGCGGTATATCTAGAGGCTGGGAGTGTCTTTTGTCCATCAATCACCGGCGATTCGGCAGCATAAGCAGAAATCGTAATGGGTGCAGAAGAGGTCCCCGAGACTTTTACGCTAACCGTCTCGACATACGTACCTCCCCTGACATATAATATATCTCCAGCCACTAATTTAGCAACTGCGTAATTGATCGTTTTAAATGGGCTATCGATTGTACCAGTATTTGTATTATTTCCCGTAGTAGAAACGTAATAAGTCTTTGCATTTATATTTAAGCCACTGAGACCAAGGCTTCCGGACTTTGCATTGGAGACATTAAACATCATACCGAAAGCGACAATTAATACTTTGTATATTATTTGTTTCATTTCCAAACGTTATTTTTTAGAATAAAGTAGAAACCATTTTAGAAAATATTAAAACGGTTTCTACTTATGAATTAGCCGGTTGATCTTAGTTCTGAAATAATTTCACCGATATGGATCTATCACAAAAGAGACACCGGACTTTTTGATACACATGCTCAAATCAATGGATAACAACACTATAACTATTAAGGAGTTGGATAACCAGGATTTTGGGTCAGCAATTTATCTGTTTTCAAATCTGCTTGAGGAATTGGAAACAGGTAATCATTTGGAGAATAATTTGCAAGATCCTGAGGATAAGGAGCAGATACCTTATCAAGGATTCTCTTTCTGCAAATATCAAACCACCTGTCTGGCTGTTCAAAGCATAATTCCCAGTTTCTTTCCTGAATTACCGCATCGTCAAAATTCTGCTTCGACATGCTGGTTGTCAGCAAAGGATGTCCTGTATTAGGAACATAGCCATTTGCCCTATTTATTACTAAGTTAATAGCATCACAGGCAGCTTGGGTTGGACCTCCACTTGCCTGATTTGCCGCTTCAGCATAAATCAATAATACATCTGCATACCTCATTATCGGGAGATTGGTAGCACACTGATTCTTATTAAAATCAGACTCTGTAATGTAATAGAAAAACTTCTTAACATACGGTGTTCCGGTAACAAAGGCAGTTGTATACGGTTTACCATTCAAACCTAAAAGCAAATATGCATCTTTACGTGGCTGAACAGGCCAATGGTGTTCAAATGCTGTATCGACAGGAGCACCATCCCAACCACCAGTTAACCATTCGCTTGGGGCCCAACTTCTCGCTGAACTTGTTCTGTCGTCATAAGTAGAGTTGTAACTCCAGATCATTTCGCGGGAATATTTATTTTCAGGTTTAAATACATTAACACAACTATCAGTTAATGCATAAATACCGGAATTTATTACAGAATTAGCCTCTTCGGCTGCTTTTTGATAATAAGTTGGATCGTTTAAAGGATAGGTTGCCATTGTAAGATAGGCTTTTGCCAGTAAGCTTTTTGCTGTACCACTGGATGGTTTTCCGGGTGCATTCGACCACGATTCAGGAAGATTGTCAGCTGCATATTGTAAATCGCTAACAATTAAGGTATATACATCTTTAACGGATGAACGTGCCATTAGATTATTGGCAGGATCAGGTGTATCTTCCGTTATTAGTGGAACGTCTCCAAACAACCTTACTAAATTAAAATAATTATGTGCACGTAATAATTTCCCTTCGCCTGTTAAAGCGGCAATTGTTTGGGGTGTTTCCCCCTGAACCCTTCCTTGTTTAATAGCCAACAACGCATTATTAATATTTGTCAATGCCTGATAATGCATTTGCCAAAGCAAATCACCATTATTTGCAGGAATCACTAAGTTTCCTCCTTGCCACTGGTCGTCATTTTGGAATACATAGAATACTACATCAGCATAACCATAATACCGGCCCCAAAGAAAATTCATCGAAGCCGTGTAAGCAGCTTCAATTTGTGTTGCTGATTTCCCAAAATTAGCACTGGTCACAGAACTAATGGGTGGTACATCTAATTTCTTACACGATAAAACGAATGTTATCGGTATAATTAGCAAATAACCAACAATATTTCTTATATTATTTTTCATACGAATTTTATTTAAAATGTTAAATTAATCCCGAAAGTTATTGTTTTAGCAGTAGGATAAGTACCTAAATCTATACCTATCTGCGCATCATTGTCATTGAAAGAACTCACTTCCGGATCATAACCTGTATATTTAGTAATTGTGAACATATTGGTAGCACTTCCATAAACTTTTACCCTTGATATCCCATATTTTTCTAACAGATTGGAAGGAAGTGTATATCCTAAGGTAATATTCTTTACCCTGACATACGATGCATCTTCTACCCAACGTTCAGAACGCTGAGCATCACCTCCAAGGCTAATTGTACTAACCAATTCAGGGTGACTATTCCAGGTTGAACCATTTATATATCCCGGGACATTCGTATTTTCATGGGTTGGTGTCCAACTGTCTAACAAGCGGCTGCTTGTTCCTATGTATTGACTTTCAGTACGTATTCTTGCCTCATTAAACACTTGATTTCCTTGTGTTCCCTGAATGAATATGGAAAGGTCAAAATTTCCATAAGCAAATCTGTTATTCCAACCAAAAATAAATTTTGGTTGAGAATTACCAATTGGTATAATATCATTAGCATCTATTTTTCCGTCGCTATTTGCATCTTTCCAATGAATTGTTCCCGGTAACTGTCCATAAGCGGCTGCCTGCGCTGCCTCACTGGTTTTCCATATACCCTTAAATCCATAACCATACATTTCGCCAAACGAACGACCGACCCGTAATTGCATAAAACCACTACCAATATCATACCCCCCGTTAGAACCAACAAAATCTAATTCGGTTACATCACCAAGATCCAACACTTTATTTTTATTAAACGAAATAACAAAATTAGTATTCCAAGAAAACTTACCTACGAACGGATCACCACCCAATGTCAATTCAAACCCTTTATTTTCAACGGATCCGACATTTGATAACATACTGGTAAAACCAGTGTATAATGGAATAACCTTACTCAACAACAAATCAGATGTTGTTTTATTGTAATAGTCAGCCGATAAAGTAAGTCGACCGTTATAGACTCCAAGATCCAACCCAATATCAGTTTGTTTCGTACTTTCCCACTTAAGGTTTGGGTTTGCAATGTTTGCTATTTGAAAACCTATGTCGGCATTCGCACGACCGTTGTAAGGATAGTTTGCACCGGAGACCATATTTGCCAAAGTTTGATATGGGGCAATACCCTGATTCCCAGTAACACCTATACTTGCCCTTAACTTAAGATCGGAAAATACATTTAACTCTTTAATAAAAGATTCCTGAGACAAACGCCAGGCTACTGACATTGATGGGAAATAACCCCATTTATTATTTGCACCAAATACAGATGAACCATCACCCCTATAACTGATTGTTGCCATATACTTATCGGCATAAGTATAGTTTATGCGGCCCAAATAGGAATTGATAACTCTTTCTGTAGCATTACTGCTTTTTGAATTGAGCTGTGATGCACCACCAAGATCGTTAGCGCCAGTCAGGTCAACTGCAAAACGACTAGCAACCAAATTTAAACTTTCGTTTCTTCCGTATTGCTGCTCAGCAACTACCGTAGCAACCAAATGATGCTTACTGCCAAACAGGTGATCGTAAGTTAAGATATTTGAATTTTGTAAATTGTATGACAATACGCTTTGATAAGTTGCAACACCAACTCCTGCAGCAGATGCTTGCCCTTCCATCGTATTGCCATTAAAATAGCTTTTATTTTTTATGTTACTGATAAAAGCGCCACCCGTAATCCTTAATGTAAGACCTTTTATAATCTTAAAATCCAAATTTGTGTTTATATTATTTTGAACTGTACTATTTGCAATTTGTGGTTCTTTTGCTGATGCAAGAGGATTCCATGAATCAGACGCTCCGTATCCAGCGATAGGTGCGCTATATTTGCCACTTGAATCATATACAGGTGTTGTTGGATTAAAAAAAAGCGCAGAACTCAAAGCTTGACTTAGAAAACCTCCTCCATAACTAGTAGAATAAGAACCAACAGGTTGTACGCTTCCATTTTGCATTGAGCCGAAATAGTATAAATCAAAATGAACGCTTTTAGAAATCTCTGCCCCTAAATTGGCCCTAAGCGAATAACGCTTATAAAAAGAATTAATCAGAATACCTTGCTGATCAACAAATCCTCCGGAAACCAAATAATCCACATTATCAGTTGCACCACTTACCGTTAACTGATGATTTTGTATGGGTGCATTTCTGAATATTTCATTTTGCCAGTCCGTTCCGCCATTTTTATCAAATGCAGCAATTTGAGCATCGGTAAATACCGGAGGTGGAGTTCCAGCACCATCTTGTGTCGCCCTGTATTTATTTACACTTCTTGCATAATCGCCGGCGCTCATTAAATCTATTTTATGCCGAAGAGTTTGATTACCTACAACTAATTCATAGTTAATCATTGGTTTACCCTTTTTCCCTTTTTTAGTAGTTATTAATATTACCCCATTCGCACCTCTTGAACCATAAATTGCAGTTGCTGAAGCATCTTTCAGTACTTCTATTGATTCAATATCATTTGGATTTATAGAATTTAAAGTACCTCCCTGCAAACCGTCAATAACAATTAAAGCGGCATTTCCTCCATTTACAGAGTTCATACCTCTAATACGAACTATAGCATCAGAACCAGGAGCTCCAGATGCATTCAGAACCATAACACCAGATGAACGCCCCTGTAATGCTTGATCCACCTGTTGGACAGGGAGCAATGTGAGGTCTCTTCCTTTTAAAGAACTTATGGCACCTGTGAGCGTACTTTTTTTCTGGGTACCATAACCCACTACGACTACATCAGTTAGTTCGACATTCGACTCCTTAAGGTTGATTTCAAAAGTAGTGTTATCTCCAACAGAAACTGTCTTCGATTCGTAGCCAACAAAAGAAAAAATCAGAGATGCGTCTTTCCCGGTAACCTGAATTGAAAACTGTCCTTTTGCATCAGTTATAGTGCCGGCTGAAGTTCCTTTTTGGACAACTGTTACACCAGGGATAGCTATTTTACTTTCGTCAAATACGACCCCTTTTACAAGTTTTTTTTGCGCCATAATGCTACCTGTAGTGACAAGAAGCAACAAAACAATCGCAAAATACCTGAACAAATAATGAGCTTGCTTTTTACACATAGATTTAATTTTAAATAATTAGTAACTAGTTCAAGATTTATTATACTCGGTTTATTGAGGAATCAACATTAATAATAGATACTTATTAAAGCTCGTTTTTAGTTTATTGTCTGTTGAACAGACAACTCCCAATTCAATATTATTCACATAATCAATGACCTTATATTTTTTGTTTTCCAATCCTCTAAATGTCAGGTCTCCACTAAACATTTCACTATAAAAGGCATAAAACAGAACATCATCTTTTTTTATGACATGTGTTTCAGGCACATCATAACCAATGTCGTACAGGCCACCTAAATATTCTCCCTTCGAGAGCATTTTGTTTTTATAGATTTCAATCCATTTTTTCCATACTATTTCTTTTTCTTCAGTTAACACATAACGACCTGAGGTCACATTCGGATTATCCATGGGCCAGGTAAACTTAGTTCCGGGAACACCACCAATTCCTATTGTGCTGGCAAAATCATCCTGATTGTCACTCATTTCAACATGGTCACCAAAGTAAGCGGTTTTTGGAGCCAACGCTTTATAGGTTTTACCTTTCGATCTTATCTGAGTACTACTAAGCGGATCGGATGCTACAAACTGATTGGTATAGGGCATGTTATAGAACGACATGGCATCGCCACAAGGGCATAACATCACGACTGCCGCAGGTTTTATCTTTCTTGAAGTTTCGTAAATCAGTTTGAAAAAATCAGGGACACATTCTGGTGCATCGTTTGGATTTGCAAGCTTATGCATTGGATTATAGTCGGGGGGGCAGGCATTGAGGTGCTGGCCATCAAGCTTCAGTCCGTCAAAATCCCAATCCTTCATGAAGAGCTTCACTGTTTCCTTCGTGTGATCAAGTACAGGTTGATAGGCAGGTGACATATAGTAACTATCCCACCAACTTATTTTTTGAGGACTTCCATCAGCATTTTTTAGTATGATATCAGGATGTTGAGCCAATAACTTTGAGTCGGGATCAACTGCCAAAGGCGTCCACCATAGTTGAGCTTTAAATCCGTAATCATGAATGGCATTTACCAATTTTTTCATATCTGAATCCCCATTGGGAAAGCGATCTGTATTGGTATGCCAATCGCCTTCTGCCTGTTGGAAGCCATCATCCAGTGTTACCCATGTAAATCCCAACTCTTTCACTTTCGGTAAAGTTCCGATAATTTCATCGATCGTAAATTTACGTTCATATCCCCAGGCACACCATACCGGTTCTAAGGCTTGAGGTTCAGTATCTGGCATAATGATACCTTTCTTTTGCATGTATTTACTGTATTGCCTCAGTGTATTGAAGTAATCGCATGAATGAACTGCAACAAAAGTTTCGAGCGTATGCAGTGTATCACCAGGATGTATAATTTGTGGAGTATCAAAGGCATATTCAATGCCTATATTGGCCAGAACATTATTTGACATGGACACTGGTAATGAAACTCTTTTAGGTTTTAAATCTGTATGGCCAATGGCAATCCCAGCATCCTTCCGCCAAATATCCAGTACTGGAATGCCACCACCGTAATCGGAATTATTCATTCCAAGGTAATTCTTCTGATAAAAACCGGACTTGACTGGAAGTATCCAACTTTTGCGCTCTATAGTAGAACTACCCTGAAACGACCAGAAATCAGGTAAATCATTTTTGCTGTCAACCTTATAGGATTGGTTTACCCATTTATCTACAACTAAATTTTTATTTCCGGTGTTGATGTATTGCACTTTGTAGAAGGCCCAATAAGGAAATTCGGAATAAATATTAATTGTTAGAATCTTTAATATCTTGCATCCTTTATAGATTGTGGTTCCCTTGTATTGATATGATTTCCCTTCACCAGAGAAATCAGTAACACTTTTAACCGAGGAGGATTTCAGTTTAAAATTGCTAATTGTATCGCTGTTTGAAATTATAAATTCAGATTTTTGAAATCCTGTTATCAGTTGACCAACAGTCAAATCAGTATTTATATTTGTATGCATAAGGTCATTAACTTTTATACATATATTTCCACTCTTGTTAAATTGTCCGATTACTGTTTCGTAGATAATGAAGAATGAGAAAAAAAGGATGATTCGTTTTGCTGTTTGCATAGTGAAATTATTATATTTTTCATTTTATTGCAAGAATGCACCTTTCAAATACTTATTTTCTACAAATATAAAATAATAATTTATCTAATCAAAACCTTTTAAAGGTTTTTATTCAAATTTTAAGTAAGGTTGTGAAAGTTTGTTTATATTTGCATTACATAAATAATGAAAGATAAAATCACAATTCCTAGATTTTTTCACCTAAACGACGAGAAAAATGAGAAAAACAAATCCATGGTTTTTGTATGCTATCCTTACCACTGTATTTTGGGGTGTTTGGGGTGCATTTAGTTCAACACCTGAAAAATTCGGATTTCCAGGCACATTAATTTACGTAGCATGGGCGATTAGTATGCTTATTCCTGCAATAGTTGCATTTCAACGCATGAACTGGAAAATGGAATACAATACAAAAGCCATAGTACTTGGAAGTATAATTGGACTTACTGGTGCTGGCGGACAATTGGCCCTGCTCACTCGGGCGCTTATGGAAGGACCCGCCCATCTTATTTTCCCGATTATCTCGCTCAGTCCTATCATCACTATCATTTTATCATTACTGTTTCTAGGTGAAAAAGTTGATAAACGCGGCATGTGGGGAATCTCACTCGCAATTATTGCCCTGCCTCTGCTTTCTCTTTCTCCTCCCAGTGCATCCGGATCAGGATTAATGTGGCTTGTTTATGCGATTATTATCATGGTAGCATGGGGGGTTCAGGCATTTGTAATGAAACTTGCTAACGAAAGCATGAGAGCAGAGAGTATTTTCATTTACATGACAATCATAGGATTGCTATTAGCACCCATTCCCATTTTCATGACTGATTTTTCAAAACTAATCAATACCGGGTTCAACGGTATGTACCTTGCATTTTTTATTCAACTGTTAAACTCATTAGGAGCATTGTTTATCGTCTATGCTTTCAGGTATGGAAAAGCCATGGTGGTTAGCCCTCTAACCAATGCTGTAGCCCCGGTTATTACCATTATTATTTCGCTCATACTTTACCAAACCATACCTTCGTTATTTGTCGGAATAGGGATATTACTGGCGGTTACCTCTACTTTTTTACTGTCCAAAGAATGAGAAAATGGAGCGTTCTGTAGAGAAGTGATGTATCAAAATTCTAATACTGACTTTTTATGTCAGTGCATTCAAATTTGTTTGTGTAGATACCCAAACTGGTATAAAGCGATTTAATAGATTAAGTTTTCTGCAGTATATCAAACACATGAATTTCACAATTAGTGAATAATTTTTAGTTTTGCCCAATTCATAAATAGATTAAAAAAGAAACGGTCCAGCAGTAATCAACCGCTGAACCGAAACTGAAATCCACTAAAATTAACTAAACTAAACCAAACTAAACATAAATAAATTCAAAATAAATAAATTACAAATATTCCTAAATCATGTTTCATTTCCTTTATCAATGATATTCAGAAAACGAAAGATGAAAGCATGTGTTTGTTTTCATTATATTACACCTTTCAATATTAATTACTCTCCTTAATAACCCGCATTTTATTTGCAATCAGCTGAACAACTGCATTATTCGCTTTAGGAAACACCTTTCGCAAATCAATTTCATCGGTTTCAAGCAATATCTTCTTCAACGTCTGCATAAAGATGTTCTTTGTTTCTGTAGCCAGATTCACTTTTGTTATCCCATTACGCACTGCTTCCTGAAGCATCTTATCGGGTATTCCAGAGCTACCGTGTAATACCAGCGGTGCAGATGTTGCTGAATTAATTTGTGCCAATAACCTAATTTCGAGATTAGGTGCTTGTTTATAAAATCCATGGGCAGAACCAATTGCAACGGCCAACGCATCGACTCCTGTTTCTTCAACAAAGCGTCTGGCATCTTCAGGGCTTGTAAAACTTGATTTACTGTCCTGTCCCAATTTGGCGATGAATCCGAGTTCAGCTTCGACATTCGCGTGGTAAGCAGATGCAAGGGCTACTGCCTTTAAAGATATTTTTACGTTTTCTGTAAAGCTTTTTTCACTGGCATCAATCATAACAGAATCGAACCCTGCATCAAGACATCTTGCAACAAGTTCCAGCGAACTGCCATGATCAAGATGCAACCAACCTTGGACCCCATAACTTAGCAATGCTGTTTTGGCCATGTTTGTGGCTATTTCCAAACCGATATATTGAATCGAACTTTCGGATAACTGCAAGATGACAGGCATTTGCATGATCCGGGCAGCTTCGAGTATCCCTTTTAGGGTTTCCAGATTGTAAAAATTAGCCGCCAGAACTGCACTGTGGTTTTCCTTCGATTCTTTTAGTTTCTCCTGCAAGAGCATAATATGTTCTATTAATAAATAAACATTCTAATCAATCTCAAATCCAAACTTGGTTCGGGCTATTTTTTTAACCTTTTCAATACTGTCGAAAGCGGCTGTTCCGCCTGCCATGGTCGTATTAATGGCTCCGGTAAGCGCTCCAAATTCAAGACATTCAGAAATCGGGGCTTTTTGAATGTATTTGGAAATGAAGCCCGAATTAAATGTGTCACCGGCACCAATACAATCCACTACCTGATTATTCAAAAAAGCTGGCTGGATAATCAATTCATCTACAATTTGGCAAACAACTCCATGCTTACCATTTTTAACCACAGTACATTTCCCAAAAGGTTTTATATGAGCAAGTGCATCTTCAAGTGTATTGGTTTTAGTAAGAGCCTTTATTTCCTTGATATTAGGCAGGAACACATCAACATATGGAAGTAGTTCATCGAGTTGAATATCCCACTTTTCTGTTGGATCCCATTGTGGATCGAGAGATGTGGACAAGCCCAACTCTTTGGCTTTCCGGAATAAACGAACAATGTCGACCTTCAATTTAGGCTGAAGAAAGGGTGACGAAAGATGTAAATGTTTGTACTTAGCAACAAAGTCGAAATCAATTTCTTCAACCATCAACTCAGCCATTGCCCCCGGATAAGTCACCATCGCCCTATCCTGACCATAATTAAGAACAATTGTTGCACCAGTATTTTCATTGGGGGATTTAATAATTTGTGAAGAATCAACGCCTTTCGAATTAAGCGAATCCATCACTGTATATGAAAAGTTATCGCAACCTATCTTTCCAATAAATCCGACCTTGGTTCCTAAAGTGCTCAAATTACTAGCAAAAATTGCAGATGAACTTCCGAGGGTAACAATCATCTCGTCTGCTAGTATTTCTTTGCCTATCTCAGGAAAGTTTTCAATTTTATTGAGAATGATATCGACATTCAATTCCCCAACAACGATAACATCTTGTAGATTTGCTTTCGGAACCATTATTTTCTTGTGTTACAATAGGTTATTTAAATCAGTAAGGTTGAATTTTGCAAAGTACTTGTCCATCGAATGCTCGATGTGAGATTCAACAATAAAGTCTGTATCCATACCGTGGTTTCTGAAATTAGAATATAGTTTATCGCGTTTAGCTACAACTTCCGGATTTTCCCAAATATACCTGCACCCTGTCTTGATCAGCCATTCCTGTCGATCAGGTTTAATGGAATAGAAATCAGTGGCATCTTCGTCAGGTTGCAACCATTTCTTCCAGCGGCCTGATGCGATTACTGCATCCCATAATATTTTCCTGAGGCCAATTCTTTTTGGTAATTTGCCTTCGATATAGAGTTGATTTTCCAAAATATCCAATTCCATCAGTCCTTCAAATTCATTTTCAGTAAATTCCGGACCGACATTTGCCGCTCCCATTCCTGATAAGGGATAATCTTCTGGATTTGAAACATTATCAGAATAGTGACCTTTTATTACACTCCCGTAATTTGAACTGATAGCTGTTAATTGACGAGCCATTTCAGAATCAAAAAGTGTCGTATGAAGATCAGTCCCAACCTTTCCTACAACGAAACATGGCCAAACTTGTTGAAGTTTTTTTTCTGCCAAGCCAGATTTTAGCAATTCTAAAAAACGTTGAAAAACACCAAGATCAGCTAACTCTCCATGAACCTCCTCTGTGCCAACTTCATAAGCTATTTTTGCAATATTATTTTTCTTTCTGAAAGTTTCGCAATGCGCTATAAGTTCTACTGTGCGAGACGCCACAGTTTCGATGCTGATTGCAGTTTCTGCTGGCAGGAAAATATCTACTGTGGGATCAACATGTATCAGATCATATCCAGCTAGAATTGCTGCTTCAAACGAAGTTTTTATCCAATTCATTGCTTTTTTGTATGGCCACTGTTCTCGGGCCTGAATATCTTTAAGCCAAGGGCCACCATGATCAATAGCAACAATCACTGGAACTTGCAGATTAATTAAACGAGCCTCTTCCTTGATTGTTTTCACAAATTCTTCCTGATTCAACCCGGTATAACCCCGGTCAATATCAACCTGGTTAAGAGTAGCAGCAAATTTAACTGGAGCGTTATTCCTTTTAGCCGATTTAAGAGCAGCCTTAATAACTGATAGCGAATTAGGACATGCTGCAAAGATGGTGCGTTTTACACCTGACTCTATTTCAATTTCATGAATACGCTTAAGTATATATTCTACTAATGACATATTAGCTTGCTGAGCCCTGTAACGGAGTTGCTTGTTCATAACTACTTATATATCTTAACATCTTTAAATACCTTTGATACTGCCCTATTTCCTGATAGACTGTTGGGCTTATTATAATCATATATCTTAACACCTTCAACTACCCTCGATATGGCTCCACTTTCCGATGGATTGTCGGGCTTATGACCATTTTTAATTGACTTGAAAAAGCCTAATATTTGTCCAGGTAAAATGCAACAGACAGCAAGCATATCTTCATCAACCCGTTTGCCTTTATCTGACAATTGAATGCACAAATCAAAAGTGAGACTTTCAGGTGCAGTTTCGCAAACAGCAACCTCAGCAAGGGGTCTTTGTCCTTTTTCCATTGCCAAAACAAGATCGTTCTCATAAAGACCGGCATAGACATTATTAGAGAATAGATAAACCACCAGGGTTGTATTGTCAACCACTGCTTTTGGTCCGTGGCGAAAACCTAAATATGTTTCACTCTTGCAAATAATATCGCCATCAGTAAGTTCCTGAAGCTTCAAATGACTTTCTGTTGCGATTCCGTAAAATGGCCCTGAGCCTAGAAAAATGGCTCGGGAAAAATCCAACTCACCGATTGCTTTCAACTTATCAGTGTATTCAGACAAAATACTTTGGCCATAGGTGCTGATTATTTTAACTTGATTAAAAGCATTTGCCAAATCACTGATCCGCGAAACAAGTAAACCTGCCAACAACATTCCTGAATAACTTCCAGTCATCGCTAAACTTTTATCATTCGATTCAGGTGGAAGTAATAATATCATTTTTTTTGAATTAGCCTGGTAATTAGCCAGTCCTCCATTTTCATCACAAGTAATAATTAAGTGATAACATTGATTGCAAAGCATGTCGGCCAATTTAACGGCCGCCACACTTTCAGGACTATTACCCGAACGGGCAAATGAAACAAGTAATATTCGTTCTTTTTCTGAAAAATAATCATCCGGATGAGTAACCAGATCGGTTGTTGGTATAGCCTGAGTCACTATCCCAAACTGTTTTTGAAATGTAGCCTGAAGAGATAACCCAATGTAAGCACTGGTTCCTGCGCCCGTCAATACAATCCTATTTATTAAAGGAAAGCAAGTATTTAAAAACGAAGCAATCTCTTCTTCTTTCTTTTCAAACAAATCGATCAACTTTAACCAAAGAGAAGGCTGTCCTGCAATTTCTTTTGCTGTATGTATTCCGCCGAGATTTTTTAATTGATTGAAGTCTAATCCTAAATATCTTTCCATAAATATCCTAATTAAGAGATTTTGTCTTTTTATCTTGCAAACATAGTTAGGTTTTGAAATATAAACAAATGTTTTTGAAAGTTTATTTATATATATTTTAAAGGTTTTGAAACAAATATAATTTTTAATGCAAAATATTGATAAAATATCTTACATTTTACTAATTTTGTTATACTTAAAAAAAACATAGATATGGAAAAGCACAATAGCACGACAGTTGAAAGACGCAAAACTATACTTGACATGTTGAATGTAAAAGGGCAGGTTATGATACCTGATTTGAGCTCCATCTTTCATGTAAGTGAAGTAACAATAAGAAATGACCTTGATCAGTTAGAAAAAAAGAAAATGCTCCTTCGGGCCCGCGGCGGAGCAATAAGAATAGATACAGTAGTAAATATTGATTATAGATTGTCTGACAAAGACAAATTACACTCGTTTGAAAAAGCCAAAATTGGGAAATGTGCTGCAAATCTAATCGACGACAACAATACGGTAATAATCGATTCCGGAACAACTACTATCGAAATAGTTAAGCATCTGTCTCCAGTGAAAGAAATTACTGTTATCTCTAATGCATTGAATATTGTAAATCAGCTTATTTCAAAAAACTATCCTAACGTAAACGTCATATTGTTGGGTGGTTATTTACGAAAAACGTCCCTTTCGTTAGTTGGGCCATTAGCAGAGAAGAATCTCGCCAACTTCTATGTTGACAAGGTTTTTCTTGGCGTAGACGGTTTTGACACAAAACAAGGTGTTTATACACCTAATATTGAAGAAGCACATTTAAATCAACAAATGATAGAAATAGCTAAAGAAGTTATTTTAGTTGCTGATTCAAGCAAATTTGGAAGAAAAAGTATGGCATTTATTTGTGAACCCTCACGAATCAATACTGTTATCACAGACGAAGGTATTTCAAATGAAGACAGAAAAAGACTTGAAGATGCTGGCGTTAAGGTTATCATTGCCACATAAACTTAACGCTTAATCTTCTTTGTGATGTTTGTTTTGATGATATCAATCTGTTCATTCTATATTGTTCTGTAATTTTGTATCAGATGATTTTGAACGACTTCCATATTGGTTATATTATCTTCAGATATGAGTTTTAATGTAAATAGTGGAATACTTTCGTTTTTAGAACTCAACATTTGATAGCAAACCGTTCAGTATAAATACTCAGCGCATAAGCGTGCATACTTTCTTTATTTATTTAACTGTATTGTTGACAGAATTTCACAATGCGAATGAGGAATAAGCAGTGTCTTCAACAACTGCATTATTATTGACTGGTGGTGTGACTCTGGCCATTGCATTTACAGTAGAGTTTTAATAACAATTATATCAATAAGGTTCCACATTAAGTATATAATGCGTGTTATTTCCTTCTTTAAGAATCTTATCAATCTCTTTGCAATCCACTTCTAACTGTTTGTGATCAAATCTAAGTTTAGGTACAATTGACTAGGTAACATGATTGTACTTAATTATCTGATATATTCTTCAATCTGTAATTATTTAGGAAAATTACCATTAGAACTAATTAAAATGTAAAAATTAAAAATAATTTGCATATATAGTATATTATTATATTCTTTGTGTAAAATATATTGATTGATATGGCGACAAAAAAATCTCCGCTTTATTATGAGGTAATGAATTATCTGGCCGACAGAATATCCAAGGAATACAAGCCTGGTGATATTATTCCAACGCAAACCGATATTGCATCCATTACCCGAACCAGTTTGATCACTGTAAAACGTGCTGTTAACGAATTGGTAAGCGAAGGAATTCTGGAGACAATTGCGGGAAAAGGGACTTTTGTAAAACCGAAACCATTGGTAGATAACCATGTTGGAGTTTCAAGTTGGACTGACTCAATTGTTGGAATAGGTGCGAAACCTGGGACTTTGAAACTGACGATTGAAAAACACATCCCAGCTTCTGATATTGCTACTATTTTACAATTGAAAGCACGCAAACAGACTATTTTAATAAAACGGATCAGAGGTATTGATCAAAAACCTATTTGTATTATGAGCAATGAGATACCTGCAAATATTGTTCCGGGTCTTGAAAAAAAACCATTTGATTCGGAATCGTTTTATGCATTTTTAAAAGACAACTATAATCTGATTCCGTCACATGCATTCGAGGAAGTTTATGCACGGGAAGCATTGGAAGAAGAGGTTAGACAGTTAAACATGAAAGACAATATTGTCCTTATCATTAAACGAATCTCCTATCTGGAGGACCAAACCCCTTTTGAAATTTCAAAAATTATTGCTCCAGCCAGCGACTACCGTTACCGGTCGAAGCAGATTAATTCATCAATTAAAGACATTAATTCATTTCTATAAAACAATATTATGAGTATACAAAAGAAAGAAATAGTGCTAACATTTCCGGAGAAATTAGACATTTTAAAAAACGGACTATTAGCCCAAAAAGAATTACTCCAAAAGGTAAGCGAATTATATTCCGATGCCATTATGGATGGAGGAGTAATATATAATTATGCTAACGGCCACTCCCGGCTTTCAGTTGAAGAAGCTACTATTCGCATGGGGGCTCTAACAGGTTTTTATGGTATCCTTCAGGCCGGACTTACCTCTTTTACCGATGTGGTTGGGGCAAATGGAATCAGGGTCAATCAGACGATTGAAAAAATTGAAGGATTAGCAGCAAGTGTTTTGGACGAATACCAAATAGGGCCGAAAGATGTTATGGTAGTTATTACTGCCACTGGTACAACTGGTGCAGCTGTTGATATGGCTATTGAATTTAATAAGCGATATCCGAATCACCCACTTGTTGCCATTGCTTCAAAGGAACAATCAACCAAAGCAGCGACAAAACACAGCTCCGGAAAAAATCTCATCCATGTGATCGGGGGCGCTAAGAATGGTTATTTTATTGATAATTCGATGCCTTACGGCGACTTATCGGTAACTATCGAAGGTGAACTCGACACCTATCAGGTTTGCCCTTTGTCATCTGTTGGTGCGCTGTCGGTGGTACAATCGCTCAACGAATTAACTGTTCGGGAACTTGATCGGCGGGGTTATCACCACCATATTTTACGAAATATGCATATCAGCAACACATCCAACAATTACAACGAATGGATTGAAGATCAGCACAAACGTTATTCACGAGCTATCTACAACCCGAACAAAGTTGAACCTCTAAAAGCTTAACTATTTTCATCTGGAAGAAATTGGTATAATAGGATCCGAAATACGTATTGGAAGAATGAATAACAAAATATACATCATAACAGGCTCCTCAGGAATTGCTGCTGAAACCATTAAGTTAGCTCTTGTCAAAGGAGCTAAAGTGTTCTTTATTGGCCGTCAGGCTGACCATTGTCAGGAGCTACTGTTGTACTTACAAAAAAATGGTTTCGATGCCGATTATATGGTGGGCGATTTAACTCATCCTCACATAGCCGTTGAATTGGTAAAAGCTTGCGTTGATAAATACGGACGAATTGATGGTTTATATAATGTAGCCGGAATTAGCGGACGCCGGTTTGGCGATGGCCCTATTCATGAATGTACCGAAGAAGGTTGGGAAACAACAATAAACACGAATGTGACCACCCAATACCGGATGTGCCGTGAAGTGGTAAGGCAAATGCTAACTCAGGAACCTGACGGCGATGGTTTGCGCGGTACTATTCTAAATATGACAAGCATTTTAGGGATCTCACCCGAACCTAAGTTTTTCAGCACGATAGCCTATGCAGCTGCTAAAGGTGCCATTATCAGCATGAGCCAGTCTATGGCTGCTAAATATGCATTAGATAAGATTCGGGTAAATGCAATTGCACCGGGGCTAGTTTTAACACGTATGAGTGAACGAGCTTCGAAGAACGATGAAATTATCAATTTCATGAAAATCAAACAGCCACTTACAGAAACTGTTTTGGATGCCAAAGATGTAGCCGAAGCATCTATTTTCCTATTAAGCAATCAAAGTAAAGTAATTACCGGAGAAGTGTTGAAAGTTGATGCCGGTTGGAGCATCTCAGTATAAAAAGAAAGACTATATGCGATCGTATTCAAAATCATTACCCGAAGCAGGAAGCTTCGATATAATTATAGTTGGCGCAGGATCGGCTGGTGCAACGGCTGCCATTGCAGCAGGCAGAACCGGGGCAAAAACCATGCTTCTCGAACGGTTACCTTTTCTGGGTGGAACAAGTACCGCCGTTTTAGACACTTTTTATGGGTACTACACTCCCGGGAGTCAATCGATTAAAGTAGTTTCCGGTATTGCCGACGATGTGGTAACCGGTCTTCAGTATTACAATGCTTGTTTTGAACGTCCCAATACTTTTGGCGCTGGCACTGGTATTACTTACCATCCTGAATACCTGAAGGTAGTCTGGGAAAAACTGGTTCTTGACGCTGGTTGTAAAGTGCTCTTAAATGCATGGGTACAGGATATAGTTAAAGAAGATGATAAAGTTACCGGATTGGTAGTGGCTACCAAGGATGGATTAAAACTTTTTCGTTGCAAACAGGTAATTGATACTTCAGGAGATGCCGACATATGTTATCTGGCGGGAATTCCGTTTGAACTGGCCGGGAAAATAGATCCAGCGCAAACCCTTACGACTACTTTCAAGATGGTAAATGTTGATTTGGAGAAACGAAAAAGCATTTCAAAAAAGGAAATCAACAACTTAATGGCTCAGGCTGCAGCGACTGGAAAATACAAGCTTCCGCGTAAAGAAGGTAGTGACCACATCACACCTGTCGATCACATGACGGCTACTATTATGACCCGTTTAAGCTCATACCGTACTGAGAATGGTAAAGTTATCAATGCCACCAATACTCAATTACTAAGCGAATCCGAAATTGAAGGTCGTTTACAGGCGATTGAATACATCCGTTTCCTGAAAGATTATGTACCAGGCTATGAAAATGCTGAACTTTCCACTTTCGGGATGCAAATTGGTGTTCGTGAAACACGCCGTATTAATGGGGAATACCGGCTTACTTCAGAAGACATATTATCGGTTCGGAAATTTGATGACCAGATTGGGCTTTGTGGTGCCCCAATGGAAGATCACCATGATGCGGCTGATACAAAATGGCAATATTTGCCTGATGGACAAACAGTTGGCATACCCTACCGTACCTTAGTGCCAATAGAAAGTGGGAATGTTCTTGTTGCCGGAAGATGTTTCTCAGCCAATCATGTGGCCCACAGCAGTGTCCGTTCCATGGCACAGTGTATGGTAATGGGCGAAGCTGTTGGAAATGCTGCTGCAATTGCCCTCAAACAAAATGTAAAACCGAAAGATATTGATATCGATTTACTTCGGAAGACTTTGAAAAGGAATAATGCTATAATTGATTAATATGAAGGAATATGTAATTTCAATTGATGTTGGTGGCACTAGGCTCAAAACTGGGTTGATTAGTCCAAAAGGCGAAATACTAGAGAGTGACGCAATACCAAGCGGTGCAAATCTTGGAGCTGAAGTGCTTTATGCCAAAATTTGTGAATATATTACCGAAGCAATAAAGAAGAATGGCAATCCACTTGGGATTGGACTTAGCCTGAGTGGTGGAATTGATCCTGATTTAGGTGTAGTTTTGCTCCCTGGTAAATTTAAGATGCTAGAGGGATACCCTATTGTCCCTATGCTTAGGAAACAATTCGGATTACCGGTATTTGCCAACAATGATGGCCGCCTTGCGATGTATGCGGCACGCTATTTCGGTAAAGCCAGGGATGTTGATTGGGCTGTTGTTTTGACTATTGGGACCGGTGTTGGTTCAGGAGTTTTGTTGGGTGGACAAATCCTTGAAGATTCACATTTTCAATTTGGAACACAAATTGGCCATATCATTATGGACAAGTCATCTGATAACTTTTGCCTTACCGGAAATCATGGAACAGGCGAAACTCAATGTTCAGCAACCGCATTAGCGCTTCAGGTTAGAAGCGCTGTGCAACGGGGAATTCCATCGATGCTTACTGACGAGTATTATGAAAACCCTTTAGCTATTGATTTTGAGAAGATTATTAATGCTTGTCGCCATGATGACAAACTGTGTTTGCACGAACTAAACACCTGGATTAATAATGTCGCTGTCATGTTAATTAACACCGTACATGCTTATGCACCACAGCGTATTATTCTTAGCGGCGGAGCAACCCTGGCTTCGGATATGTATCTTGAAAAGCTAAAAGAAATTGTTAACCGTCAGGTTTTTTATTTTCCGAAAGGTCAGCCAATTGAAATAGTTATTGGTGATCATCAAGAATATACAGCAGTAAGAGGTGCAGCTGCTTACCTTTTAAAACGGATAAATAGGCTTTAAAATGAAACAGCATGTTCGCAAAAACAAACACGCAGGAATACTTCACATGCGTGCTCCATCTAAGCATTAAAAAATAAATCATAAACAGATGAAAGATTGGATAAAATTAACTTCAGACGAAATAAAAGAGATTGACCGGAATCTTCCGGTAATTGTACCGATAGGTTTGGTCGAGGCACATGGTCCACATTTGCCAGTGAGTGTAGATGTTGATTCATGTGAATACTTTGCACGAAAAGTAGCTGAAAACACCGGGGCTATTCTTGCACCGGTAATGCCTTACGGATTTTCTGACGAAATGCGCGATTATCCGGGTAGTTTAGGGCTTACTGTTGATACCTTTACTCAGGTAATTGTTGATTTATGTAATAACTTTTGTGCTCAGAACTTTAAAAAGGTAATTTTCATAACCGGACATGGAGCCAATAAAATACCCTGCGAACTAGCCTTTTATAAAGTTTGGGAAAAGTATCCTGATTTTAAAGGCGCATGCTGGAATTGGTGGTCAGACTGTGGTATTTCAGGAATCCATCATGCAGACAAAGGCGAAACTGAAGTAGCAATCGCATGCGGAACACCAGCTTATTTGGATCGGGTCAAGGACTTCAATGTAGAAAAACCATGGTATAAAATTCGTTCACGTTACGAACTTGATCCGACTTCTGGAGGAATTAATGGCAACCCTAGCGAAGCAGACCTGGGAAACGGGATTATGTTGCGTGACAAAGTGGTTGCAGTGTTAACCGGGAAAGTGTGTCAGGCCGTTCATAATTAGCTTATGAAAATCTATTTCAGTAAAAAAATATTGCCCGCTATCACATTTGATGATGCCACCCTTGCGGTTCAAGTTGCAAACGCAGTTTTGCAGGGTGGTTTGGACATCATGGAAGTACCTTTCAGAACAAAAGTTGCCGCAGAATCGATTAAATTGATTCGCGAAGCATTTCCAGAGATGAAAATTGGTGCAGGAACCCTACTAACTCCGGCACAAGTTGTTGAAGCTAAAAAAACCGGGGCACAATTTGGGCTGGCGCCAGGATTTAATCCTGCCGTGGTGAAAGAAGCCTTTAAAAACGATTTCCCTTTTATTCCTGGAGTAATGACACCTTCGGATGTTGAAATGGCTCTTGAATTGGGATGCTTAATTCTAAAACTTTTCCCTGCTGCACAGGTTGGCGGAATAGCTATGCTTAGCGCACTTCATGGTCCTTACAGTCATACTGGCATTAAGTTTATTCCAATGGGAGGTATAACTCTTGATAATCTCAATGACTATCTTTCCTTGCCGAATGTCGAGGCCGTTGGCGGATCATGGTTGGCAACAAAGTCCTTGATCGCCAAGAAGGCATTTGATATCATCAAATTAAATGTAAGAAATGCTGTTGATAAGTCCAATTTGGTTTTTTAACTTTTGATTTGCTTTTGGAGATTATGATTGACGATCATAATGTCAATAAAAAACCTATTATTGCAATAGGGTTCATCCAGCTTATGAGCTGAACAGGCAGACTAATTGACCGTTTCCTGTGAGGAACAAACGGAAGTAGACTTGAACCAATAATATTTACTCCATTTGATATTAATATTCATAAGGATTGCTTATAATTACATCAATATGTGAGTGTTACACTCGTCGTTCTTCCATTTGTGAACCATTAGATGTCCTTAAATAAAACATCAAGCACAAACTACTGATATAATGATACTTGCGGCCTAAAAACACAATCCGGCTAAGAATTTTATCGCCCTTCTTTAGCTCACCGGCTTTAATCTTTTGCTGGATGGCTTCAATAATCTGACGGTATTTGGGAACCGACAGATTGTCTTCGAACTGAATATCAATGTGCTTTCTCACAATTAAACCTCTAGGTAGTACTATGCAAGTTTAGCAAATATTTAATACTACAAATCAATACATTAAATTATATACGCTGCATCAAAAATAAATTATATTTTCAAGTTATTTATTCTTTATAACTTCTGCTTCTGCTTGAAACTTTGATTTTTGAGAAATAAATTTCATTCTTGCTTAGATTTAATTCGTTTTACCATCTCCTTTGCCATTTCCTCCTTTTCTTCATCAACTGCTTTTTCCTATTGAAGTTGTTTTTATCCGGGTAGTGGGGTATTAACCGAAGTAGATTAAGTAGCGTTCTGGAGTTAACCAGTCTCATTTCTTTTGAATTAGCAGTATTGTTAAAAGAATGACTATCAGACTGACCAATTTTCTTAGATATATTTTCAGATTGATAAAATCTTGGCCTTTCTTCAAAATCTGACATCTTAATCGGATGCCGAACTGGGGTTCCATTCCCATCGGTAACAAACACCAAATGCCCGTTCTTAACCTGCCTAATTTCAATATGAAACAGTTTCAACGCATCATTATACATTTGCTTACTGCTAATAAAATCCATTTGATTGAGTTCAGCGAAAAGGTTTTCAAGGTTTTGTTTTAGATTCTTGCTGGTTGTAGTGAATTTTAGATTAATCTTTTCTTTTGGTTCATCATTCTTTAACTGATAGGTTTGTTCCAATTCCTTGATGAACTTTTGGACCTTTTCCTTCTCAAAATTGTCTTTGATTTTCTTGCCGGTCTGTCTGTCAATCCGGATTGATACAATATGAAAATGTACCCGGTCAATGTCAGCATGTCGGTAAACAAAATATGGTTGACTTCCGTAACCTAAATGTTCCATAAGCCTGTCCATTTCTTTCCGTATGCCCTTTTCTCCGATCCTAATCATATCATTCATGGTTGGGTTAAACGAGATGTGCAGCCCCTTGTTTTTTACCCTGGCATTTGAATCTTCAATTCGCTTGAAAATTTGAGCCCTGTGTTGCATGTTGTAGATGAATGGATTCGCAGAAGGTGTATTTCGGCTATGGTAAAAGGTGGCTTTACCTTCTTTTGCTTTCCGCTCATTGTAAAAAAAGGCATTCGCGGTACTTGATGCCTGATGAATAACGATAACCATTTGGTGATACTTTCGGGGTATTTATTACGGAATATGATCCACATATTTTTGCAAAAGAACAAAACACTTTTTGAGCATTTCATAAGAGTTATACAGGGTTAGCTTGTCTTTCGAATCGAGTTGGTATCCTAAATAGGTATTCATTTTTTTGGCAATCTGGTTCAGGTTAACTCCAATTTTGTTGAGTTCAAAATCCATTTGGCCCATTAATTCCGAAAATTCTTTACTGGCCTCGATCTTCCTGATTTCCCGTTTTCGCAACAGTTTAGCCCTTCCAAAATCGCTCATTGTAGAATACCCCTCTTTCCGGCACCGCTCAGTCAACAGTTCCTTTTCCCGGTTGGTCAGACGAACCCGGATTCCTTCACCTAACTTATTATCTTTCGGGGTTGGAGGTCTCATTAAACTACTTTTCTGAATTAACTTGCTTCAACTTTGAACTTGCTTTTTGAAAGAGGGGAATCATTTTCATCAACCTTCCGGGGAATGAGGGGAATGCTCCGTAGGACAGCTTTGTAAGTTTTTGTGGAACAAAAACACATCTTGCATTCCCCTCTTTTATTAGATTCCACTCCCCTCTTTGGTCTTCCCTTTCAATCAAAAAGACAGGATTTTTTTTTAAATTTCTCCTGTCTTTTTTGATTCATCTTTTAAGTGAGCATTCAAAAATTCAACTGACTTTTTGCTTAGCCCCTTGACGTTTTCCTTCCTGATTATCCTGTTTGGCTTCTTCCGATTTGCCCAACTTTTCATTTTTGAAATCAGAAAATCCGATCTTTCGGGATGCTGCATCTACCTGTAGAGCTGCTGAAAACTTCTTGTCATCTTTGCTGGTCATTCCTTCTAACATCACTTTTTTTCCAGACGCAAGGTTTTCCTTTTGTTCTGCCGACAAAGTGGCTCCCTTGATCTTGTCAGGGATCTGAATGTAGCTGGTCCGCAGTGGAATCAACTCATTCGTTTTGGAATCGACGCTGAGATAAAAAGGACCACGTTCCCCTATTTTAGGAGTCAGTTCAACCGCTTTGCCCAGGTTCTTGTCACTGAGTAAAGCTCCCTTTTCTTCTTTGGTAAACTTATGCCCCATATACTCATCCGGAATGTTCAACCGCTGGATCGGGTGAACTTTGATGTCCACTGATCCGTCCTCCTTGCTTTGCAGGCGAATCTTTGCCGGGATCTTGAAATCCTCTCCACCAATTTTGGCGTTAACAGTGTAGAGTTTATCCGAACGAAATCCGTTCAGAAAATCGTTCAGTTCCTGCTTTTCCATCTTGCCCACAAAACTGCGGTCAATACCTACTTTTTCCAGCTTCTCAAACGGAATCTGGTCCATGCTCATGCGTGTTTTCTGTTCCATAATTTTTACTTTTTAAAGGATTAATCAACTTCAAATACATGTTTCTCCCTGCGGTTCAGTTCTACCAAACCGCGAAGGACTTTATATTTTTCTTCCGGGTCACTTATAGCATCCATTCGGAATACCGGGGTCGTCTTATCTGAAGTATAAATAATCAGGTTGCCCAGTCCAAACATGCGGTAAATCAAAGGCCTTTCCACACGGTAATCCTTGATCCTATAATTTTCTATAAACTCGTGTTTTCTCCGAAATATTCCAGAATAATATCTGAGTTCTTCGGTGTGGATTTCGTACCGGATGCAATAGACTCTAAGTATTTGGTAAGCCAGATTCAGCAAAGCAAATGCGCCCAGGTAAACCGGTAGCCTGTAAATATGAACGACCAACTTTTCTGGAATGAAAAGGGTTGGAAGATGTTGTTTCAGAATCTCATTCATTAAAAGAATGACAGGAATGACCAGAATTGTCAACAGAAAAGTTTCCAGGTTAATTAGCTGGGATGGTCTGCATTTGAAATAAAGTGTTTTTTCAATCATTGGATTTTCTTTTTTTATTGGGTAAGGATTTTTGTATGGTTCGCTCTGAAAGATTTTTCAGAGGTGAATAGTCATTTTGATCTGATTCTGATCTGTGAATGGTTATAGACCGGATGTCATTCTGAATTTTGGTCCGATTTCTCTCCAGTACTTCAGGAATATTATCGAACTGGTAAAAGTCGGGAATAGGTACAAAACGCTTTTCTTCACTTTCCTGAGCTTTCACATCGACATTGATCAGACAATTGAAATTCTTCTGTGCAATGGGTTCTCCAAAGTTGTCGGCCACCTGCCCTACCATATAACCTTGCGGCAGCGTGGCTATCTTCCCTTCGGGCACAAGAAAGTCGAGCTGGGTGGAGAATGTGGAAGACTGGGTATTTCGGTTGATGTTGACAGATTGGCGTTCCTGTAGAATTTTGCCCATCCTTCCCTGAATAAACCTGGCTGTTTCTCCGGCAGCCTGACCAGAAAACACATTGCCAATGTTGCTGGTAATGGCATTGGCCTGTTCTTTCCCATAGTCGCGGATTAATTGATCAATGGTTTGAACTCCTAGCAGGGTGGAGATTTTATTGCTCCTTGCTGTGGCAATCAAAGTATCCAGTCCCCTAAAGTAAATGGTAGGCAGCTCATCAAAAATTAGTGATGAAGGTTGCTGGTGCTTTTTGTTGATCACTTTCAGCATCCGGGTGATGTATAGCGACAAAACTGCTCCGTACATTTCAACCCGAAGCGGATTGTTGGCCAGACAGAGGATTTTGGGTGATTCAGGGTTGTTGATGTCCAGCGAAAAATCATCACCCGAACATATCCAATAAATCTCTGGGCTAATGATCTTGGAAATAGCAATCTTCAGACTTCCCAGCTGTCCTTCGAGCTGTTCACTTGCTCCGCGTTTGTGAGCGTTGATAAATGGATTGATAATGTTCGCAACATCTTTTTCCTGTTCCAGCACGGCAAACAGATCGTCGTAGTCCATCTGCAACAGTTCGATAGCATGTGGCAGGGTGCAAAACTGACCATCCCGATATTTCTTCAGGAACCAGATCACTGCGGCAAAAAAAGAAACGGCAGATTCGGAAAAAAACTCTCCCTGTTTGCGTATCCATTCCCTGTTCAGGTTATAAAGGATAGTGCGGGAGGATTCGAAAGCATCAATGGGACTTTCCATCCACTCTGGAGCCAGCGGATTGCACCTGTAGGATTTTTGGATGTTCTCAAAATTGATCACGTAGAACCGCGTTGATTCGGGCAGCTTTACGTTTTTCTTTGCACTGAGAAAATGGTTGTAAGTAACCAGCGATAAATCCGGGTATTTAAAATCATAGACGCACATCGAAAAACCCTTTTTCAGATGTTGCCGAATAAAAGGCAATACCACCGAAAAGGATTTTCCGGAACCTGGAGTCCCAATCACCATCGAAGCCCGGAACGGGTTGACAATGTTGATCCAACCTTCATACAAATTATTTTTATAGAGATAGCAGGTCGGAAGATTCACCGAGTATTCATTTTCCCTGAGAACCTGTTCCTGCGGGAAACTTTCGTTCTCTACATTAAACCGGTCTTTCATCAGGTTGACATTGATCAGCTTGGAGATATTGTCAAAACCAATGTTCAAGAGAACAAACCCGAAGAAAGTAAGCCAAAGATAAACTAATGGAAATGTACCTATCACCACCAGACTGCCCCAATAAAGGATTAGCCCGGCAATAACCTGAAAAACAATGGTGGAAATCATCAGTTCCCGGTCTTTATGTGCTTTGGTGCCAATGCATGTGATGGCCAGAAAAACCATGCAAACGATTTTGGATTGGTATACATTAGAAAGAAATTCCAGTCTCAGCATTTTTTGAACCAGCGGATAAAATGCAGAAATTTGGATTCCATTTGCCATAAAATAACCCAACTGGTTCAGGTAAATGGACAAAAACAACAGCAGATAGCTAAAAAAGCGAAACCCTTCGTGCAATTTTTCCAATTCTCTATCTTCAGTCATTGACATGGTATTAAAGCCCCCCTGAATCCCCCCACAAGGGGGGACTTTGAGAAAGCGGATTGCGAAACGTGTCTGTTTTTATTAGTGGATTTTCCCTTTTCCATGAATTATTTCAAGGACTTGGCCTTCAGGATATCCTTGTTTTTCAGACTAAAGGTGAGTTTTCGACCGGTATTGCCCAACGCTTTTTCACCCAGTTCAATCTTCAGAATTCGCCCGTCGGGAATGGTCATTTTTTCGATCACAAATACTTCACGAACGGACACTTCGCCCGAAATACGCTGAATATTATGCCGCTGATACTGCGGAAAAACCTGATATTCCTGCACATTCGTTGCTTTGGCCTTTTTCTTGTCGGTGATCCAGAAGTTAAAACATTCCACATCATATGCCATGTTGGTCTTATTGGTGATCTGAAGCTCAAAAAACAACGCATCGTTTTTCAGGCTGATTGAGTTCAATCGAATCTTGATTCCGTCCTTTTCTGTTTTTCGCTTTCTAAACTGCACCTTGTGCTTATCCAGAACCTGATCACACAGGTCTTTCAGCACATGGTCTGGCATCATCTTCCCGGAAAAAGTCATCGCTTTTTGTGATTCGAATGATTCCAGTGGATAAGTGATAGGGGCATCTTCACCAAATTCAATGATAAACGAATAAATCCGGTCGGCACAAACAACTGTCAGGGAGGTTTGTTTGTCAAAGGATTGCAAAGCTTTTACGCGGATTAGGTTGGACAGTTCAGGGACAATTTCAGCCTGAACCAGCGAATAATCACCGGCCTGAACATACACCACTTTGTCAGGACAAACCAAATGACTGGTCTTGGTAGCTGATACTTTCAGAATATTTTGAGCACTTGCTGAAATCTGGATCAGTGCGAAAATGAAAATGAATAAAAAAGATTTCATGGTTAATTGGTTTTATTGATTAAGTAAACGAGTGTATTTTTCTTGATGGTCACTTTCTTGAGTTTGATCATCTTAAGAAGGGATTGGGCGGTACGGTCTGCTGCCTGAATACCGGCGTATGTCAGTGGATTATTGGTAACCCCGAACATGGAAGAGGTATTGGCACTGCTGCCCACTTCTTTGGCTACTTTCCGGGAAGCATTGTCGGGAACATACAGGCCAGGGAGTCCATCCAGATCACAAACGCTGATTTCAACGGGAACAAACTTTTCCTTCACCGGAATCTGGGTGACGGCAATCTGCAACCGTTCATTTTCTGCTTTGCAGATCCCATACAAAAAAGTATTTGCCGGTATTTTGGTTCCATTGAGCCAGCTGTCTTGCAGCAGCCGCAGTTTTACACGATTACCAGTTAGTACAGTCGTCGTTTCATAAATCTCGGCTTCAATCATCGATGAATTAGTTTCCGCTGGTTTAAAGCCTGATCCGGCGTTCTTTTCCAATGAGAAACGTTTGTTCTTGCTTACATCCAGTTTTTTCAGTTGACCTGTTGCGTCCTGTAATCGCTTATTCAGAGAATCGTTTTGGCGTGATAAGGCTATGTTCTGATTAAAAACCTTGTCCAATTCTTCAATTCCAGTGGGGTTTACAGTTCGTGAAGAAGTCTCCTTTTGACTGTCAGTCTCTGATTGTCCAGATGATTTGGAATGATCTTTTGAATCCAGATCTCGATTATCATCCTGTTTTTGATCAGCAGCCTGTCCGTTTTGCAAATCCTTTCTTACCAGATATTCCTGTTGCCGGATATGAGCTAACAAATTATTGGAAACATCAGCATTTAACTCCAAATCCGGCTCTTTTCCATTGGTCTGACTGTTTCCAGACATGGATTGATCTTCCATCAGTTGAGCATCGCTTAAAGAGTCCTTTTCTCCCATAATATCGTAATCATGAGTTGTGCCCATTTCCTTTTGGGCTTGAGCGCTTTCCATCTTATCAAAAATCTGGATGTTGCGGTCAGCATCCGGAAGTTTGTAGTTGGCCCCTTTACTAATTTCCTGCTTATTCTGAATCTCGGTTTCTTTCTTCGAAAGTTTTCCTCCTCCCAATACATAGAAAATCAGTACTACAAAGGGTATTAAAACCAAAGGCAGGAATAGCAACGGCTTATTTCTTTTGAGGTAACTTTTCATGTATCTGCTTTTTTAAAACGTTTTCAAAAGAATCAACAGGCATTTCAAAAGTCAGGGGCTCATGATTTTTCAGGGTTTTATCCAAAACTGTATCCGGAGTAACAGTTGTTTGAATGGATCCATGGGAGAGTTTCGGTGCGGGAAAAAGAAAAGAGATCATGTACAGCAAGAATAATCCGGCCAGTACAAAAATCCATTTTCGTTTGCGTTTTTCGGGATTCAAAGTCCGATCCTGCCGATCAAGATTGTTGATCATCCGGGTAAACCTACTTACATCCTTAAACTGAGATGGTGTTGCGGTATTCATATTTCTGTCATCTATTTGATTCATAACTGATTGTTTTTAGCGTTAAAATGATTTGCGTTTCATAGTCTCCAGGTCTTTGTTGTCAATGATCGACCAGTCTTCCATTAAAAAACCATGTGGATTGTTGTCCGTCCGGGAAATGTTCCGGAGCCTTCCCGAAGTTTCCAGGTTGCGGATAGTAATGTTGGATTTGCGTACAATCTTCTGTTTGCCGTAAAAGGAAAACCGGTAGGGATAAGTGGAGAAGTCGATCTTGACCGAGTCAGTCAACAGGGTCATGCTGATGTCGGAGGCAATGACCTGGTTATACACGTTATTTTCCTTGTAGGACTGGTATTGCTTCATTGCCGAACCATCTGCCAAATAAAGTGCTTCCCTTGCATTATTCTCGATGTACTGTTTATCTGGTTCCATCGTAAAAAACAGCTCATGGAAGCGTTTCACATGGTCTTTGGCCTCTGCCGTGCGGTTTTCTGAGATATCTTCACGAAGTGCCAATAAGAGGGATTTCCCGTTGTCCAGCACATAGATTTTCTGCCGTGACCGTTCCACCAGCCTCATGGAATAAGTAAAAGCGAAGATGCTGAACCCGGTCATGAGCAGGCTAACTGCTAGAAGGATATAAACAGTAAACCGGAATTTACGCTGAATATCAAATATCTTGTTCATGGATTTTCCGGATTAGTTTATTTAAAAGCACCTTTGCTGATCATCATCATAGCGGCGGTTTTTACCATACGCCCCCCACCCGATCCAGTGCCTGATGCACTTACAATCCATGAGGCAATCTTGGGAACCATCAGTAGCCCGGCAATACCACAAATCGGCACGACCATGTTGGAAACGTAATACATAGAGGGTTGATAAATCAGGGAACTTTTGACCTGAACAATCTCGGCTTCCAATACATAAATCAGCACTTCCTGAACCAGTGAAAGGATAAGCAAAGCGATAGGTAGATAAAGGTTTACATTGATGAACCTGGCGATCCAATGCAGGTAGTTGTCCTGAAAACCGTCGAAGATGGAAACAGCAAATACCAGCGGCCCGAAAATGATCAGCAGCACACAAAAGACTGTCCTTAAAAAAGCAATCAGGTAAACAACCGCTTCAAAAAAGGATTCCATAAGTTGACGAATTCCGTCCATGACGTAGAAAGTAATCTGGTGTTGCAAAGCTCTTCCGGTTAAAATGTTAGCGGTGGTCAGAAGCATATTGATCCCTTTGTCCCAGAGTGTTGCTTCCTTTTCCTGATTCTCCTGAAATGAAGGAAGATCAGCATAAAAAATAGCTGTTTGCTTTTCTTCCAGCCGGGTAGCAACAATGTGCTTTTTATCTGTATAAACAGCTTCCGAGATTTTGGTCAGACCTTTGGTCGGAACCATCAGCAACTGGATAAAAGGGCTCCAGAAGGTAATCACAAGCAGCAAAGCAAATGGCCGGAGAAGGGGTAAAAGTGAGATTGGATTGTCTGCAATCAGTTGCTCGTAAATCCGTTTGGAGATGTAAAGGAAGGCGGCTATTCCTCCGATAGCGCGGGCCATATTGACCAGTATCTGGGAGTTGTCAATGCCTCCCCGGATAAGCACATCGGTGAATCGGAAGAAATCATTTGTGGTAATAACTTGTAAAAGCATAACTTGAAGGGATTAATGATTAATTGTTAATGGTTAATGGTTGTGGCGATATCTTTCCTATTTCAATTTGTCAGAAAACTGTAGGATTGACTGGTATTGTTGGCATAAAACAAGTAGTGATGGACCTTTCGGTAGGTGTAGTCTGTTTCACCAATCTGGTGGTTCAGCTCTTGCTGGATCTCAGCAAAGGCTTCCAGCTTTTTGCCATGATCGGTTTGAAAAAGATTAATGGCAACAAACCGGGTTAACAGTTCATCGGCTTCTTTCTGATAGATTGGCTTCAGCCATTTGCAATTATCCAGCCTGTCCAACCTATTTATGCTGAGATACAGCCTGACAAATCCGGAAGCTATACGATACACATCAGGCAATTGGTCTGACCGGGAATCAAAAATTTTCTTTTCCATATCCCGCTCCATTTCAGTATTGTTTTTTATTTGCTCAGTCTCGCTGTGCCTTTTCTTCATCTGGGATTTCTCCAGCAGTTTAGCCGCAATCTTCAAAAAGTCAACTTTCAGTTCACTGATGTATTCATCGGTGTCATAAGTTGGTTCAGCTACTACTTCCATGTAATAATGCGTTGGCCAGAGCCGGATGAACTCATGGGGAACCGGGATCAGGTCGCCTTTAAAAGCGATAAAGGTTAGAGGATAGGATCCGTTCATTTCAGGGTAAGCGCCATACCAGGATTTAATATCGAATACCTGGGCTTTCAGATTTTCTTCAGCAAAAACTAATGTCAGGCTGAATACAAGAATTAAGAGTAATTTTTTCATAACCTTTAATCAATTAATCGTTTAATCAGTTAATTATACAAGGTGTAGTAATAGGCAAAACTTTCCAGCTTGTCTGAGTCAAAACTCTTTTGGTAGGAAGCATACATCAGCTTGTTATACAGGTAGCTGATGGTTCCGTAGTGTTTCCTGACATCCTCATAAATACCGTTGATGGTATCGTAGCGTTGTTTGTCATCCATCATAAAAAGATCATCTTTTACGATGGTGTTTAAAATGGTGGTAGTCAGCTGCCGGCTGTCATCCAGTATCAAATCAAAGGATTGAACGATGACTCCGGCCTGTTGCAGGGTAAAATTCTCATCCTGTATAAGCTTGGGCACTTTATTGGTGTAAATATTGATGATCTTGTCCAGCATTTCTTTGGTCTGTTTGATCCGCTTGTAATCTTTGATCAGATAGGAAACTTTTTGCAGGCTCTCCAATTTCTTTTGATCAATTCCGACCAGTTCAGCGGTTAGTCCTTTGATGTCGCCATTGAGGATTTTAATCAGCACATTGTACCAGTTGATCTCTGAAAGGATTCCTTTTTCTTGCTCCCATAAGGCTTCACGCTGGACTCCTGCCCCCACATCGGTTACAGGCGCCTGGGCAAAGGTGTTATTGCTAATCTGGATGCTTAAAAATGCAGTTACCAGAATAATTAAAAAAGTCTTTTGCATGTGTTGTGTTTTCATCGTTTAAATGGATTTAAGGATTTGTAAAAAAGATGGATTTTGATCCAGTTGCCGCAGTATCATTTCCTTTTCGCTTTGTTCAGAAGTGTAGCAGTAGTATTCGGGCTTACTGACTTCAAGAGCAAATACCTGGGAGTAGCTTCCCAGTCCGATAAATACTTCTTTCAGCTTTCGGTCTGAAGGCAGGTTTCTGTTGATCGAAAGGATCTGGTCTTTCTGAAACTCAGATAACCCAAGGGTGTCACTGATGCTTTGGAATTTGTTTCTGAACTTGCTCATGTCAAGCAAAATTCGAGTATCCGCATTGTTGATGATCGCATCACGGATCACGGGTGAGGAAATCACATCGTCCACTTCCTGAGTGACAACCATTGCTTCACCAAAGAATTTGCGAATAGTTTTGAAAAAGTACTTGATGTATCCCGCCATCTGAGGGGTGGCAATGGCCTTCCACGCTTCCTCGATGCAGATCACTTTGCGAACACCTTTTAACCGGCGCATCTTTTGCATGAAAATATCAATAATGATTAGCGTCGCCACGGGGAAAATCACTGCATGGTCCTTGATATTGTCGAGTTCAAAGACTATAAAAGGACACTGAAAAAACTCATCGGTATCCATTTCCTTGTTCAACAGGTAGTCATACTCTCCTCCCTTGTAATATTTACCCAGAATGAAGAAAAACTCGTTGGCATTGAACTGGATGGATTGCTCTTTGACCAGTTTGGGAATAAAGCTTTGGCAGAACTGGTAAAAGCCATTGAAAGAACGCTCCTTTGAATCTGCGGCAAAGAATTCGGTTAATGAATGGGCAATGACATCTTTCTCCATCTCCGACAGGTTTTCCTTGTAAATGGTATAGAGAACCGAAAGGATGGTCTGTTTGCGTTCTATATCGAGTTCCCCTTCCAGAATGAAAGGATTGAATGAGATGGGATTTTCAGTGGTGAACTCTACCATCATTGCACCACCCTGCTCTTTGAGCCGTTCATTCAGATAGATGGTCAGTAGTTCATAGCTTCTGCCCACATCGAGCAAAACAATGTGGCAGTTCCCGCTTTCAGCATATTGGCGCAACAAATGGTTGGTAAAAAAGGATTTCCCGGAACCTGAGCCGCCAATAATTATTTTATTGCGGTTATGGATCAGGTGTTTATGCATCGGCTCATCCGAAATGTCAATCTTCACCGGACAACCTTCCAGCCTGTTGGAAAGTTGGATGGTAAAATCGGATGGACTGTTTTTCAACTCTCCCTCGAAGTTGGTCAGGCAGCAGGCCTGCGGAACCTGGGTGATGAACAGTTCGGTTTCTGGTAGCTGCGTGGAGAAAGGCACACAGGAGAAAAAAAGCATCGGCAGATCATGGGTATGCTGGTACGGAAAACAGTTCATCATGGAAAAAGCGGAACTGGTTTCGCTTTTGTGTTGCTTCAGGTCTTTCAGTACTGAATCAAAAAGCATCACATTAAAGTGGGTCTTCACAATCTTTTCACCTGAAGTCTGCACCTGGTCCAGAAAGGATTCGATCAGCCCGGCATTAACTTTGTTCTCAGAAGAAAACTTGGACAAACTGAAGATCTTTTTGTAACTGCTTTCCAAAAAACCTTTGATCTCCTGCTGATCGGGAATGTAGATAAACTGGTTGGTGATGTGCGAAAATGGGAGGTGATAACAAACCGGATATACCAGAGATACCGGCAGTCCGGTCTGCGGATGTTCCGAAGCTGGCCGTAGTTCTGCCGGAATGTGGGAATAATCGCTTAAGGATAATACTTCCACAAACTGATCCATCACTTTCAGCCGGTCACGAAAATCAATTCCTCCTAAAGCCGGGTGGTTCTCCGTAAAATTAAGGCTCAGAAAGCGTTCGATTAGTCCCAGGGAATGTTCATCGCCAATGGCCTGTTCCCGGGAAATGGCTTCACATCCGATTCCGTTCTGCGAGAAAATGGCCATCATGTTGGTCTGCAGTTCAGAAATCTTATCATACTGAAGTTTTTCTAAATTGCGCTCCTTCCTGGAAAAGATCAAATTTGGATTCCAAATTCTCAAGAATATCATCTA
>DAITNH010000012.1:0-33645 GCA_036834745.1 Prolixibacteraceae bacterium
GACTTTGTGAGCAGTAAAAACATTGTTTTCAAATCGAAATCAACAATCATTGCAACCGGCGGATTATCGCGCATTTACGACCGTTCGACCAACCCGCACACTGCCACCGGTGATGGGATTGCCCTTGCCTACCATGCCGGGGCTAAACTTTCTGACATCGAATTTATTCAATTCCATCCAACAGCATTGAGCATTCCCGGCGAGGAAGCATTTCTGATCAGCGAAGCAGTTCGCGGCGAAGGCGCCTGGCTGCTTAACCCAAAGGGAGAACGGTTCATGCAACACATCCATCCACTTGCCGAACTTGCCCCGCGCGATGTGGTGGCTTATTCCATTTACAATGAACTGCAGTTGCATCATGCCGATTTTCTTTACCTCAGTTTAAAACACCTCAATCCTGAAACAATAAAAAAACGCTTTTCGAACATTCACCAAACCTTATTAAAATACAATATCGACTTTACCCGCGACCTGTTACCAATTTCACCGGCAGCACATTACATGGTCGGCGGTATTCAGACCGATTTGCACGGCGAAACCAACATCGAAGGGTTATTTGCCTGTGGCGAAGTAGCTTCGACGGGCGTCATGGGAGCCAACAGACTGGCAAGCAACTCCTTGCTTGAGTGTTTGGTATTTGGGAAACGCGCAGCCGAAAAAGCCATGCAAAGAGAAAATAAACCGACAGATTTACCTGAATTAAACAGCATTCATGTTGATCAGGAAAATGAAAATATTTTTCTTGAAACAAAAAACCAAATTGCTACATTGATGAGTAAAAAAGCCGGTATCGTGCGGTCGGCAGCAAAACTTACGGAGGCAATTGAAGAACTTAATGCAATAAGAATTCAATTACCTCAAAAAATTAATGAATACAATCTTTTAAAAATCAAACACATTACTGATATTTGCACCCTCATTTGCAAAGCGGCATTAATCAGGGAGGAAAGCCGTGGCGGACATATTCGGGAAGACTTCAAGCTGGAAGATCCGAAGTTTTGTGCCCACCTGGTTCAGCAAATAGGTCAAACATATACATTTCAGGAAATTCGCAAGTAATATCATGAACAAAAACGTAAGAAAAGCAGCACACACGCTCATCGATCTTGCACTAATGGACGACGTTGGTGACGGTGATATCACTACCAACAATATTGTTCCCTCGGAAACAAGGCGCAAAGCCAAAATGGTTGCAAAGGAAGATGGCGTAGTTGCCGGACTTCCAATAGCAGAAATGGTTTTTAGAAAACTCGATCATGACCTGATTTGGAACGAGTTGGTTGAAGAAGGCGCAAAAGTAAAAACCGGAGATGTGCTGGTCGAGTTTGAAGGTACCTACCGTGCCCTGCTAACCGGGGAGCGGACTGCCCTTAACTTTTTACAGCGTTTATCCGGAATTGCTACAATGTCGGCCAAATACGCCGATGCTGTTAAAGATTTTCAAACCGTGATACTTGATACCCGCAAAACCCTGCCCGGATTTAATAAGCTTGATAAATATGCGGTAAAAAAAGGCGGTGCCAGCAACCACCGCCATGGGCTTCACGACATGGCAATGATTAAGGACAACCATATTGAAGTGGCCGGAGGAATCGCCGCAGCGGTAAAAGCAGTCCGTGCCGGGGTTGAACACGGTATTAAGATTGAAGTTGAAACCACCAATCTTGCTCAGGTTCAGGAGGCAATTGATGCAAAGGTTGATATCATCATGCTCGACAACATGGACAATGAAACCATGCGCAAAGCTGTTGAACTGATTGCAGGCCGCGCAAAAATAGAGGCATCAGGAAACATGACTTTCGAACGGTTACATGATGTTGCTGCAACGGGCGTCGATTATATTTCAATTGGGGCACTAACCCATTCTGTAAGTGCGCTGGATATAAGTCAACGAATAGAAGATTAGTCATTGATAAATCTCGTCATAGATATAGGGAATAGCCGGACAAAGATCGCTTTGTTCAACCAGCATGATTTGATGTTCAATGTACCGATTGATCATTTAACAGTCAATCATGTGATGATGCTGAAAGAGGAACATCCACAATTAAAACAGGTGATTCTTTCTTCAGTGAAACCATACGACGATGAATTAAAACGTGTTTTGTCCGAAGGATTTGATCGGTTTGTTGAACTTGACCATCTGACTGAACTCCCGATTGAAAATTTATACGAAACGCCCGAAACGCTCGGGAAAGACAGGATTGCAGCGGCAGTTGGCGCCAACGAACTCTTTCCGGATCAGAATTTATTGATTATTGATGCAGGTACGGCCATTACCTACGATCTGGTTTCAGAAAAAAACCAGTTCATTGGCGGAAATATTTCACCGGGACTTGAGATGCGTTTCAAAGCACTGAACCATTTTACAGGCAAGCTGCCACTGGTTAATTATAGTGATGATTTTGAAACGGTTGGAAGAAACACAATTGATGCGATTCGTGCGGGAGTTCAGAACGGAATTCTTTTTGAGATTGCACAAACGATCGACTTATTTAACAGAAATTATCAAAATTTACATATCATTATGACCGGGGGTGATTCTTATTTTTTTGATAAAAAATTAAATTATTCCATATTTGTAAACTTTAATTTGACCCTCATAGGTTTAAACAGGATTCTGGAACACAATGCGAAAAAGAAATAATGCACTATCAGTCGTGATGGTTTTGATTCTCTGCGGATTATCTGGCTTTGCGCAAAACAACAACACATCATCTCCCTTTTCGAGATATGGATTGGGCGATCTACATCATTACGGCTACGGTCGCACCGCAGCAATGGGAGGAGCTTCGCTGGGCAGCCGACATGCTGTGCAGATCAATTCGGCGAACCCTGCTTCCTATACTGCCAACGACAGTTTGTCATTTATTTTCGAATTCGGATTGGATGGCACTTTGTCTAATTACAAAAGCAATTATGGAAATACAAAAACCGACGACATCAACTTCCGCTACTTTTCATTAAGTTGGCCAGTTACAAAATGGTTGGGTGCAGGCATGGGTGTTCAACCCTTTTCTGACATGGGTTACGAAGTTGGTTTTGCTGATAGCACCAGCAATGTTGGAAATACTTATCACAGTTATTTTGGCGAAGGAACAACGTCAAAAGCATTCTTCGGAACCTCAGTAAGTCCCTTTAAAGGTCTTTCGATAGGAGCAAATCTGAATTATATTTTTGGGCGTATCAATAAAAACACAAAATTGGAATTTGCTGACCCGACAGTTTTTTCACTTTCAAAAACTGAAAGTACACGGCTCCGGGACTTCACGCTTTCTTATGGACTTCAATACGATCTTAGGTTAAAGCAAAACCAATATCTTACCTTGGGGGTCACATTTGAAAACAAATCAGACTTTACTGTTCTCTATCAATCACTTACCTATAAAGAAATAATAATCGGTTCAAATAAATATCAAGACAAGTTGGATACAACGTTTGAGATCGAATCAAAAAATTTGATCAGAATGCCTTCAACTTTTGGCGTTGGATTATCGTACAACAATATCAACAAACTAGAGATCAACGCTGATTATTACTATGCTGGTTGGAGTAAATCCACCTTTCTGGGTGCGACAGACCAGTTAATTACTGACAGGAGCAGATTTTCTGCCGGATTTGAATACATTCCGGAAGCATTTTCCATCAGGAGTTATTTGAAAAGGGTGAAATACAGGGCCGGAATTCATTACGAAAATTCATACCTAAAATTGAACAATCATCAGATAAGTGAGTTTGGCATAAGTTTTGGAGCAGGTCTACCGTTCCCAAAATCAAAATCGACGGCAAATTTCGCATTTGAACTTGGAAAAAAAGGAACTACTGATTATGACCTGGTGAAAAACAATTATGCAAAATTTAGTATATATTTAAATTTTTACGACTATTGGTTCATTAAGCGCAAATTTGATTAGAAGAATAAAACCTTATAAAAATTACTATAATGAAAACGTTAAAATTCAAACCAATTTTTCTCACACTGGCAGTTGCTGTAATGATTTCATATTCAGCAATTGCACAGCGTGTTGTTAAAGGAACTGTTTACAGGGAAGGCAAAGTAGCTGCAGGGGTAACCGTTGAAGCACACAAGTCAAGCGAAGTATTTAGAACCAGTTTCGACGGTGTTTATGAAATAAAAGTACCGGATAAATCTAAATACTTAAAGTTTACTTTTATCGACGATTCACGAAAAGTTGACATTGAAACCAATACCAGTGATGTGATCGATTTCAGTTTCGACGGTGTGATTCCAGCCGCAGCAGAAGCTAGTGAGTCAGGTGCAATATTAAAAACATCCGCCGAATTGATTGCTGCCAAAGACAAGGATTTCATGAGTTCTTACACGCTCGAAAAACAATTCTACGACCAAAAGGACTACAAATCTGCAATTGGAATGTGGAGAAAACTTTACAGAACGTATCCATTATCAACCATCAATATCTATCTGCACGGTACTAATATCTATCAAAGTCTGATTGAAGGAACAACCGATCATAAACTGAAACATCTGTATGTAGATACTCTTATGCAGGTTTATGACCGCCGGATTAAATATTTCAATCAGAGAGGTTACATTTTAGGTCGCCAGGGAACTGACTATCTAAAATATCAACTTGACAATGAAAATATTACTGACGATGAAAGAAAACCAATATTAAAGAAAGGTTATAATTATCTTGATGAATCAGTTAAACTGCAAGGTCTCGAATCAGAAGCACCTGTTCTTATTCTGTTGATGCAATCAACCCGCGGACTATTCGGCTTAGGTGAATTAGGAAAAGAAAAAGTGATCGAAAATTATGACCTCGCTTCAAAAATTATCAGCAGCGCTCTTGCAAAAGATCCGGCAAATAACAATTTCATCATAGCACGCGACAATATCGAACAGGTTTTCCAGTCGAGCGGAGCTGCTGACTGCGAAGCATTGATCAGTATTTACACTCCAAAATTTGATCAGGTTGCCACCAATCTCGACGATCTGAAAAAAATGATCAGACTGCTTGACCGTCAGAACTGTGATGCAAGCCCATTGTATGCAAAAGCTGCCGATAAACTTTATCAACTCGAACCGTCTGCTGAAGCAGCATATAATATGGCCCGCATGTATATTAAAGCTGATCAGCACGACAAAGCGCAGGATTATTATAAATTGGCAATCGATTCTGAAAAAGATCCTTTGAACCTTTCGAAATACTATTACGAAATGGCAACTTTGAATTTCACAAGTAGCCCGCAAACAGCAAAGACTTATTTAAAGAAATCTATCGAAAACAATCCAAATTACGGAAAACCATACCTTTTGCTTGGCGATGTTTATGCGCATAACAGCAAATCTTTTGGAGAAAATGATTTTGAACGTTCAATGGTATTTCTGCTTGCTGTCGATTATTTTGTTAAAGCAAAAAAAGCAGATCCTTCTGTTGAAGCTGAAGCAAACGAAAAAATTGCTCTTTATTCACAGTACTTTCCTATGAAAGAAGAAATTTTCTTCAACGGATTAACAGTAGGTCAATCGTATTCTTTGGGCGGATGGATTGGTGAAACCACAACTGTCCGTGAGAAAAGATAGCAAACCAATAATTGCCTGATTTATTGAAAGCATTGCATTTCCTTTACACCGAAATGCAATGCTTTTCTTTTATTACCTTTTTATTCATAGCTTTGCCCCCATCGATCAGAAGTGAAAATTGCCCAAAAAATTAATTAATTCTGATTTTCTTTTTTACAACAATGAGCTTCGCAACAATTTTCAAAAGCCTTTACTTGTCAGGCAGTTTCAATTCTGTTAAAAGGATTAAAATTGCCTTCGTGATAATTACAATCAGCGGGCTGCTCGTTTCTTGTGCGAACGATATTGAAAAGGTTAAAATTCTTTCGGTCACCGAAGTATTGCCAAGTCTTACTGCCGAAGGATATGAAATGCTTTACTCCGATTCAACCGTCATAAGGTTTAAGCTTCAAACTCCGGAATTACTCAGGCACGATAATGAAAAAGAACCCTATACCGAATTTCCGTCAGGTGTAAATATTATAAAATACGACGCAAACATGAATGTCATTTCAAGTATTAGCGCCCTATATGCTAAAAATTTTGATTCTGACGATCGGTGGGAAGTTAAGAACGATGTAGTTGCCGTCAATCTGAAAGGTGATACCTTAAAAACTGAATACCTGGTATGGGATCAGAAAAAGGGGAAGATTTACTCCAATCAATTTGTTAAAATCATTCAGAAAGATCAGGTTTATACTGGAATCGGATTTGAATCCGACCAGGACTTTTCCTCCTATAAGATAAAGAATCTGAAAGGCCAAATGTACGTTGACGTTGATGATAATTAAACTTTCCTATGGACTTGCTTCTTATCATATTTCTCACCATACTTTTTTCAGCCTTTTTCTCCGGAATGGAAATTGCTTTTATTTCAGCCAATAAACTCAGGCTCGAACTTGACAAGAAGCAGAACATAATTTATTCAAAACTAATTACACTTTACACACAAAATCCGGCACAGTTTATTGCCACAATGCTAATTGGAAATAATATAGCGTTGGTTATTTATGGTATTGCCTTTGCCCGGATGCTTGAACCTGTTTTAAACGAGTACCTTCCAAACTCTTTGGTACTTCTCGTTCAAACACTGATTTCGACCATCATCATACTGGCAACTGCCGAGTATTTGCCAAAAATGTTTTTCAGGATCAATCCAAATGGCTTGCTGAAATTCTTTACCATTCCTATCTCATTTTTTTACTTTCTATTTTATCCGGTCACCAGGCTCACCATGGGCATTTCAAAAATAGTTTTGAAAGTTTTCTTAAATGAAGAGATAAAAAATGTGAACGAAAAAATTGTTTTTAGCCGCATTGATCTTGATCATTTTGTAAATGAGCCTGAAAACAGCAACAATGTGTCTCAGAACAAAGAAGAAATCGACAATGAAGTTAAGCTCTTTCGCAATGCACTCGATTTTTCAAAAGTCAAACTGCGCGAGATAATGGTTCCCCGTACCGAAATGGTGTCAATGGACATCAATTCCACAGTGGAAGAATTGCACCAGAAATTTATTGAAACGGGATATTCCCGTATTATATTTTACGACGATAACATCGACAATATTGTTGGTTATATTCACCATTCAGTGATCTTTACCAACCCCGACTCTATCAAATCCAATTTGAGAAAAGTACTGATTGTTCCTGAAACCATGCCTGCCAGTAAACTATTGGGCAAATTTATTCAGTTACGCCTAAGCATTGCCATTGTTGTCGATGAGTTTGGCGGAACTTCAGGAATGGTGACCAGCGAAGATATACTGGAAGAAATATTCGGAGAAATTGAAGATGAGCACGATACCGTTTACCTGATCGAAAAACAGATTTCGCCGAATGAGTTCGTATTTTCGGGCCGTGTTGAACTCGATGAACTAAACGACAAGTTCAATCTCGATTTTCCCGAAAATGAAAATTTCGAGACATTGGCCGGCTTTATCCTTTTTAATTATCAAAGTATTCCGAAAATCAATACCGTCATTAACATCGGTCAATACCGCTTCAAAATATTAAAAGCAAGCAACACCAAAATCGAACTGGTACACCTTAATATCTTGGACAATAACTAAAATAAAAATTGAATTCGGAGGTTTAATATTGAAAATTATTATCTTCGTACCTCGAAAATTTCAATAAATAATTATTATAAAATAACAAAAAGTCAATGGCCACATTACAGAACATAAGGAATCGGGGAAGTTTAATGGTAGCGATCGTAATCGGTCTTGCCTTAGGTGCATTTATTCTGGGCGATATGCTGAGTTCAGGCAGCAATTTAATGAAACCCAGTCAAATGAAAATTGCGGAAATAGACGGCGAATCGGTTCAATATCCACAATTTCAGAAGAAAGTAGAAGAGCTTGCCGAAATTTACAAAATGAATACCCAACAAACCCAAATAGACGAAAACACCTGGGAACAAATCCGGGAACAAGTTTGGCAGGGAATGCTTCAGGAGAATATTTTAGGGAAAGCTTCTGATGAACTCGGCATAACTGTCGGTTCAGAAGAATTATTCGACCTTGTACAGGGAAACAATCCCCACCCTATCATTCAACAACTTTTCAGAAATCAGCAAACAGGTGAAGTTGATAAATCAAGTATCCTTCAGTTTTTAAAATCACTTGATATAAATGCTACGCCACAGCAAAAATCATATTGGTTGTATATCGAAAACCAAATAATACAGGATAAACTTCGTACAAAATACAATAGTCTTGTTTCAAAAGGTTTATATATCACTTCGGAAGAAGCTAAAAAGAGTTTGGAAGCCAGAAACAAAAATGCTAATTTTCAGTTCATTGCTTTGAATTATTCATCTATTTCTGACAGTGCTGTTAAAGTTACTGACAGTGAACTGAAAGAATACTATAACAAACACAAGGAAGAATACAAACAGGAAAAAACACGTAAAATCGAATACATCACTTTCGATGTTCTTCCATCAGCCGCCGACAATGCAGCTACCCAGAAATGGGTTACCGACAGCAAAGCAGAATTTGCGACCGTTCAGGACAACGAACAATATATAAATGTAAATTCCGAAACACGTTTTGACCCATCTTTTTTCAAAAAGGAAGAATTGGCTCCTGAAATGGCCGAATGGGCATTTTCTGCACAACAAGGCGATATTTACGGACCATATTTTGAAAACAACGCTTACAAACTGGCAAAAATTGATCAGTTTAAACTTGTACCTGACTCAGTTGAAGCTAGCCATATTCTGATTAACCCACAAACAGTTGGTGGTGTGCCACAGGCACAAGCATTGGTTGACAGTCTTAAAAAACTGATCGAAAACGGTGCAAGTTTTAGCGAGTTGGCCATGAAATATTCGGGAGACCCTGGTTCTGCTTCGAAAGGCGGAGATCTTGGATGGTTTAAACGCAAACAGATGGTTCCGGAATTTGAAGAAGCCGCATTTAACGGTGAAGTAAATAAACTTTACGTTGCAGGCACCCAATTTGGATTGCACCTGATCAAACCAACAAAAAAAGGAAAAGAAACCAATCAGGTTAGAATTGCAACTCTTTCAAGAAACGTTGAACCAAGCACCGATACTTACCAGAAAATATATGGTGAAACCAGTAAGTTTGCAAGCGAAAATCCAACAACTGAAAATTTCAACAAAGCTGTATTGGAACAAAAATTAAACAAGAAAATTGCCACACTAAAAGAAAATGACCGCGAAGTTGTAGGACTTGAGTCATCAAGACAATTGGTCCGCGCTGCATTCACGGCTGACAAAGGTGAGATTTTGGTGAACAATGAAGGCTCTTCAATTTTCGAGTTTGGAAACAAATTCGTGATCAGCATGTTGACAGAAGCAACCGAAGAAGGTGTATCGACTTTCGAAGAAGCCAAAATTCTTGTTGACCTTGCCGTTCGGAAAGAGAAAAAAGCTCAGTTACTTGCTACCAAAATGAAAGAGGCAGCTTCAGGCGAAACCAGTCTCGAAAACGTCGCTTCAAAACTATCAACAGTTGTAAATGAGGCTACCAACCTCAACTTCGATACTTACTCGATTCCGGTAGCAGGATTTGAACCGGCCATCGTTGGAACGGTATCCAGTCTTCCTGAAAACAAAATTTCGGAACCTATCCAGGGAATTAATGGAGTTTATCTGGCAAAAGTAACTGCTTTTGTAACTACTCCCGGCAGCGACATGAAAGAAGAAAAAACCAGACTTGCACAAGCATTGAGCAACAGGGCAGGCTCTCAGGTTTTCGAAAGCCTTAAAAAGCTGGTTGATATAGAAGACAAACGATCAAAATTCTATTAGTAGAAACTATAAGGAAAAAAGCGGGCTATCAACCCGCTTTTTTTTATTGCAAAAATACTTATTTCACAGGTACTGCCTTCCGCAAAGGCGAATATTGAACAAATCCTGATTGAACAAGCGAACAAATTTTAATTAAATTTGCCCAATTTTTCATTTAAATAAAACGATATGGCCCGATATTTCAACCATGTTTCCAGAACATTTAATGAATACCTTTTAATTCCGGGATTAACAACCAAAGAATGTCATCCCGACAATGTTTCGCTAAGAACACCGCTTGTAAAGTACCACAAAGGATCAACTCCCGAATTGGAGCTGAATATTCCATTTGTTTCAGCAATAATGCAGTCGGTATCCGATCATAAAATGGCCATTGCACTGGCTAAAAATGGAGGACTTTCATTTATTTTCGGATCTCAGCCAATCGAACCGCAAGTTGAAATGGTCAGGAAAGTAAAAAAATTCAAGGCCGGGTTTGTTGTCAGCGATGCCAACCTGAAACCCGACAATACACTTGCCGATGTGATTAACCTGAAAGCCAGAACAGGCCATTCGACCATTGGAATTACTGACAGCGGAACTTCTAACGGAAAACTTCTTGGCATTGTTACCAGCCGCGATTACCGCGAAACAAAAGACAACCTGGGCACAAACATCAGCGAGTTTATGACTCCGTTCTCGAAGATTATAACAGGACAACTGGGTATTTCGCTGACCGAGGCCAACGACATCATCTGGGAACACAAACTCAATACGCTTCCCATTATCGACAAAGACCAGAACCTGCAATACTTTGTTTTCAGGAAAGATTACGACGAACACAAGGAAAATCCAAACGAGTTGCTCGATCCCAATAAAAAATTATTGGTTGGCGCCGGTATCAATACCCGCGATTACAAAGAAAGGGTTCCCCAGTTGGTCGAAGCAGGCGCCGATATTTTATGCATCGACTCGTCTGACGGATTTTCAGAATGGCAAAAAGAAACCATTGAATTCATCAAAACAAAATACAACGGAAAAGTAAAAGTAGGTGCCGGAAATGTGGTCGATAAAGACGGATTTCTTTATCTGGTTGAAGCAGGCGCCGATTTTGTGAAAGTTGGTATTGGCGGCGGATCGATTTGTATCACCCGCGAGCAAAAAGGAATTGGACGTGGACAGGCTACCTCGCTGATTGAAGTGGCAGAAGCACGCGACGAATACTTTAAGCAAACCGGTATTTATGTACCGATTTGTTCTGATGGCGGTATCGTGCAGGATTACCACATGGTGCTGGCTTTGGCGATGGGCGCCGACTTTATCATGATGGGACGCTACTTTGCCCGTTTCGACGAAAGCCCTACCAAGAAACTTAAAATCGGCAACAGTTACGTAAAAGAATACTGGGGCGAAGGTTCGAACAGGGCGCGAAACTGGCAACGCTACGACATGGGCGGCAACGAAAGCCTTAAATTTGAAGAAGGTGTTGACAGCTATGTTCCTTATGCCGGGAAATTGAAAGACAATCTGGACATTACTGTTGGTAAAATCATTTCGACCATGGTGAGCTGCGGTGCACTCAGCCTGCCAGACCTTGAAAAGAACGCAAAAATCACGCTCGTTTCCTCTACCAGCATCATCGAAGGTGGAGCACATGATGTGATTCTGAAGGATACAAATATTTAGAACCTATATTGCTACCAAAAAGAGAAAGCGGGCTGTTAAGTCCGCTTCCTCTTTTTTAACAGAACCTGAGATTTCAGATTCTGAAATTGTATTTTTAGCTTAACAGCTCTTTTACTTTTTCTGAGATGTCTTTTCCATCGGCCAGACCAGCCAGCTTTTTGGAAGCGATTCCCATTACTTTTCCCATTTCCTTGATGCTTGTCGCGCCTACTTCAGTAATAATAGCCTGAATGGCACCCGTCAACTCAGCATCCGACATTTTCACAGGAAGATAGGTCTCGAAAACTTTTACCTGAAACATTTCCTGATCATACAAATCGTCGCGACCCTGTTCTTTGTAAATATTGGCAGAATCGGTACCCTGTTTGGCCAGTTTCTGGATAATCTTCAGCACTTCCTGATCGGTCAGTTCACCTGTTGCACCTGCCGCAGATTTTGCTTCGATCATTACCTTTTTAATTCCGCGCAAAGCTTCGAGTTTGTCTTTTTCCCGGGCTTTCATCGCGGTTAAAATGTCACTGCTTATCTGATCAAATAGATTCATTTTCTTTAAATATTAGTCAACGTTATCGTGCAAATATGAATTGTTGTCACGTAAAATTACATCATTATTTTCGTCCGGAGAAATAGAGAATCGGGAGAATTTTTCTTCAACTTTTTTTTTAAACCCTGAAAACCGGAGATTCTTCCGACGGTAGGCAGGAATATTCTCCAACTCATCAACAGCCTCTTCGCTTGTCTGGGTGAAATCCACCGGCTCGTTTAGCTGATTGTAGTTTTCCTTTTTCGGATTATTTCCGTAGAGTTCTTCAAATTCATCAAACACGCTGGTGTTGATTTCAAATTCGAATGTTTTTTGCTTCACATTCTTCGAGCCATACATTTCATTTTCAAACGAAGTTTTTATTTCCGACCTGGCTGAAGAATTGTTCCCCTGGACTTCATCACTCAGTGTATGATAGGTTTTTTCCTGATTTTGGTTCATGGCCATTTCAGGAATACTGCTTGTGCTGAAACCGGTAGCAATAATTGTAACCGAAATTTTGTCGCCCAATTCTTCGTCCACTCCATTTCCCCAGATTAAATCGGCAGAATTGCCGGCTTTTTCCTGAATGAAATCGGTGATTTCGCCAATTTCGTCCATGGTAATTTCTTCCGATCCTGAAGTAATGTTCAGCAAAATATTGCGTGCGCCCAAAATATCGTTGTTGTTCAGCAGGGGAGAATTCAAAGCTTCTTCAACAGCAATCAACGCACGGTTTGCTCCTGAAGCAATACCGGTTCCCATGAGGGCGACACCGCTGTTGCGCATCACCGTTTCAACATCGGCAAAGTCAACGTTGATATAACCCGGAACCGTAATAATTTCGGCAATTCCCTTTGCAGCGGTTGCCAGAATATTATCGGCTTTTGCAAATGCGTCCGAGATTTTAAAATCGCCGTACATTTCGCGAATCCGCTCGTTGTTGATCACCAAAAGTGAATCTACATGCGTTTCCATGGCTGCAATCCCGTCAATGGCTTGCTTGATGCGGCGACGACCTTCGTTACGGAAAGGAATGGTCACAATTCCGACTGTCAGGATGCCCAATTCTTTGGCAGCCTGCGCAATTACCGGAGCGCCTCCTGTTCCTGTTCCACCGCCCATTCCGGCAGTAATGAAAACCATTTTCGTATTGCTGCCCAGTATCTTTTTTACATCTTCAATATTTTCGATGGCAGCATCGCGACCGGTTTCAGGTTTATTCCCGGCGCCGCGCCCTTCGGTGAGCGATGACCCCAGTTGAACCTTGAACGGAACCGGACTGTTTACCAATGCTTGTGAATCGGTATTGCAAACCATAAAATCCACATCACGAATCCCCTGATGGTACATGTGATTTACCGCATTTCCACCACCACCGCCTACACCAATTACCTTTATGATTGAACCTGAGTCCGAGGCAATATCAAAATTCATTATTTCATTTGACATGATCCTATATTTTTCTTGTTAATATTCTGATATCTATTGCATTTCATCTGATTCTGATGAATCCTTGTCTTCAAAAAATTTCGAAAACTGACGTGAAAACCAACTGTTTGTGTCTTCAGAATTTGACTCACCAACCAATTCATTTTTCCGTCGTGTTTTTCGTTTCCCTGATTTTTCTTCCTGAAGCGGATAATTTTTAACCTCTTTCGAAACCTCTCTTTTAAAACTGGCAGCTTCAACTACCTTGAGTGATTTTTCATCTTCAAGATTAATTTCAAATCCATTGTCCTCCATAACCAGTTCAACAACATCGGCAGGGCGTTGGAAAATCCGGTTCGGGTTCACATCAAAGCCGGTGGCTATAATAGTGACACTTATCTGGTCGCCAAGTCGTAAATCAATTCCGTTCCCCCAGATAATAGTTGCATCCTGGCCTGCTGCCTCCTGCAAATAATCGATGATTTCGCCAATTTCACCCATCGTGATCTCCTGCGTTCCTGAGATCATATTCAGTAAAATATCCTTGGTTCCTTTAATACTGCTGCTATCGAGCAAAGGCGATTCGAGCGCTTGCTGAACCGATTTCATGGCACGACCTTCACCGGTTGCAAAACCGGTTCCCATTATAAACACTTCACTGCCAGCCATAACAGTACAAACGTCGGCAAAGTCTATATTGATATTTCCGTGAAGGGTAATTATTTCGGCAACTCCCTTTACGGCTGTAGTTATGATATTGTCGGCCTTTTTAAATGCCACCGATGCCGGGAGGTTCCCGTATATTTTATGTAGTTTTTCGTTGCTGATTACCAGCATACTATCGACATGATCTTTTAGCCTGTCAATTCCTGCCCGTGCCTGATCGTACCTGCGTTTTCCTTCAGAAGGAGATGGAAGTGTGACAACAGCTATTGTCAGGATTCCTAAATCGCGTGCAAGTTGTGCAATTACAGGGGCAGCCCCGGTTCCGGTTCCACCTCCCATTCCGGCGGTGATAAACACCATTTTCGTTGTACCTTCCAGAACATTCCGGATATCGTCAAGGTTCTCGATGGCAGCCTGTTCGCCCTGTTCAGGCAAATTGCCTGCGCCCCGGCCTTCAGTAAGGGTTACCCCGAGCTGAATCCGAATTGGCACCGGATTGTTTTGCATCGCCTGCGCATCTGTGTTGCAAATAACAAAGTCAACGCCAACAATGCCTTCGTCAAACATGTGTTTGACTGCATTACACCCGCCTCCTCCAACACCAATAACCTTGATGATTGAAGAATTTGCTTGCTCTATTCCGAAATTAAGTATCTCGTCGATCATAAGGCAGACATGATTATATTTATAGCTAACTCATTTCAGTATCTTCCGGATTTTCTTCAAAAAACCCGATAACACCCTGAACAATTTTATTTTGCATTACTTTAATGATTCCGGGCTCGTTTGATTTGACTTTTGGAACCTTTACTTTCTTCCGTTTCCCAACCGGCCCTTCTTCTTCCGCAGCCAATTTTAACAATCCAAGAACAGTTGAAAACCTCGGATCGTCAACTTCTTTGCGGGACACAAAATAATTCAGGTTAGGTCTGCCTTTTCTGACATCGAAACCGGTGCGGAACTTAATTAACTGACCCAAATTAGGCAAAAGGGAAGTTCCTCCGGTAATTACAATTCCGGCGCCCAACTTATCTGCATATCCTGATTTTCTGATCTGGAAAGCGAATCCATCAACAATTTCTTCCATTCGGGCCTGAATAATATTGGCCAGGCTTTTAAACGAAATCTGACGTGGTTCCCAACCCTGAATCGGAATGGTAACAACTTTATCTTCAGGAGCAAAATCAGCGATGGCCTGACCGAACTGAACTTTCAGCGATTCGGCCTGCCTTACAGTGATTGAACAACCTTCTTTAATATCGTGTGTAAGTACATTTCCACCAAACGGAACCATGGAAGTGTAGCAAAGTACCCCATCGCAAAAAATGGAAATTTTGGTAGTGCCTCCGCCAATATCAACCAGTGCAACACCAGCTTCCTTTTCGTCTTCGGTCAGAACGACTTCCGAAGAGGCAATCGGATCCAGAATTGATTTTTGTACATTGATAGAACCCTGCCTGAAGCACGTGGCAATATTCCTTTTATAATATTCAGGAGCAATATGCAATTTGTAAGTGCCTTCTATTTTTTCGCCAACAGCTCCAATCGGATTGGTAATTCCGGTTTCATTGTCAACCGTATAAAATTCAGAATTGGTGTGATAAATAGACATTCCGTCAGGTAGTACGATTTTGCGCGCCTGCTCTGCCATTTGATTGACATCGGCCTCGGTCACAAAATGTTCACGCCCGATATTTCCCTGTATGCTCGTAGTCAGTGTCGTCAGGTGTTGTCCGGAAATATTGACAAAAACGTTCTCGATCGGCTGTCCGCATTCTTTTTCGGCATGATTTACAGCATCGTTTACGGCAGCAAATGCCTCCTCAACATTCAGCACCACGCCACGTTTGATGCCTCGCGACGGACTGTGACCAAGTCCGACAATCTGTATTTTATTGTCGTCCACCTTTTTCCCGGCGAGAGCAACCACTTTTGTCGATCCGATGTCAACTGCCGCAAATATTTTTTCGTTCTTGTCCATAATCTATTTTTTTGTACAAACAACCTGGTTCTGATATTTCACACTGATGGCTTTATATTTGTTCCAGCCAAAATTCTTAAAACCTTGCTGGTAAACTGCTTTTAAATTCCTGAATTTCACCTCAAAATCATCGGGCCGGCCAAATTCGATGAGGTAATCGCCAACCTGTGGCAACAACAATAATTCGCCATTTGGCTGAATTAAAACCTGTTCGATCTGCGCTTTCCAAAAATCATCTTTGTTCACAAAATCGGTCATTTTCAGCAAATTACTTTTTACTGTTTCATCAGGAATTGTTCCGCTGGCAATCATGATCCTTTCGATGAATTTCGCTGAAACCGGAATTTTAACTCCCTCACGATCGAGGTAATAATCTTCGTTGGCATCTTTTATCCTAAGAATCGGTGTCCGTTCATCGACATTAATGATCAGCTTTCCGTTGAACGACCATCCCCGTGCATCAATTTTCCGGTAGATTTCCACATTGGTCAGGGTAGCAAAAGTGGTCAGTTTTGTTTCGAGCGACTCAATATTAATGGCCGAAAGCCGGTGCCCGATAATGGGCTCTCCCGATTTTTCGATCATGCCGGCAATCTCCTCTTCATCCATAAATCGCGGAGAATTGGGATTGATGAAGACCACAATAGACTGGCACCTTACCGCTTCCATTTGCGTGTAGGTGAAATAAATTGTAAATCCGACAAATCCTGCCAGGCCCAACCATCCTAAAATGACCAATATTTTTTTAACTATCGCCATACTTCAACAATTGCTTTTTAACCGGTTCAACCAGTGTATCAATATCCCCGGCTCCCATCATTAAAACGATTCCCGGTTTAAACAATCCGGAAATTACGGGCAACTCTTCTTTGGTACAAATTATCTTCTTCCGCTTTTTCATTAATTTAAAAATCATTTCTGAGCTGACTCCTTCCATCGGAAGCTCGCGGGCCGGATAAATATCCAGCAATACAATTTCGTCGAGCAAATCCAGGCTTTGGGCGAATCCGGCAGCAAAATCTTTTGTGCGGCTATATAGGTGCGGCTGAAATATGCCTGTCAATTTCCGTCCCTTGTAAATATCCCTGACCGATTGAATGGTTGCCCTCAACTCTGCAGGATGATGCGCATAATCGTCGATCAGCACAAAAATTCCGTTGTTCAGTTGAACATCGAAACGCCTTTTTACTCCGGAATAGGTTGCCAGGGCTTTCCTGATTTCTTCTGGCGAAACGCCCGCAAGCAATGCCAAAGCCGATGCGCCAACTGCGTTCTCTACGTTCAGTAATCCAGGGTAATTCAGTACCAGTTTTTTAATCTTTAGATCAGGAGTTTTCAGATCGAACTGATAAAAGCCAGCTTTTAACTTTACATTTTCAACGCAAAAATCTGCATCTTCCGTAATTGAATAATTGAATATCCGAATGTTTGGAAGATCGGAGCCCACTGAAAGTCCTTTTTTAAGCAGCAATGCCCCACCCTCTTTAACCTGAGCGGCAAACAACTGAAAACTTTCGATTACCTTTTCGTGCGAACCATAAATATCGAGATGATCGGCATCCATCGAGGTAATTACCGCCAACTCCGGTTTGAGTTGCAAAAATGAGCGGTCAAATTCATCGGCTTCGGCCACGATCCAGGGACTGCCTGTGTCATCAAGCAACAAATTGCTCTTGTAATTTTTTGAGATTCCACCCATAAATGCAGCACATCCAATAGTTGATGACTTCAAAATATGGGCAATCATGGTTGAAACCGAAGTTTTTCCATGGGTTCCGGCAACGGCGATGGTACGCTGGCTATTGCAAATAATTCCAAGCACTTCCGAACGTTTGTGAATTGGAAAGCCACGGTCAATCAATATATTTAATTCCTGATGGCTGGCCGGAACAGCCGGAGTGTAAACGATCAATGAGTCGGCAACATTCAAATCAGAAGGCAACTGAGCCGGATCGTCCTGATAATGCACTGCAATTCCTTCTTTTTCAAGCTGAAGTGTCAGTTCGGTGGAAGTACGGTCGTAGCCGGAAACAGCGATGCCCTGACTCGCAAAATAACGTGCCAGAGCGCTCATCCCAATTCCCCCGATACCAAGGAAATACACTTGTTTTATGTCGGTTAATTTTAGCATTTTATGTTTTTACTACCTCCAGAATTACATCCACAATATCTTTTGCAGCGTTGGGTCGCCCCAGCTTTTGTATGTTTTCAGAAAGGCTTTTTAACCTCTCTTTATCGTTCAGCAAGCTAAATGTTTCTTTTATCAATTGGTCTTTCGAATTGGCATCTTTTATTAACAAAGCAGCCTGATTTTCAACAAGTGCCATCGCATTTTTGGTTTGATGGTCTTCGGCCACATTTGGAGAAGGAACCAGAACACATGGTTTTGCCAGCAAACAAAGTTCGGAAATGGTTCCGGCACCTGCCCGGGAAATCACCACATCAGCTACCGCGTAAGCCAGATCCATTCGCGAAACAAATTCCATCGGGAACAGATTATCGGGACAATTACCTCCCAAACGATCTATCATCTCTTTATAATAAAAGCTTCCGGTTTGCCAGATAACCTGTACCTCCGTTTGACGAATCAACTGAAGGTTGGCCATTACACTTTCGTTGATCGTGCGCGCACCAAGGCTTCCGCCAATAATCAGAACCACCGGCTCTCCATCGTACAGCTTAAAATATTCGAAAGCCTCGTTTTTATTAACGATGGTTTCAATCAGGTTTCTGCGGACAGGATTTCCTGTCAGAACAATTTTATTCTTTGGAAAATACCTTTCCATATTGGGATAGGCCACGCATATTTTATTCACTTTCGACGACAACAATTTGTTGGTCATGCCTGCGTACGAATTTTGTTCCTGAAGTACGGCGGGCACTCCGCTGCGCACTGCTGCCTTCAAAACCGGGCCACTTGCAAATCCACCCACACCAATGACCACATCAGGTTTAAATCCGGCGATCACCTTGCGGGCAATGCTCATGCTTTTAAATAATTTCAGAAAAAAACCAACCATTTTAAACGAAGGTTTCCGCGGAAAACCCACCACCGGCAATCCAATAATGCGGTAACCGGCCGCAGGAACACGTTCCATTTCCATCTTGCCAAGAGCACCCACGAACAAGATTTCAGTTTCGGGATAACGCTCTTTTAACTCGTTGGCAATCGAAATGGCCGGAAAAATATGTCCTCCGGTTCCTCCTCCACTTACTATTACTTTTAGTTTTTTCATCTGCCTATAATTTGTTCTTTAAACGCCAGATGGAACTCGCCATTATAATCATCTTCCTGTGTGTGGTTTCTCTCATGGCTCGTTTCATACTACAAAGCCTGATCTTCGTTTGGTACATCAACAACAACCAATTGCTCGGTTGCCGCTTTATTTTTCTGATTGTGCGAGCTGACTGCCAGAATGATCCCGAAGGATGCGGCAGTAAACAACATCGACGATCCGCCCATACTTACCCAAGGCAATGGCTGACCGGTTACGGGAGCTGCCCCAACTGAAACAGCCATATTGATAAAAGCCTGAAATACCATCAGAACAATCAGTCCGGCAACCATGAAAGCGGGAAAAGTACGATCGCACCGCCGGACGATGATGACCCCCCGAAACAATAGAATGAGGTATAGCATTGCAAGAAAAACACCCCCAACAAAGCCGTATTCCTCAATAAAAATGGCATAAATAAAGTCGTTGTATCCGGCCTCCATGTAATTACTCACTTCGCTGTTTCCGGGACCTTTTCCGAACATACCTCCTTCAAAAACGGCCAGTTTCGCATAGTCGGCCTGGGTTGTTCCCATTGTAGCATCCTTGTCGCCGGAGGTAAAGTCGGTAATTCGTTCTTTAAAAGTATGCACACGACCGAAACTGGCAGGCATTAAATCAGCAGTAAAAAACAACAGCACAGCCATCAAAATACCGGCTCCGGCCAGCAATGAAAACAGCTTAAACGGCACACGTGCGATCAGCATCAAAACCATGATGCTCAAAAATATAAGCGCTGCAGTTGAAATATTGCTCATGAAAATCAGAAAGCAAACAACACCGGAAACACCGGTCACCCACCAGAAAGCTTTTTTAAGTTCATCTTCTGTTTTCTGCGATTTCGACAACATCCGGGAAGCAAACATGATCAGTGCAATTTTTGCAAGTTCAGATGGCTGGAAACTAAAAAAGCCAACATCGAGCGAACGTGCTGTTTCCTTGTCAGGATTACCTGTCATCTTATACTGAATAATAGCCAGAATCAGCGCAAATATAGTGACACCAATGAGTACCGGCGATATCTTAAAATACACGACCACCGGAACAATATTGACAAGGAAGAGCATTATCCCGAAACCCGTCAGGATAAATACAATTTGCCGGACCAGATAATAAACTGTATTTCCGTCTGCTTCGCGATAGGCCAGTTTACCCGTTGCACTGTACACAATTACCAGTGAAACAAGCGATAAGAAAATCAGCACTACCCACAGAGTCCGGTCGCCTTTGAATATTTTACCCAGTACACCTGCCATTTTACAATTCTTTTACTGCATTTTTAAACTGATATCCGCGATCTTCGTAATTCTCGAATAAGTCAAAACTTGCACAGGCCGGCGACAACAACACTGTATCGCCATTTCGGGCAAGATAATAGGCAGAACGAACGGCATCTTCCATCGATTGCGTTTCAACCATGTCGATACCAATGTGCCTGAAAGCTTCCATGATTTTCGAGTTGTCTTTCCCGAGGCAAACAATTGCCTTTACTTTTTTCTTCACCAATTCTGTCAATTGGCCATAGTCATTTCCTTTATCGATCCCGCCAACAATCCACACCGTTGGCTGACTCATACTTTCGAGTGCATACCAGGTCGAATTAATGTTGGTTGCCTTTGAATCGTTGATAAATTCGATACCATGAACTTTCAGAAAACGTTCGAGCCTGTGTTCAACGCCTTTAAAATCAGCCATGCTCTCGCGAACCATTTCATTCCTGATATTAACAGCCATTCCTGAAATACCCGCAGCCATTGAGTTGTAGGTATTGTGATTTCCCTGTAATGCAATATCTAAAATCGACATAGTAAAAATATTTTGTTTCCAGTTAATAATCAAGTTGTTATCAATCACTCCGGCACCTTCTGCAGGAGGCAGTCCCAGGCCAAAAGGTACGCAGTAGGCATCAATTTTTCGTTTCTCCATTTCAAGTTTCAGTACCGGATCGTCGCTGCACCAGATGAAAACATCCTCTGCGGTTTGGTTCTGTGCTATTCGAAACTTAGAATCGATGTAGTTTTGCATGCTGTAATTGTAGCGATCAAGGTGATCAGGAGTGATATTCAGCAAAACGGCGATGTCGGCTTTAAACTCGTACATTCCATCGAGCTGAAAACTGCTCAGTTCAATCACATAATAATCAAATTCCTTTTCGGCCACCTGCCAGGCGAAACTCTGCCCGACATTTCCGGCAAGTCCTACATTGTACCCTGCTTTCTCCAGCATGTGGTAAGTCAGCAAAGTGGTGGTCGTTTTTCCGTTACTTCCGGTAATACATATCTTTTTTGCTGAAGTGTATTTTCCGGCAAATTCAATTTCAGAAATAACCGGCACTCCTTTTTCTTTCAGCTTCACAATCAATGGCGCCTTATCCGGAATTCCCGGACTTTTGATCACCACATCAGCATTCAATATTTTTTCTTCGGAATGACGGCCTTCTTCAAAATCAAACTTACGACTTGTCAACTCATTTCTGTATTTCTCCTTGATAGTTCCGAGGTCAGAAACAAACACGTCAAAGCCTTGCTTGCGTGCCAGAATGGCTGCACCAACTCCGCTCTCTGCGGCTCCCAATATGACGGCTCTTCTATTCATATCTAGTTTAGAATTTCGAAAAAGGAACAGGCATTTTGATGTTTCTCATTTCTTGTTCGATGTTTCTTATTTTATTATTTACAATTTCGTCCGAACTGAAATTTGTACTTTTTTCAGCCTCATCTCGCGGACGATTTCCGTTTCCACTCTTTTCCCCCGGGTTAAAACCCGGGGCTACAAATATTTCGCTCCTACTGAGCTGCAAACGACATTAACCCGACACCAAAAGCTTTCCCCCATTTAGGGGGAACGGGAAGGGGGCTTTAACGCATTTTCAATGTTACCATAGTCAATACTGCCAGGATGATTCCGACAATCCAGAACCGGGTCACGATTTTTGCTTCCGGAATTCCCTGTTTCTGAAAGTGATGATGAATGGGGCTCATCAGGAAAATCCTGCGCCCTTCGCCGTATTTTTTTCTGGTATATTTAAAATAAGCTACCTGAATTACCACTGAAAGGTTTTCGACAACAAAGATTCCGCACAAAATAGGGATGAGGAATTCTTTACGGATGATCACCGCAAAAACAGCTAAAATGCCACCAAGCGCAAGGCTTCCGGTGTCGCCCATAAATACCTGGGCCGGATATGAATTGTACCAAAGAAATCCGACAGTGGCGCCAATAAATGCCGCGATAAAAATGGTCAACTCTCCCAGGTTGGGTATGTACATGATGTTCAGATATTCGGCATAAATGACGTTACCGCTTACATAAGCCAGTATCCCGAAAGTGGCGCCGCTGATAGCAGATGTACCCGTCGCCAGCCCGTCAATTCCATCGGTCAGGTTGGCGGCATTCGAAACGGCGGTGATAATCAGAATAATGGCCAATGCATAAGCCAGCCATCTCCAGATTGTTGAACGATCGCCCATAAAAGCCACAAGTATGCCATAATCAAATTCATGATTTTTAAAAAATGGAATGGTTGTTTTCGTCGATTTCACTTCATTGGTCAAATGCTGTAACCTGCCTCTGCCTGTAATGCTGTCAACCACGATCTCTTTCACAAACATTCCGTTGGCGTCAACCACCCGTTCCCGAACCACCACTTCATCCGAAAAGTACAATGTCGTAGCCACAATAAAACCCAATGAAACCTGACCCAGAATTTTGAATTTTCCGGCCAGTCCCTTTTTATCTTTCAGAAATACTTTGATATAATCGTCAAGGAAACCGATTAAGCCAAGCCATACGGTGGTGATGAGCATCAATATAATGTAAATATTGTCGAGCCGGGCAAACAATAAGGTTGGAATAATGATGGAAGCGAGGATGATGAGTCCACCCATTGTTGGCGTTCCTTTTTTCTGCATCTGACCTTCAAGGCCCAGATCGCGAACCTCTTCGCCAATTTGTTTTGTATGCAAAAAAGCGATCAGCTTTTTCCCAAACCCGACAGTTATCAGCAGTGAAATAATGATTGCTGCACCCGACCGGAACGAGATGTACTGAAACATTCCCAATCCGGGGATATCCCAATCCTTTAAAAGCTGATACAAATGATAAAACATATCTTGAATATTTACTATTTAAACGATTTACTATTTACTATTTCCCTTTTCCGAATGCCTATTGACTGTTCCCAAATATTTCGTTGATCACTTCCTTGTCATCGAAATGATATTTGACCCCTTTAATTTCCTGATAATCTTCGTGCCCTTTTCCGGCCACCAAAATAATATCGCCCGGCCGTGCCAGCATACAGGCAGTTTTGATTGCTTCTTTCCGGTTCACAATCGACAGAACTTTCGACCGCTGATGCGCTTCAACACCAGCTTCCATATCAGCCAAAATCTGCTCCGGTTCTTCCGATCGTGGATTATCGGAAGTCAGAATAACTTTGTCACTTTGTTTTACCGCTTCCTGCGCCATTTCCGGACGTTTTGTTTTATCGCGGTCGCCACCTGCGCCAAGCACCGTAATCACCTGTTCGTTTCCTGTCCGGATATCTGTTATTCCTGACAAAACATTCTGAATGGCATCCGGCGTATGCGCATAATCAACGACTGCATATTTTCCATCAGGAGAACGGATGATTTCGAACCGGCCTGAAACCGGACGCAACTCGCTTAAAATCCGTAGAATATCGTCATTGCCAACGCCGAGAAGTACTGAAGCGCCCATTACTGCCATCAGGTTACTGGCATTGAACACGCCGGTAAAATGGGTCCAGACTTCCTGCCCGTCGATACTTAGCAACATGCCGTCGAAATGTTTTTCGAGCACTTTACAGTGAAAATTTGCCAGCGACCTCAACGAATATGTCTGTTTGATTGCATGCGTATTCTGGAGCATCACCATCCCGTTTTTGTCGTCGGCATTGGTCAGGGCAAAAGCACCTTCAGGAAGCAAATCGAAAAATTTCTTTTTTGCTTTCAGGTATTCAGCAAATGTTTTGTGATAATCGAGGTGATCGTGGCTGAGGTTGGTGAAAACACCGCCGTCGAATTGAATTCCGCTGATGCGATCCTGATCGATGGCATGGGAACTGACTTCCATAAAGCAATAATCGCAACCGGCTTCAACCATCCGGGCCATCAGTTCCTGAATCTGCAAAGCATCAGGAGTGGTGTGCGTTGCAGGAAACTCATCTTTGCCCACATAATATTTAATTGTAGAAATCAATCCGACTTTATAGCCAAGCAGTGTAAATGTATTGTACAAAAGTGTTGCAATGGTGGTCTTGCCATTTGTTCCGGTAACTCCAACTACTTTTAAATTGGCTGAAGGATTATCGTAAAAAGCAGCAGCTATTTTCCCAATCGTTTTCTGCGAATCCCCAATTCGGGCCAATACAATTTCATAAGGAAAATTTTCGGGCACTTCTTCGCAAACCACAGCAACAGCGCCCAGTTCAATGGCTTTCGCGATAAACTGATGTCCATCGGCATGAACGCCTTTAACGGCAACAAATAAATCGCCTGCTTCCACTTTCCGCGAATCAAATTGGATGCTACGGATGGAAACAGACAGATCCCCTCTTGTTTCAAGCAACTCAATGCCGTTCAGAATGTCATTTAAAAGTTTCATTGTTGTTGCTTTTTGGGTTAATCTGTTTTTTTTGCATTTTTTGCATCCAACGCCTTTTGTGCTGCAACCTTTGCCTTCCACTTGTCTATAGCTTCCTGACTGGGTTTTGGTTTTTCTGTATTTTTATTCTTTAATTTCTTTGCATCCAGCTCTTTTTGGGCAGCAACCTTAGCCTTCCACTTATCAATGGCCTCCTGACTTGGCTTTGGTTTTTCCGGATTTGCTTTCTTTGCATTCTTTGCATCCAGCGCTTTTTGTGCTGCAACCTTTGCCTTCCACTTGTCAATAGCTTCCTGGCTTGGTTTTGGTTTTTCTGCCGGACTTTGCTTTGCCTTTGCTTCTTCAGGCTTGACCACATCATTTGTGTTTTCCGCCTGACCTAAAGCCATTGGAGCTGACTGAATTGAATCATTGTCTATGATGCTATCTCTTTTCATAATTTCAAGCGCATCGAAACCCAGTTCAAGTGAAATAATTTCACCTTTGGTTATTGGCATTCCGGGTTTTAACGACTGGCGAAATACACGACCGAAACCGTTAATTTTTGTGGCAAGTCCTTCTTTTTCGAGAAGATAAACGGCATCGCTCGCTCCCATTCCAACCACATCAGGAACAGTACCCGGAGCATCAGCTACTCCTTGCACAAATACAGTCATGGTATCGTTGGCTACTGCAACATACTCCGCAGTCATGTTTTGCGATTGGGTTTTAAAACCAAGTTCTTTGGTGAAAAGCAGTACATCATCTTTTAATCCTGGTTTTACAACCGGTATTTCATTGTATGGAGGAATTGAATCGGCAGCAGGTTCGAGGTACGAAGCATAAACTTTATCGGCAATTCCCCTGAAAACAGGACCGGCAACCGAACCTCCGTAAAATTTCCCTTTAGGACCTACAATAACTACAATGCAGGTAAATTCAGGATTGTCGGCAGGAAAATAACCAACAAAGGAAGCCTGGTACTTTTTGACGCCACCTGATCTGTAGCCTCTGTTTTCGTCTGCAATTACTGCGGTGCCAGTTTTGCCTGCAATGGTATAGTATGGATTCTTCAATATTCTGCCTGTTCCGTGGGTGCAAACACCTTTAAGCAAGTCCTGAGCTTTCGTCAAAGTAGTCTTTGAACAAATAGAAGGATTGATTATTTCAGATTTAAACTTACGGACAGGAATTCCATTTTCCCTGATTTCTTCAATAAATTTGGGCTTAATCATTACCCCATTGTTTGCCACGGCGTTGTAAAAAGTCAGGGTTTGAATGGGCGTAATCTTTATTTCGTAACCATGTGCAATCCATGCGAGCGAAGGCCCCCACCAGCTTGCATCGGTCGGGTATTTAATTTCCGGATTTGCTTCACCAAGAAATCCAAGCCCGAGTGGTTTGTTTAATCCAAAACTGTAAATCCGGTCGATAAAATCCTTTTCCCTGCCCTCATAAAATTTGGTAATAATTTTGGCTGTTCCGATGTTTGATGAAAGTTCGAAGATGCGCTTCATGCTGAGCATTCCGTGGCCTCCATGATCGTAATCACTATCAAACATCCTTTGCCGTTTGTATTCCCATACACCACGTCCGGTATCAAACATATCCATCGTATCAACATAGCCCTCTTCCATGGCTACCATCATCGACATCAGTTTAAAGGTCGATCCGGGTTCGCTGCAACCGGCATGGCCAAAAGCAAAATTGTAGGTTTCGCCATAGGTTCCGTCTTTTTTGCGTCCCATGTTGGCGATCGCTTTTATGTTCCCGGTTTTAACTTCCATTACGATGGCAGTTCCCCATTCGGCCTGACTGATTTCCATTTGTTTGCCTAAGGAAGATTGAGCGTAATCCTGAAGGTTAACATTGATGGTCGTGATCACATCTTTCCCTTCCTTTGGTTCTACCAGCGGAGTATTAATCCAGCTTCCGGAGTAATTTCGTTTTAGGGCCATCCCATTCTGACCTGCCAGATAGTTTTCTGACAATCCTTCAACACCCGTATAGCCAACGAAGCCGTGCATACCACCAAAAACACCCTTGTTTAAAACACCAATGGTACGGCTGGCCAAATCGCCATGCGGCAAAATGCGTTTATTCTCGGTAACGACCACCAGCCCTGAACCAAAATGGCTACGCGACATGGATTTAAGCATTCTGAAATCCTGAAATTTATTGTGGTCGATTTGTTTTGGATTAATTAGAAACCAGCGGTTTCCCTTGTCAAAAGCAACTTTAAGGCGATTCCTGAAATCTGTTTTGGAGAAACCAAAAAATGAGGACAATTCCTCCACCATCGTTTCCGATTCTTTTTCAAATACTTGCTGGACGCGAGGAGCCTTCATATCCATCCTGATTTCGTAATACGGTACCGAAGTCGATAAAATGCTCCCATCGTCGGCACAAATATTTCCGCGTTTGGCCCAGATTTCAGTAGTATTGTTTCTCAGGTCTTTTGCTATCTCTTGCCATTTTTCGGTATCCACATTCTGAATAATGAGAATCCGGCCAATTATAACAAGTCCGAATAAGGCAATCAAAAAATAGATGATGCCGAATCGCAAGGTTATGGCTTTCCTGATTTCCATTATTTATTATCTGTTTTCTTGATTATAATTTTCTTTGCCGGTTCAAGAGGCTCAACAAGATCAATCTTCCGTTCAATCACTTTTTTTGTGACTTCCGACGGGCGGTTGATGTACATCAATTGTGTTTCATGAATCACTGATTCGGCTTTGTACTCCTTTAAGGAATCTCTCACCATATCCATTTTCCGAATGGTTTTTTCGGTCCAGTAACGATTGGTGATTAACCCAATGCCCAGAAAAGCGATGAAAATTACGAATGGTAACTGCTTCGTCACCTTTTCGCTGGCCAGAATGGTACCCCCAAGTACACTTTTCAGGTCTGCCTTCGAAATCCGTTTGCTTGTATTTTCTTTCTTTTCTGTCATGCTTTCTTTTCTGCAATTCTCAATTTGGCACTGCGGGCTCTCGGATTCATCTCAAGTTCTTCCTCCCCCGGAACAATTACCCTTCGGTTGATGGCTACTAAAGGCGAATCAACATTTCCGAAGAAATCCTGCTCCTGTTTTCCTGACATATCGCCCGATCTCATAAAATTTTTCACCATCCGGTCTTCCAGCGAGTGATAGGTAATTACCACCAGCCGGCCACCCGGTTTCAGCAATTCAATGCTTTGTTCCAGAAATTCGCGCAAAACGTCCATTTCTTTATTTGTTTCTATGCGCAATGCCTGAAACACTTTTGCCAGGTATTTGCTTTCCTGAAGACGGGAAACACAAGGTGCAATGGCTTCCCTGAATTGCCCGATGGTTTTTAAAGTTTTTTTGTTGCGTGCTTCAACCAGTTGACGTGCCAACCGCCCGGCATTGTCGATCTCGCCATATTCGCGGAAGATCGTGCGGAGTTGGATTTCAGAATAAGTATTCACAATATCGGCTGCCGTTTGCGACGAATCACGGTTCATCCGCATGTCGAGGTCGCCGTCGAAACGAAAGGAAAATCCCCTTTCAGCCACGTCAAAATCGTGCGACGAAACGCCCAGGTCAGCCAAAATGCCATCGACTTTGTCAACCTGATAATATTTTAAAAAATTTCGGATGTATTTAAAATTGTGCCTGATGAAAAAAAAGCGGTCGTCGTGAATGACATTCGCTGCGGCATCTTCGTCCTGATCGAAAGCAAAAAGGCGGCCCGATTTTAAACGGCTGAAAATTTCGCGTGAATGACCACCGCCACCAAAAGTAACGTCAACATAATCGCCATTCTCCTTAATTTCCAATCCGTTGACACTCTCCTCCAACAAAACCGGTATGTGATATGCTCTTTCCACGGTTATACCTCTTCATTTCCAAACAATCGTGCGTAATTACTTTCATAGTCATCAAACGACTCAACATATCGTCCGTACTCAGTTGCATCCCAAAGCCTGATGCGGTCACCCTGCCCTGTAAAAACAACCTCTTTGGTTATTCCGACCTTCTCCAGAAAGTTGTTCGGAATGTTCATCCTGCAAGTGTCGGGGACCGGTACGATTTTAAATTTCCTGTAGAATGAATCGAGCACCCGGCTGTGTTCTTTATTGTCCCGGTTAAGTTTCGACTTGATAAAGGCAATCCTGGTTTCCCATTCGGCCATTGGATAAATATTCAGGCACTTTTCATACGGATCTATCTCGACGGCCATCTGGCCACCGGGAATAATTCCGCCCATTTCATTCTTGAAATCAGCTGGTAAAACGACCCTTCCTTTTTCGTCGAAGGTTGCTTCTTTTTCTGCTGAGAAATTCATTTTTTAGAGTACCTTTAATCCAAGTGTAAAAGTATGAAAAAATCATATAGGTTCAGTCACTCTTCTCCACTTTCAGTCCATTTAAGTCACACAAATATATTGCAATAACTGTTAGCAAACTGTTAGTAAGCTGTGAATAAATAGCACCTTATACATATAAAATATTACACTACTGCATTTTAATATTTATTCACAATCTGAAATAGTCGTTAATAAGTCACTTAAAAATGCTCAAAAAAACCCATTTATTTTATATTTTCGCATTCCTAAAAAATGTTTCCAATGAATGCTGAAAATCAAGAGCCGGTTAAACTGATAAATATTAGGGAAGTATTCCAGAAAAAGAATCCAAAGCTTGCCAAAAAGATGCCCGGGTTTGTTTACCGGTACATCAACCGCATCATGCACATCGATGAAATAAACGAAATCCTGATAAATCACGGTAACGAAAAAGGAATTGAATTTGCCAACAGCATGGTGAAACACTTTAACGTACAACAAACCCTGATCGGACTTGAAAATATACCGGCGTCCGGACGCTTTATTTTTGCATCCAACCATCCGCTGGGCGGGTTCGACTCTTTGCTGATTATGAGCAATCTGGACCGGATTTTGGGAAATGTGGTCACTTTGGTAAACGATATTTTAATGAATATTCCACAACTGCATCCAATTTTTGTCCCGGTAAACAAACATGGCGGACACAGTAAAGATGTGATCAGGAAAATACATGAAACGTATTTGTCGGACAAACAAATGCTCATTTTCCCCTCGGGGTTTGCTTCGCGAAGAATAAAAGGGAAAATACAGGATTACGAATGGAAAAAGCATTTTATTGCCAAATCAATTGAATATCAGCGGGATGTTATTCCGGTACACGTGACCGGACGAAACTCAGATTTCTTTTACCGGCTGGCCAATTTCCGCACTTTTTTCAGGATGAAATGGAACCTCGAAATGTTTTATCTGGCCGACGAGACTTTCAGACATAAAAATCAGAAATTCACTATAACGTTCGGAAAACCAATATCGTATAAACATTTCGACAAGAGTAAAACATTGGATCAATGGGCCGCTGAAGTCAGGAACATTGTGTATAAATTACCAATTGAGGTTGGAACCCAAGATTAATTGATTGACAAAATCAATTCTGACAGTTTTTTTTTAGTTTTGTACCTCAATAAAAATATCAGATATCGTATGAAGGATATAATTGCACCTGTGTCGAAAGAAGCCTTATTGGCTGAGTTGACACCGGACAAGTTGATGAGGAAAACAAACAAAGGCGATAACGAAATTTATATTATCACCCATCAGGATTCACCAAACGTGATGCTTGAAATTGGAAGAGTAAGAGAATTAACGTTTCGGGATGCAGGGGGCGGCATGGGAGATGAAGTTGATATTGACGACTACGATATATGCCAGGATCCTTACAAACAACTGATTGTCTGGGACCCACAGGCGCTCGAAATTATTGGAGGTTACCGTTACATATTGTGCAAAGACGTTCCGATTGATGAAAATGGAATTGTTCATTTAGCCACTACCCATCTTTTCAATTTTTCAGATAAGTTTATCAAAGAATATCTTCCTTATACCCTTGAATTGGGCCGGTCGTTTGTTCAGCCACATTATCAATCGAGTAAGGCAGGGGCAAAAGCACTGTTTGCACTCGACAACTTATGGGACGGACTGGGCGCCCTGATTGTTGACCATCCGGAAATAAAATATTTCTTCGGAAAAGTGACCATGTACACTCATTTTCACATGCAGGCCCGCAATCTGATTATGTATTTCTTCCAGAAATATTTTAATGACCATGAGGATCTGGTGACTCCGATCCACCCAATGGATTTGGGAATAGACATGGAAGAAATGGAAAAAACATTTAACGGCGGATCGTACAAGGAAGACTATAAAATCCTTTCACAAAAAGTACGCGAATTTGGTGAGAACATTCCACCATTGATCAATTCGTACATGAACCTGAGCCCATCGATGAAAACCTTTGGCACCGTTATCAACGATCATTTCGGAAATGTGGAAGAAACCGGAATTATCCTGACCATTTCAGATATTTACGAAGCGAAGAAAGACCGCCACATTGAAACTTATTTGCGTAACAAAGAAACTATCGACTGGCCTTTGCCGGAATAATCGCGCCCATGCCCTACTATCAAGAACACGAACAATTCCATGTTGCAGTCGATTCCATCATTTTCGGATACGATGAGGAAGGCCGCGAGCTAAAAGTACTGTTGCTGAAAAGAAATTTTCAACCGGCAAAAGGAGAATGGTCGCTGATGGGCGGGTTCCTGAAAAACAACGAGGCCATTGATAGTGCCGCCAAACGCATTTTACATCAGCTAACCGGTCTTTCCGATGTTTACATGGAACAACTGTACACGTTTGGAGAACTCGACCGCGATCCGGGCGCACGTATCATATCGGTGGCTTATTTCGCACTCATCAAAATCAATGCATCCGACCTCGAACTGGTAAAAACACATGGAGCAACCTGGGTCCCGATTTCAACGATGCCCCGGCTCATTTTTGACCATACCGCCATGGTTGGCCGTGCATTGAAAAAGCTTCAAGTTAGAGCGAGAACGCAACCCATTGGATTCGAGTTGCTGCCCGATAAATTTACGATTCCACAGTTACAGGGTTTGTACGAAGCAATTTACAACAAAACCCTTGACAAGCGGAACTTCAGGCGCAAACTTTTATCGATGAATTTGCTGGAAAAACTGGAAGAAAAGGAAAAAGAATCGTCGCGCAAAGGAGCATGGTACTATCGTTTCGAACCAAAGAATTACGAAGATTTACTGAACAGGGGCTTCAATTTCGAATTGTAAGAAGAAAATGACCGGAGACCAAAATCTGAAGTCTGAAGACACAATTGCCAAACGATCATTTCCATTGAGAATCTAACAGTTTTCAAAAGAAGTTGAATAAACAATACTGAAGTTAACTGTCCAAAGATTTGTTTTGCTATTTTTGAGCGGTTAATTAAAAATCATCAATCAAAAGCGGGAGTAGCTCAGTGGTAGAGCATCAGCTTCCCAAGCTGAGGGTCGCGAGTTCGAGCCTCGTTTCCCGCTCTGAAAATCAGTTAGTTACAATTTTAGTAATTGACTGATTTTTCTTTTTTTAGGAGGTTTTCTGGTGTGAATGTAAACCAAGACGTAAACCAGTTTACGCTCATGAATGCCTCAATCTCAGTTATTTGCTACAAATCAAAGACACTTTCGAACGGTGAAAATCCGTTAATGGTTCAAATTTTCGTAAAAGGTAAACGGAAATATCAAAGTTTAGGAGTTTCAATAAATTCAAAATTTTGGGATTTTTCGAAGAATAAGCCAAAATCCAATTGCCCAAATGGTGAGTTTATTCAAAAGATTGTTCTTGATAAGGTTACGGAACTTCAAAAGCAAATCTTAGAATTCAATGCTAATCAAATTGAATTGACCCCAACAAACTTATTAGCAGCAAACAAGTCAACAATTAGGGAGAAAACAGTTGATGAATTTTACCTGGAATTGGTTTTACATTTCAGCCAAACCAATAAGACAGGCAATAGGCTAATTTACAAAGGTTCTTATAATTCAATCAAGGAATTTTCAAAAGATAGATTGAATATCCTTTTCCCCGACATTGACATAAATTGGTTAAACAGATATGAAAAATGGTTAAGATCAAAAGGGAATAAAGAAACAACGATAAGTCTACTTTTCCGCACCCTCAGAAGTGCATACAACAAAGCGGTTGAATCAAAATGTACAACAAAAACCAATTATCCATTTAATGATTTTAAAATTAGCAAGTTTGACGTTAAGACAAAAAAGAGGGCCATTTCAAAAGATGATGTCCTAAGAATAATTGGACTGGATTTGTCAAAAGAAAAGGAACTAACGGAATTTTCAAGAGATGTTTTTGTCTTCAGTTATTTAGGCGGAGGAATCAATTTTACAGATATATCGAATCTTAGACCGGAAAATATTGTTGAAAATAGAATTCAATATGTCAGGCAAAAGACCGGAAAGAAGATGAGCTTTCAATTAGTGGAGGAAGCAAGCAGTATCCTTTTAAAATTTAATCAATTTTCGAAAAAAACCGGATACCTATTCCCTATTCTCGACACACGAATTCATAAAACATCCATTCAGAAACAAAATAGGATTCATAAAAATCTGGTTAGAATAAATAGGGAGTTAAAACGAATTGCTGAATTGGCACAAATCAATATGAATCTGTCAACTTATGTTGCCAGACATTCATTTGCTACCATCTTAACCCACATTGCAGCTATCCATCCATAACAAACTGACAATCTGATTTTTGAT
>DAITNH010000013.1:0-30862 GCA_036834745.1 Prolixibacteraceae bacterium
AATTCATTTTGCCAAAAATCCCTATGTGTTCGCGTTCGGTCAGCATGTGCGTAAAATTACCCTAAAAATGAAAAAATAATTTGATAAATCCATACTTTAAAAATCCAAAGGCAAACGAAAAATTGGCTGTTAGAATATCAGAAAAACGATCTCCAGAATCCGCATCGCATCTAAAAAAATCACCATCATACATTTTTGTATGATGCAAATTTGTATGATGCAGATTTGTAACCTATATTTGTGTCAAAATTTGAACACATGGACAATACACCTTTTATTTTTGGTAAACTGGCAACTCAGATTGAATTTACCGATCGAGAAAAAGAGACAGCACATCTTGCATCTAATTTTAGTGCTTTGGTAAATACCATCATTTTATCGCCTCGCCGATGGGGGAAAACTTCTCTGGTTAGCAAGGTTACCGAATTGCTTGGCAACAAGGAACCCGATTTGAAAATCTGTCACATCGATTTGTTCAATGTACGGACCGAAGAAGGTTTTTATATTGCTCTGGCCACCGAAATAATAAAGGCGACATCAACAAAATGGGAGGAACGCGCTCAAAATGCAAAAGAATTTTTATCTCAACTCTTGCCACGAATTTCGTTCTCTCCAGATGATCGAAGTGAAATTTCTTTTGGAGTAAGCTGGGAAGAACTACAAAGAAAGCCCGATGAGATTCTTAACCTGGCTGAAACGATTGCTGTTGAAAGAGGGTTGAAAATTGTTGTTTGTATCGACGAATTTCAGGGGATTAGCGAATTTCAGGATCCGCTTGCATTTCAACGTAAGTTGCGTTCCCACTGGCAGAGGCACACCCATGTTTCCTATTGCCTGTATGGAAGTAAAAGACACATGTTGCTCGACGTATTTTCCAATCCATCCATGCCATTTTACAAATTTGGTGATTTGATATTTCTGGAGAAAATTACTACGAAAAGCTGGGTTGATTTTATTAGAAAACGATTTTCGGAAACGGGCAAAGAAATTCAGGAAGAAGAAGCAAACCTGATAACGGAACTTGCAGAAAACCATTCGTATTACGTTCAGCAACTTGCACAACAATCCTGGCTCCGTACAGATACTATTTGCTCGGCTCCGATTGTTAATGCGGCTTTCCTTGGTTTAATCAATCAGTTAAGTCTCTTATTTACTAATATCACTGAATCATTATCAACAACACAGTTAAATTTCCTAAAAGCAATTATGTCGGGCGAAAAACAATTAAGTTCAAAAGAAACGCTTCAAAAGTATAATCTGGGAACTTCAGGAAACATAACCCGACTTAAACAATCGCTGCTGGCCCGCGAAATAATTGATATTTCTGCCGAACAAATTGATCTTCAGGACCCTATTTACAAGTATTGGCTAAAAAAGGAATACTTCAGGATTTAGGGAAACCAATCAAAACCTCTTCAGCAAAAAATCCTGATTGATAACCAAATAATACCCAAAGGCGAATGAAAACCGCGTAGTCAGGAAATCGTAGAGGGCTTCACCCTGAAAGGCAAATTCGATGTCTTTCAGAATGTGTTGTTTCATCATGTAATTAAAGGCAACCTGCGAGCGGTCGGTTTGCGAAAGAGCAATATCGCGGTCGGAAATCGACATGTAAATGCGCTTTCCGTAGGGCGCAATAAATTGGTAGGCATTCCAGTAATCGAGCGAAAACTTTCCGAAACGGGTGTCTCCGCCAACCATTACCGAATAACCATGTCCGTTTTTGTATCCATAAGGCGCTGGTCCATCGGGGCACTCGTATCCAATCCAATGCAGGTTCAAATAAATGTCTTTCAGGAATCCGTCGCCAACATTCAATTGTGTTTCAAGGCCGGTGGCATAATTTAAGTCGGTGATTACCCCCAGCGGACTAGAATCGATTTCGCCTCCACGGTGATAAACCAACAATTGCAAAGGGATGTGTATTTTAAGTCCTGAATTGGGGAAAATTTGTGCGCGGCCACTCAATCCAAAGGTAAAATGTTCCTGGTACGGATCACCGCGTAATATAAACTGTTCCCAGCCCATCCAGTTTTGCATCTCAAAGTATTTCGACTCGTACATAAACTGAACACCTTCGCGCGGGGCATCGGTCATGATTCGTTCAGGTTCCCAAAGTTGTTTCACCAAACCCTGATTTTGGCTGACATTCAGGTTTCCAAAAATGGCTTTCATTTTCGGAAACATCTGGTATTGTGCCGAAAACCATGGCCGCACAACCGTAAAATCATCACGGCTATGGTAACGCAAAAAATGACCGCCAACGTCCAATTTCAGTTTTTCGGAAAAAGTGTAGCTCAGCTTTGGTCGTACCCATGCACCTGTCCAGGTGTAACCATCCACAATATCGCCCATGTATTCGGTATTGTGAAAAAAGCTCATGCTCTCGAATCTGAAATTCAATTCTTTCACCTCAGTTGTATCAAGGTTTTTGTAGTGATTGTTCAAATCAATCAGCGTTTGACCGTGCAATTGGGTAACTGCCAGAATCAGGAATAGTATGTAAAAGAGTTTTTGCATGTTTCAAGGTTGAATAATTTATCTCAATTTATCCATTGTTGTAGGTTAAACTCATTCCGTCCGAAAATAGAAAACACTTTAAAAATCATTATTGCGCGGACGGCTTCATTCTATTTTCATTTAGTCCGTCGGCTAAAGCCAGACGGCAAAGGATATTATCTCGTTAAATATCATATATATTTGTTAATAGCAAGATATCCTTTGCCGTTCACTTCAGTGAACGGACTTGTTTTATTCATTCTTCGGCAAAATAAACCGGTCGTACAAAAATAAGAGAACAACCGCGCTTAAAGCCAGCGAACTGAAAATAATCCAGATGGATTGCGGGTGATAGCTGGTCCAAAGGAAATCTGTCAATTGTTGCTGAGTGAAGTTCATTTGCCGGGCCGCTTCGTTGAAATAGTCGGTTTTGGTAAACGATCCGTCCACTATTTCAGGAATGGTTAAACCGCGTTTGACAACTTCTGCTTTCAGGAGAAAAAGTTTATCGGCAATTTTTTCGTAAGGTGCGCCGGAAATAAAACCTGCAATCTGATGTCCCAAGGCAATGGGCAAAAAGGATGAACCCATGTACAAGGCTTTTTTATCGGGAGGTGCAATACTGCCAACATATTCTGTATATTTTGGCGAGCTGCCCATTTCTCCCAATCCAAAAATCAACAAACCCAAAAGAATGATCCATCCGTTTTGAAAAGAGAACATCATTCCCAGTCCAATCGCCAAAACAAAAATGCCGCCCATCATGGCATTCAGTGGCCTGAAGCGCATTACAAAAGCCGAAACCATCAATTGAAATACAATAATAAAAAAAGCATCCATGCTGCTCATCGTTAGCGCAACACTTCCGGGATCGGAGCCAATCAATTCGGCCAGCCATGGCGAAAATGAATGAATTCCGTTGTAAAGGGTTGCAGTGTTCACCCAATCGACCACAAAATTCGGGAACGAATAATAAAGCTGGTTGAAGGCTGCCCAGAACAACGACATGATCAGTAAAAACATGCTGTACCGCCAGTTGATGATGGTCTGAAAAATATTTATAAATGGCTGAAAAACAGATCTCAAAAAAGTTGTGGATTCCTTTATTTCTTTGGGTTCTTTAAAGAAGAACAGTGTAATCAGGAAATTAATTGCAATGGCTGCAATCGACAACATAAACACAAAATTCCAGCCTTTGCCCAGTACAATTCCGGCGACAAAAGGGCCGATAAATCCGCCGATGTTCACCATCATGTAAAAAATACCAAACCCGATGGAAGCCGTTTCTTCGTTGGTTGTTTTTGATATGGTTGCCGAAATGACGGGCTTAAAAAATGCACCGCCAACGCAAATCCAGATGAAAGAAAAGAAGACCATTCCGAAGCTATCGAATTGCTGAATCATGTAAAATCCGGAACTGTATATCAGGAAAGCCAGTAATAATACCTTTTTGTACCCGATTCTATCGGCAATGGCACCTGTCAGGATTGGCAAAAAATACAGCAACATTGAACCGGTGCCCATAATGGCCCCCTTTTCAACCGGCGAAAATCCCATTGCACCTGTTTCTTTCGAACCCACCAGAAAAAGGCCAAAACCCATGTAAAAACCATACCAGGCATAACGCTCAAACAATTCGATGAGGTTGGCCACCCAAAAAAGGGAAGGATATTTTTTGAAAATCTGAAGTTTCGACATTGAATACCAATTATAAATTCCGGAGCACAAAATAGTGAAAAAATTCAGTTAAGAATAATTAACGTTTAAGACTAGAAGTCAAGCCGATAAAAACAAAGCTTTTACTATTTTTGTTCCCCTTATCAACAACAAGTTAAAAATGAAATTTTCCAGAACAAAAAAAGCAGGGATTGTTATTGTTGGGATTTTAGTTTTTGCAATTAGCTTTTACAGCTTTAAACAAGACGATAAAAATTTCCAGATAGCCAAGAACCTTGATATTTACTACACGCTTTTCAGGGAGCTGAACCTGTTTTATGTGGACGATGTGAACCCGAACAAACTGGTAAAAACCAGTATCGACAAAATGCTCGAATCACTCGACCCGTACACCAATTTTATTTCGGAAGACGATGTGGAGGATTTTCGGTTTATGACTACTGGCGAGTATGCCGGAATTGGGGCGCTGATCAGCAAACAAAAAGGCAAAATTGTGATTTCAGAGCCTTATGAAGGGTTTCCGGCACAGAAAAGCGGTTTGAAAGCGGGCGATATTTTGCTTGAAGTGGCAGGAAAATCAACTGAAAACCTTTCGACCGAAGATGTCAGCAGCCTTTTAAAAGGACCTGCAGAAAAACCGGTGCTGGTGAAAATTGAGCGTTACGGACAGAAAAAACCAATGGACATTGAAATTATCCGTGAAAAAATTCAGATTGACCCGGTACCCTATTACGGAATGCTGGACAAAGAAACCGGCTACATCCGTTTGTCGAATTTTACAGTTGATTGCACAGAGCGTGTAAAAATGGCCTTCATCGAACTGAAAGAAAAACAGGGCGCCAAATCGCTTGTGTTGGATTTGCGTTCAAACCCGGGTGGGTTATTAATGGAAGCTGTAAGGATTTCAAACCTATTTATTCCCAAAGGCCAGGAAATTGTGAGCACACGGGGAAAAGTAAAACAATGGGACAAAGTATATAAAGCCACTGAAAACCCATTGGATACAGTGATGCCGATTGCAGTTCTGGTTAACCGCGGATCGGCCTCTGCTTCCGAAATTGTGGCCGGCGCCATTCAGGACCTTGATAGGGGAATGATTATCGGAACGCGTACTTTCGGGAAAGGGCTCGTTCAGACAACCCGCGATTTAAGCTATAATGCCAAACTTAAAATCACGACTGCCAAATATTACATCCCAAGCGGTCGCTGCATTCAGGCGCTCGATTATTCAAACCGGAACGAAGATGGCAGCGTGGGAGAAATACCCGACTCGCTGATTACAAAATATACCACAAAAAAAGGACGTATTGTGTTCGATGGTGGTGGTGTTGTTCCAGATATTACTGTTGAAGATGAAGTTTTGAGCAACCTGTCGGCCAATTTAATAACCCAGTCGGTTGTTTTCGACTATGCAACGTATTTCAATAGTACAACCGAAAAAATTGCGCCACCGGAAGAGTTTGCCATTACTCCTGAAATGTATGCCGATTTTACACAATTCGTTAAAAATCAGGATTTCAAATACGAATCAAGAACAGAAGGACAACTTGAAAAACTGCTTGAAGTTGCCAAACGCGAGAAATATTACGATTTGTCGAAAGATGAATTTGAAGCCCTGAGAATTAAACTGGGTCACAACATTGATCAGGATCTTGAACATTTCAAAAAGGAAATTTCGGAAATTATGACCGATGAAATCGTTTCGAGATATTATTACCAGAAAGGAGCCATCAAGGCTGCGATGAAAGAAGACAAGGATGTGGAAAAGGCATTGGAAATACTCCATAAACCTGATGGGTATGCCAGTATATTTGATGCAGGACGCATCATCAAATCGAACTAAAAAAAGAACCCGGACAGATAACTGCACCGGGTTCTTTTTTTATGGGGTAATAAGATTTTACATTCCAAATACTTGCGGATACATGATTGCCAGAATCAATGTAATAATAACCAGCAAGGCAAGCCCAATAAAAAACAGTACCACTCCAACTTTGTAGCGCTTGTTTGATGTCACGAGTTCGGAAACCGAACTGATCTTGTGTATTTTGTTGACCATTTTCTGAAGTGCCATCTGATCTTTCACAATATAGTCGTAAGCCCCATATTTCATGCTGTTAATGGCAATATCAATACTGTCCTGTCCTGACAAAAAGATAAACTCGACATTTGGATTGATCTTCTTTGCTTTAATTAATACCTCAATACCGGTCATTCCTTCCAGAAGGTAATCCTGAATGATGATATCCGGATTTTTGTCCATATTTTTAAGCACCTCTTCTCCCGATAAAAAAGACTCAACCCTGGTGAATTTGTTGGTTTTCAAATAACTTACAACCAGCTTATTGTATATCTGATTGTCTTCAACTACAAATATGATAGGATTCTTGAAGTTTGCCATGTGAGTATATATATTGCGTTTATCTTTTATGTGCTGTAGGGTGAAACCGAAATCCCAACTCAAACTTTTCTATTTTATAAAAAGCACGACAAAGTAACTAAAATTAGGAAAAAACAACAGCTATAATCAACTATTCTTTTCTCAACGATTATTTTTTCCTTTTTCGTATATTTTCCTTCCTCTATTTTTTATCAATAACGCAACTGTTTCTGCTTACCGAATGTAACTGAAGTGGAAACTAACGCGAGGCTTTGCTGCCGCCAAATCCCAAACTGCCAACACCAATAAGAAATCCAAAAGAGTACCATCCGCCGTTGTTATTGACAGCCCAGACTGCAACATTGTCGCTGAACAAACTTATGACGAATGAAACAGGCGCAATAATGCCATGCCACAATCCGCCGAAAAAGCCATAAGTATGCCCTGTTGCACAGGCTTCCATGTTCTGAACTTCGGCACACGATGAAAAAACTAAAATTGCAAAAAGTACAAAAATTGTCAGGGTAAAAAACTTACTCGTTCTCATTGTGATTTTTTTTGGTTAAACAATAAAGCAATTGATATTGAATCTCAGGACCTTTAAAGATACAAATTCATGTTTAACACTGTTTCAATTTTGTATGTTTCACACACTTTCTTTCCAATTTTCTATTCCAAACTGTTTTTAGAATCAAATTATATTTCAATCTTTATCCAAAATCAATATCATACTTTTGGAAAGTAAAACAAAATATCAGTTGCTGTTCGAAAACATTGCCCAGGGTTTTGCTACTCATAAAATTATTTTGGACAACAATGGTGTACCGGTTGATTATACCTATCATTCAGTAAATAAATCATTTGAAAAACTTACCGGACTGAAAGCCACCAATATTATCGGAAAAACAGTCAAAGAAATCTTTCCGGAAACTGAAAAATACTGGATTGACTTGTATGGAAACGTTGCCCTGACGGGAGAAGCAGTTCAGTTTGAAAATTATTCCGTTGAATTAGGGAAATATTTTGAAGTTTGGGCATTCAGCCCGCGAATTGGTGAATTTGCAACAGTTTTTACAGATATTACCAACCGTAAACGCCACGAGGAAATACAAAAAGTAATGTATTCCATTTCCCGCGCAACTTCAAAATCAAATGATTTGGGTGAATTAATAGAGATGATCCGGAATCATTTGGGAAAACTAATCGATGTGACCAATTTTTACATTGCCCTTTATGACGAAACTTCTGATTTGTTCACCATTCCATACTATTCCGATGAAAAAGACGACATAACAAGTTTCCCGGCAGGAAAATCATTGTCGTCATACGTTATAAAAACGAAAACGACACTGCTTGGCAAACGGGCCGATGTTGATGCGCTTAAAAAAGCAGGACAGGTTGAATCCATAGGAGAACCAGCAGCGGTTTGGCTTGGCCTGCCATTGCTGATAAAAGAGAAACCTATCGGGGTTTTTGCTTTGCAAAGCTATGTGGATGAAAATGCATTTACCCCGGAGGATGTAAATATGCTTGAGTTCGTTTCACAACAAATAAGCTCTTCAATTCAGCAGAAGAAATCAGAACAGGAGCTAAAATCGGCACTCGAAAAAGCAGAAGAAAGCGACCGGCTGAAAACATCTTTTTTGGCCAACATATCGCACGAACTGCGCACTCCGATGAACGGTATCATGGGATTTGCAGAATTGCTTGACGATGATGAATTATCAAACGAAGAACGGCACGAATACATCACTGTGATTAACGACAGCAGTCAAAGTTTGCTCAATGTGATTACAAATATTGTAGATTTCTCGAAAATCGACAGCAAACAAATTCAATTGAGAATTGCACCGTTTAATGTGAACAACCTGCTCGACGAACTATTAAAATGGTTCAGGAGCGAAAAGGTGGTTAAAGACAAGGTTCATCTGAACATTGAATTAATGAAGGAACTTCCTGTTGATCAATTTATTGTAATTTCTGATCAGGCAAAAATTAGGCACATCTTCAGCCTTTTACTCAATAACGCCGGAAAATTTACAACCAGCGGATTCATTCGTTTTGGCTATTCCATTCAGGATAAACACATTCGTTTTTTTGTTCAGGACACCGGGAAAGGAATTTCAGCAGAAAAACTGTGTTTTATTTTTGAAAAATTCAGGCAGGAAGATGAAACACTTTCCAGAAAATACGGTGGCGTTGGCCTTGGTCTGACCATTGCAAAAGGTCTGGTTGAATTAATCGGAGGCAAAATATGGGTGGATTCTGAACCCGGAAAAGGCACGACCTTCTTCTTCGAAATTCCTGAAGTTCTTTAATTGACAATCAATTTCTCCACTTTCCTTAAATCGCTGGTCTTCACTTCAACCAGATAGATGCCCTTTTTCAGAATGTTGCTTTCAATTCGAAAGTCCTTCGAATGTAAAAAACCGGTCATAACTGTTTTTCCGTTCAATTCAAAAATGCGGTAGTATTCATTTCCTGAAAATTCAGGCAAAATTATTCTGATTTGTTTTGTCGCGTATTCCGGAATAATTTGGATTTCTTCCGATCTGGTGATTTCATGAACCGGTGAAACGAGATCAGCTTTGGCGCACAACCATTTTTCGGGATCGAACTGAATGGAATCTACTTTTTCTTCGGAAACTACAAACTCCTGATTTTGAACGGAATTGCACAACCTCAAATCCTTGAATTGTCCGTTATTCCATACCCTGACCGGCAAATGCATTTCGAAAAAACTGACTGAAGGATGCGATGCAACCTGACTCACCCTAATTTTTGTTATCCCCAAATCACCGGAACCGGAAAATTCAGTGATGTTGTATTTGGGATAACCTTCGCCATAATACCAGTCGTTAAAAAATTCGGTAAACGAGGTGTCAGCTGCCATTTCAACGTGTTTTACAAATTTCGCCTGAGTAGCAAAACCGTTGGCAACCGACGGATCTTCCAGATAGTTTTTCAGGCTTTTAAAAAACCGATCGTCTCCCATTTCCCAGCGCAACATGTGCAACAAATAGGCACCTTTCGAATACGACAACCTACCATTAAAAATCCTGGAAACGCTGGTGGTATCGACAACATAAACAGAACCACCAGTGGACGAAAGAATTCTATTTAACTGATCTTTCTTCCATCTTGGCCAGGCGGTTTTATCCAGAAGGTTTTCAAATGCAAGTCCGGTAAGGTAAGTGGCAAAACCTTCGTTCAGCCAGATGTCGTGCCAGCTTGCCAGTGTAATGTAATCGCCAAACCACTGATGGGCCAGTTCGTGCGCAACCAGTTCGAATTCAAGATGTGTCATAAAACTCATGGTTTGGTGTTCCATTCCGCCGCCCCAGCCAAACTGAGCATGTCCGTATTTCTCGTCGGCAAACGGATAGATAATAAATCTGGAACTGAAATATTTCATGATATTGCTCGTTTCGTTCGCTTTTGATTTTGCTGTAGCAAGATATTCCGGATAAATGTAGTTCAGAATTTCGATCCTTTTCCCCTCTGGCAAATCCAGAAAGTCGGAATAGGTTTCATAATTGGTAACGGCAATGCCAATCAGGTAAGTCGCAATCGGGTAGCGGTGTTCCCAGTGGGCCGTGCGTTTTTCACCTGCAACCTCGTCTGAAATCAGTTTCCCGTTACTGGCAGCTTTGTATTGACTGGGGCAGGTAATGTAAACATCAATCGAATCAATTTTATCGGCCAGACTCTCCTTGCAGGGCCACCAATCCCGCGCTCCGTATGGTTCCGACAAGGTCCACAGGATGGGTGTGTTTTGATGTTTTGAAACGATAAATGAGCCAAACCCGGTTTCCGGCGGCGAACCATGATAAAAAACCTCCACCTGGCGAAAGCTGTATTGCTGAATGTTTGCTGAAAGTGTAATCCCGATTTTATTAGATTGATGCTGAAAAACAATCGCATTTCCTTCAAAATGAACGGAATCAACAATTAATGCCGAGGCAAGGTCAAAATGAATTTCCATTGTATTTTCCTTCAGGAATTTAACTTTGGATAGTACCGATCCTGAAATATAATTCACCGCCGGATCGACTTCAAAGTTTAACTGCTGGTAGACCAGATCATACGAAGCGTAGTCGGCAGATTCGATGAAAGATGCTGATTTCAGGTACGACCGGCCTTCGCTGAAAGCCATTTTATCATTGAAATCCGGATCGGGAAACTGTGCCCAACCAAACTGGAATGCAAAGATCAAAATCAGAATAATAAGTTTATTCATTTTTTACGGTTTGAAGGTAAAACCATTGAATGGTTCATTTCAGGCATCTTCATTGAATCACGAAGATATAAATTATTATAGCTTTTACAGAAATTGATTCGCCAGGTCAACCTTGTTCCGAAAATCTTTCCTACCTTACGTTTAATTTTAAATAACATGATCCAATGGCAAAGAAAAAAGATAAAAAAGCCAAATTGATTGAAATGTTCAATAAGCCAAAGCTTAAAAATGCAATCCTCACAATTTATTACGATCAGCCCGAGCGAACTTACAATTACAAACAAATAGCAGATCTGCTCAAGATCAAAGATCCCGAAATTGTCAAACTGGTTTTTGTAGTGTTGGAAGAACTTGCCGAGAGCGACAACCTTCAGATGGTTCAGCGTGGTAAATACAAGCTTAAATCGCGTGGTGGAAGCGTTTCAGGTATTGTCGATATTCAAAGGCAAGGTTTTGCATACATTAATTCGGAGGAAGTGGATAAGCCGGTGTTGGTTTCGGCCAAGAACCTTAACCACGCGATGGATGGCGACAAGGTGAAAGTGCATTTGTATGCCATGCATAAAAATCAACAACCTGAAGGAGAAGTGGTTGAAATTGTAGAACGTGCCAAAACTATTTTTGTTGGTACTATTTCGAAATCACGAAATTTTTCATTTTTAATTCCTTCAGGAAAATCAGCTTTCGATTTATTTATACCAAATGAAAAGCTGAACGGAGCAAAAGACGGACAAAAAGCAATTGCACGGATAACCGAATGGCCGGCACGTTCTAAAAACCCATTTGGCGAAATTATAGAAGTACTGGGCGATGTGGGCAACAATAACACTGAAATGCACGCCATTTTAGCCGAATTCGATCTGCCATTGCGTTTTCCGGAGAATGTGCTGAAAGCTGCCGAAAAAATACCGGACCAGATTCCGGAAGAAGAAATAGAACGCCGTCGCGACATGCGCGGAGTAACCACGTTTACCATTGACCCGCTCGATGCCAAAGATTTTGACGATGCCCTTTCGGTGCGCAAACTCGAAAACGGCTTTTGGGAAGTGGGCGTTCATATTGCCGATGTGTCGTATTACGTTCATCCCGGATCAGTTCTCGATGAAGAAGCTTACGACCGTGCAACTTCAGTTTACCTTGTTGACCGGGTGGTTCCGATGCTTCCGGAGAAACTGTCGAATGGCGTGTGTTCACTTCGGCCCAATGAGGATAAACTTTGCTTTTCGGCCATCTTTGAGTTGAACGATGAAGCCGAAATTCAGAAACAATGGTTCGGCCGCACTGTCATTCATTCCGACAGACGATTTGCTTATGAAGATGCTCAGGCCATCATCGAAACCGGCGAAGGAGAGCTGAAAGATGAAGTACTTACCTTGCATCGCCTGGCAGTAAAAATGCGCGTAGCCCGCTTTAAAAAAGGCTCGCTGGGTTTCGAACGGGTTGAAGTAAAATTTAATCTCGACGAAAATGGCAAACCGCTTTCGGTCTATTTTAAGGAAGCCAAAGAGAGCAATCAGTTGGTCGAAGAATTTATGTTGCTGGCCAACAAACGGGTCGCCGAATTCATTGGCAATCCTGAAGATCATAAAACACCAAAGACATTTGTTTACCGTATCCACGACAAGCCTGATCCTGATAAACTAATGAATTTCAATCATTTCATCCACAAATTTGGGTATGGTTTGCAACTGGGAACTCCCGGACAAATATCCAAATCGATGAATCTGCTCATGACCAATGTAAAAGGTAAAAATGAACAGAATGTGATTGAAACACTCGCCATCAGGACCATGGCCAAAGCGGCCTATTCAACCCGCAACATTGGACATTACGGACTTTCTTTCGAATATTACACCCATTTCACTTCACCCATCCGCCGCTATCCCGATGTGATGGTTCACCGCCTGCTTGAGCGATATCTGGAAGGCGGAAGAACAGTGAGCGCACCGAAATGGGAAGACATGTGCAAGCACTCTTCCGACATGGAATCTAAAGCGGCCAATGCCGAGAGATCTTCCGTCAAATACAAGCAGGTAGAGTTTATGCAGGACAAAATTGGAGAGGAATTCACCGGAGTTATTTCAGGAGTAACCGACTGGGGTATTTTTGTTGAACTTGAAAACAAATGCGAGGGCATGGTTTCTGTCAGTTCGCTCGATGATGATTTTTATATTTTCGATGAAAAAAATTATTGCCTGGTCGGAAGGCATGCGCACCAAAAATACCAACTTGGCGATGTGGTTAAAGTTGAGATTATCAGGGCAAATCTGGAGAAAAAACAGCTCGATTTCCGCCTGATAAAAGAGAATTCTGATAATAAAAACACGCCTAAGTATTCTTCAGCGCCATTCAAAAAAAGACAGAAATAGAAGAGTTTTGAATTTCAGAGATTATCAATCTATATCCTGAATATATGTATTGTTTCATTTTCAGGAATTAACCTTATATTTGCATTCTGAAAAAAACCTATTGTTATGGCGATGAATATTGAAAACGGAACGAACAAAAAAGATGCAAACCGTGAAAGTATCCTGAAAATTGCTCAGGAAATATTCAGCAAATACGGTTATAAAAAAACAACGCTCGACGATATCGCCAACGCTGTTCGTAAAGGGAAAAGCTCACTCTACTATTATTTCACGAGCAAGGAAGATCTTTTTCAGGCAGTTATACAAAAAGAAGTTGATTTACTGCGCAAAGAACTCGACATTGTGGTAAACCGCAATACCGATCCGGTTGACAAGTTGCGTGATTATATTCTGACAAAACTGACCACCTTCAGGGGAATGGCCAATTTTTACAATGCACTCGAAAATGATGTGACTGCCATCGAATTTATCGAGAACATCAAACACCGGCATCAGCAGGAAGAAATCAGGATGATTAAACGAATCCTGATTGAAGGTGTCCGTAAGAATATCTTCGAAGTATATGACCTGACCCTGGCGGCCATCGGGATTACCACCGCAATTAAAGGGCTTGAAATGCCTTTGGCTGCAGGTGATTACAGTAAAGTTAACCTCGAACAGAGCGTTGACAACATCGTGAAGATTCTTTGTTACGGGGTGATGAAACGGTAGAAAAGTCAACCCATATTTGTTATAAAAAAGAGTGCCTTTCCTGAGAAAAGCACTCTTTTTTATAACAAAAACAATTTATTTTCCTGACATAAATCACACTTTCACTCCATTTTGATTAAATTCACTTATATACTAATCTAAGTAATTGAATATCTTAACCGTATAAATGTTACCTAATGATTAAAAACTACCCGGAATGTTATCCTAACTATTTAAAAAGCACTAATTTTGCCCCGATTTTATAAACAGTTACATTATGGCAGAAAAATATAACAAACTTTTTAATGAATTTCCACCAGTCAGCACCCAGCAGTGGATGGACAAAGTTACTGCTGACCTGAAAGGCGCCGACTTCAACCGGAGATTGGTATGGAAAACAAATGAAGGGATCGATGTTCAGCCTTTCTACCGGGAAGAAGACCTGGAGAAACTGGATTATCTGAACAGTTTGCCTGGTGAGTTTCCTTTCGTAAGAGGAAACAAAAAGATCGGCAATGATTGGCTGGTCCGCCAGAGCATTCAAGTAAAAGACCTTGCCGAAGCCAACAAAAAAGCCCTGACTTATCTGATGAAAGGGGTGAATTCGTTGGCTTTTGTATTTATTGAAGCTACCGAATTATCAGTAGCCGATTTGGCTGTTTTGCTGAACGACATTCAGTTAGACGCTGTTGAAGTGAACTTTGCAGGCAATTGCTGTTCACGCAAAGTGACTGAAGCTTTTGCAGCATTCGTAAAACAGGGCAATTGGGATCCGAAAAGTATCCGTGCTTCCGTTGAGTACGATCCGTTCGGAAAGTATGCCCTGTATGGGAAATTCAGAAAAAATCAGGAACATGTAGTTGAAAACGCAATCAAAATGATTCAGTCAACTTCCGAACTTTCCAAATTCAAAACATTGGCAGTCAATGGCAAAAATTTCGGAAACGCCGGATCATCCATTGTTCAGGAATTGGCCTACTCACTGGCTCAGGGCTCAGAATACCTAACCACTTTAACCGGGCAGGGATTGGAAATTGATGCGGTTGCTAAAAAAATAAAATTCAATTTGTCGATCAGCGCCAACTATTTCCTCGAAATAGCGAAACTGCGCGCTGCACGTTTGTTGTGGGCTCAAATTGTAAAAGCTTACAATCCTGAAAATGAATGTTCATGCAAAATGACAATTCACGCCGAAACCGGTAGCTGGAACAAAACCGTTTACGATCCTTATGTAAATGCGCTCCGCACTCAAACCGAAGCCATGAGCGCTTCGCTTGGCGGAGTTGATTCGATGACGATACTCCCACTTAACGCGATTTTCGAAGACTCGACCGAATTTTCTGACCGCATTGCCCGCAACCAGCAATTATTACTGAAGGAAGAATCAAACTTCGACAAAATTGCAGATCCGGGTGCTGGCTCTTATTATATTGAAGAATTAACTGCCTCCATCGCAGATCAGGCATGGAAACTGTTCCTTGAAGTTCAGGAAAAAGGCGGATTCTTGGCTGCACTTCGCGAAGGATTTATTCAGGCTGAAATTAAAAAGATGGCAGCCAAACGCGACATGAACATCGCAACGCGTCGCGAAAACCTGCTCGGAACCAATCAATTCCCGAATTTCAATGAAAAATTGGATCAGGAAATAAACCCTGCCGTATTTGCTCCTATGGATTTAACTTCCGAAGAAGCCGAAATTGAAACACTGAAACCATACCGTGGCGCTCAGACCTTTGAAGCGCTTCGTTACAAAACCGATGTTTATGCCAAAACCAGCAAACGTCCGCTGGCGTTCATGTTGACAATCGGGAACCTGAATATGCGCAAAGCCCGTGCACAATTTGCCTGTAATTTCTTTGCTGTGGCCGGTTTCGATGTACTCGACAACAATGGTTTCGAAACCGTTGAAGAAGGCTGGAAAGCTGCTCAGAAGGCGGACGCCCAAATCGTGGTTATTTGCAGTTCCGATGACGAATATACGGCGCTTGCTCCTGCCGCCTTCGAAGCCATTGGCGGAAAAGCCATCTTCGTGGTTGCCGGTGCTCCTGCAAGCACTGACGAACTGAAAGCAAAAGGAATTACCAACTTTATCAATGTAAAGAGCAATTTGCTTCAGGAATTGAAAGCTTACCAGTCAACATTGGGAATTTAAAATAAGAACATGAAGCCAAATTTCAAAGATATAAACATCAAGACCGCAGCTCCTCAGCCAAATACTGCTGAGTGGAATGCTGCCAATAAGATTGAGAAAAACTGGATTACTCCGGAACAGATTCCGGTGAAACCGGTTTACACCAAAGAGGACCTGGAAGGAATGGAACACCTGCATTATGCGGCCGGTGTAGCTCCTTACCTGCGTGGACCGTATTCGGTAATGTACGCCATGCAGCCCTGGACCGTGCGTCAGTACGCTGGTTTCTCAACTGCTGAAGAATCAAACGCATTCTATCGCCGTAACCTTGCTGCCGGTCAGAAAGGTTTGTCAGTTGCGTTCGATTTGGCTACTCACCGCGGATACGACTCCGATCATCCTCGCGTAGTTGGCGACGTTGGAAAAGCGGGTGTGGCCATCGACTCGATTCTGGATATGAAAATCCTGTTCGACCAGATTCCGCTGGATAAAATGTCGGTTTCGATGACCATGAACGGCGCGGTACTTCCGGTACTGGCCTTCTACATCGTTACTGCGCTGGAACAGGGCGCCACTTTGGATCAGCTTGCAGGTACTATCCAAAACGATATTCTGAAAGAATTTATGGTGCGTAATACTTACATCTACCCGCCTGAATTCTCGATGAAAATTATTGCCGACATTTTCGAGTTCACTTCTCAGAAAATGCCAAAATTTAACTCAATTTCTATCTCCGGATACCATATGCAGGAAGCCGGTGCAACTGCCGACATCGAAATGGCTTACACGTTGGCCGATGGTTTGGAATACCTGCGCACCGGTATCAAAGCCGGAATCGACATCGATGCGTTCGCGCCACGTTTGTCGTTCTTCTGGGCAATCGGGATGAACCATTTCATGGAAATCGCGAAAATGCGCGCTGCCCGTATGATTTGGGCCAAAATGGTGAAAGAGTTCAATCCGAAGAACCCGAAATCAATGGCTTTGCGCACGCACTGCCAAACTTCAGGCTGGTCTTTAACAGAGCAAGATCCATACAATAACATTGGCCGTACAGCTATCGAAGCGATGGCAGCTGCTCTTGGTCACACCCAGTCATTGCACACCAACGCGCTCGACGAAGCAATTGCTTTGCCAACCGACTTCTCGGCCCGTATCGCACGTAATACGCAGCTTTACATTCAGCAGGAAACCGAAATTTGCCGCGCGGTTGATCCATGGGCAGGTTCTTATTATGTAGAGACTTTGACCAACGAACTGGTTGAAAAAGCCTGGGCGTTGATCGAAGAAGTGGAGAAACTGGGTGGTATGTCGAAAGCCGTTGAAACCGGCGTTCCAAAAATGCGCATCGAAGAAGCTGCAGCCCGCACACAGGGCCGCATCGACAGCGGTACTCAGGGAATTATCGGGGTAAACAAATACCGTTTGGAAAAAGAAGACCCAATCGATATTCTGGAAATCGACAATACAGCAGTTCGTTTGTCGCAGATCGAACGTTTGAATAAATTGCGTGCCGAACGCAACGAAGAAGAATGTCAGGCTGCTTTGGAAGTTCTCAGCAAATGTGTTGAAACCGGCGAAGGTAACCTGCTTGAACTAGCCATCGTAGCAGCACAGAAACGTGCTTCGCTGGGCGAAATTTCTTATGCATGTGAAAAGCATGTTGGACGTTATAAAGCAATCATCAGAACTATTTCAGGCGTGTACTCAGCAGAAAGTAAAAACGATTCTACCTTCAAGGAAGCGCAGGATCTGGCTACCAAATTTGCCAAATTAGAAGGTCGTCAGCCACGTATCATGATCGCCAAAATGGGTCAGGACGGACACGACCGCGGTGCAAAAGTAGTTGCAACCGGTTATGCCGATATCGGTTTTGACGTTGACATGGGACCGCTGTTCCAGACTCCCGAAGAAGCTGCCAAACAAGCCGTTGAAAACGACGTGCATGTATTGGGCGTTTCGTCTTTGGCTGCCGGACACAAAACTTTGGTTCCAACCGTTATTGCTGAACTGAAAAAACTGGGTCGCGAAGACATCATGGTAATTGCCGGTGGTGTAATTCCAGCACAGGATTATCAATTCCTTTATGATGCTGGTGTGGTTGCCATTTTCGGCCCTGGCACCAGCGTTGCTGCAGCCGGAAAGAAAATTCTGGAGGTGTTGTTGGCCGCGCACGAAGAATAATACATCGCAATAATGGTTGTAGAGACGCCCTAATAGGGCGTCTCTACGGCGCAACATACAAAAGCCGCTTTCCGAAAGGGAGCGGCTTTTTTTATAAGGAAAATTTTGTGTTATTTTATAATTTCCAATCCTTTGATCCGATCGAAATGTTTAACGTTTAAGGTTGCAATTGGAATAGAATATGTTACCGCAGTTGCACCAATTAGAATATCAGCCAAATCAATCATCTTGTTAGCTTTCAGTAATTCCAGATAAATTGAAATGGCGCTGTTCGAACAAGCTTTGTCGAATGGAAGAATCCGTAGATTTTCACACAACGAATCCCAATATTCTGAATGGGATTTCCGGTTTCCAATGCCAATTTCATAATGGGTAATGGAAGAAATGCACAACTCGTCAGAGGTCTGTGATAGCTTGTAAAATAAGGTTTTAGACTTGTCCTGTTTGCGAAAAAGCTCAATCAATATAGAAGAATCCAGCAAAATCATGCAATCCGAGATTGATTCAAATGAACTCTGGCATCATTATAATCGTGAAGTTCAGCATCAGTCCAGGTTGGTGCATCCAGAATCATTTTTTGCAATGAACTTGTTGATTTGCTCGCTGAAACTTCTGATTGAAGAACAACAGACAACCGCTCAATATCCTTTTGAGGAAGTTGATGTATCAGCTTTAGTATCTGATTAAATTCAAGATTTATTTTTAGTTCCATGATGCATCGATTTGAAATCAAAGATATGAAAATTTCAAATGCAAATATTCCTGCTCAGGATTACCAATACCTGTACGATGCCGGTGTCGTTGCCATTTTCGGTCCTGATACTAGCGTTGCCGCTGCCGGAAAGAAAATTTTGGAGGTTCTGTTGGCCGCGCACGAAGAATAATACATTGCAAAAATGTTGTAGAGACGCCCTAATAGGGCGTCTCTACGGCGCAAAATACCAAAGCCGCTTTCCTGAAAAGGGAGGCGGCTTTGGTATTAATTTCTGATCAGTTCTTTTAATTTTTCTCGATGAAGTGGCAACTCTTTTTGCATCTGATTGTGATATAATTCTTTTAGTGCCTTATGTTCAGTGTCTTTATAGCTGTCAGGCATACCTTGAAAATCTAAAATTTTAATCATCTCCAAATGCTCAATAGCTTTATCAATGATGTTTTTTATTGATTTTACAGTGCTAATTACATCATTATTGAAGAGGTACTCTTTCGAGTTGAAAAAATCAACAAATTCATCGTATTTGTCCTTTACTTCTTTTAAGTAACCTTTTTTTAATGGACGAAAGTCATCTGTAGTCAATTTGACAAGTCTGCTAGTCATTTCAAATAGTATGCTTCTTGCATCAATTTTAAGTTGATCTGCATGGTTGTTTTTTGAACTACCGTCTCCATTGAAGACCTGAAACGTATTCCCATTTGACCAATTGAGATTAAACTCATTACTTCTTTTTGAGTTTATTTTCTCCCTTTTTCGTTTTGAAAGGATTATTGGTACTAGTGCTACCACAATTGTGAAGATTCCACCTATTATTGCAATATTATATTCTTTCATAAGACAGTCGTTTATTTTGATATTGGATTTTCCATTTTGCCTTCCAAATTACTGAATTTTAAACCATAATGCAATGCGCCTTTTATGTTTGTTTTCAACAATATCCATTGCCTAAAGGCTCTTTGCATTCGCCTTCTGCCTTCGATACGCCCAACCACACCATAGCTGAGTTCAAGGTTTTCTACGGGCTACTCAGGCAGCGGCGCTGGTGGTGAATGTTCGCAAAAGCGGCGCTCCCTGAGCAGCGAAGCGTGTCGAAGGGAGCTTCCTACGCGATGGATGCCGAAATAATCCAGAACTGAATTCAGGATGACCGGCGCGACGCCCCGAAATAGGAAAAACGAATGATCGGAGCGTCATCCTGAACTTGTTTCAGGATCCACCGCATTGAATATCAGACCCCGAAATGAATTCGGGGTGACCTGGTTCGCGGTCATCTTGACTTTTGAGACAGTTTCCTGTCAGCACACCTAAAATCTTATCTTTCTATTTCCCCTTGGCAATTACCAACCGATCCCCGACCTTCACATACCAATCTGCAGCCAAATCAACCATTTCGGGATTAAACTCTTTAATCAGATTAATCTTCCAGTCGCGATGCCAGTTTTTCAATTGCTTCTCCCGCTGGATGCATTCAGCCATTCCTTCAATGATTTCGTAATGAACCAAATCAACAAGATTATACTTTTTAGTAAAAGCAGAACCGTTCCCTGTTTTGTGTTCCAAAGCCCTACGCTTAATCGCATTGGTCACTCCAATATAAAAAGTGGTTCTGTTTTTATTTGACATGATATAGACGAAGCCTTTTCGCATGGTACAAGAGTTTCTACTAAATTAGTCAAAATGTCGGTGAGATGCGATGGGATGCCGAAACAAGTTCGGCATGACGCTTCGATGTAGGTAGTTCGATAAAAAGAGTCTCATACGAGTTATGTTTATATGCACACAAGTAGCTCCATTGGCGGTCCTGTTAAAGATCTCGCCGTCCTGTTAAAGGTTGTCGGGAACCTTCAATCGTTTCGATGGCATGTTATACCAGCGTAAACCCTTTCTTCTTTCTCATACCTGACATTTTTAAAATTAGTAATCCTTGAAAGTTCTAAAATCAGGCTTTATCTTTATATTGTCACAGGATAATAAACTAGACTCTTTCAGGCCAAGTTATTGCTGTATGTTTCTGTATTTAAACCACAACCTAATATTAACTTTTAAACCAACATGAAAAGACTAACATTTTTATCAGTTGTAGTGCTCCTACTAGGGGTATTCAATTTTGCTTCGGGCCAGGAGTTGAAACTCAATGATCTTGAGTATTTCGAGACGCAAGGCGTCAATGTCCTTGTGTACAATAACCTCTTTACCGGAGGTTTTAACGATGAGAAGACCGCCGGTATCGAAATAATTCACCATGGCGTCAGAACATCGCAAGGCGGTGCTGTGAGACTTTCCAACACTCCGGAGCAGTGGGATCTTGTTCCCGCAATCTCAAACCGAAAGGTTGACCGTGCGTCGCAAACCATTGAGGCTAAGTTGAGGTATGAAGATTACGATTTTGATTCGCGGGTGGTTGTCACAGCAAAGGGTAAAGGTGTTGAGATATCTGTTTATCTGGATAAACCCCTTCCAACAGCACTTGAAGGGAAAGCCGGATTTAATCTTGAGTTTCTACCCTCGCAATATTGGGCAAAGACCTATTTGATGGATGGGCGTCCCAATCGATTCCCGCGCTATGTGGTAGGTAACACCATTACAAAGCCTAACAGTGTAAAACCTAAGCAATTCAAGGGGTTTGTAACTTCCGACGACAGGGGGACAGGCAAATTTATCGATCCGCTTCCGCTCGAAACCGGCCGTACCTTTCTTCTTGCACCCGATGAACCCGAACGTTTGGTAAAAATCAGCTCGCCTGATGTTGATATTATGCTTTTCGACGGCCGTATGCTGGCACAAAACGGCTGGTTTGTAGTCCGCAGTTTACTTCCGGCAGGAAAAACAGGAAAGGTTTTGACCTGGACAGTTGAACCAAATGCCATTAAAGGTTGGTTAAGAGAGCCAAATATCGGTTTCTCTCAGGTGGGTTACCTTCCTTCGCAACCAAAAGTCGCTGTAATTGAACTCGACAAGAAAGACAAACCGCTTGCAAGCGCATCGATCTATAAAATAGGCGATGATGGCAATCCGACCAAAGTATTCAGCGGCAATATCGTACCCTGGGGTGACTATTACAAGTACCACTATGTGAAATTCGATTTCTCTTCAGTTAAGACCCCCGGCATATACTATATTCAGTATGGAGACTTTAAAACAAATAACTTTTTAATTGACAACAGCGTTTACAACAAGATCACCGACGCCACCAGCGATATATGGATCCCCATACACATGAATCACATGTTCGTAAACGAGGCTTACAGGGTGTGGCACGGCGAGCCTTTTAAGGACGGTTACCTCCAAGCTCCGCCAAACTCCGATCACTTCGACCTTCATGGACAAGGACCAACAACCGATACCAAGTATAAAGCGCTGGAATTGATTCCCGGATTAAACATAGGCGGTTTTTTCGATGCCGGAGATTTTGATATCGAAACAGGAGCGAACATTGGCGTGGTGCAGAACTTTGTCCAGACATGGGAATATTTCAAACCCTTACGCGATCAGACTTTTGTTGATCAGAAGCAACGCTATGTTGATCTTCATCGTCCGGATGGGACACCAGATGTGTTGCAGTTTATCGAGCATGGAACATTGAACCTGGTAGCACAGGCTGAGATTATCGGCCACATGACACAAACGCTCTCTAACGCTGTTCTCGATAATTACCATCACCTTGGCGACGCAGCCTCATTAACAGACGGCCTTCCTTATAATCCGAACCTTGGCCCTTACGAAGTAGCCGCTGACGGCCGTTCTAGTGGGGTTAAGGATGATTTGTGGGCATTTACAAGCCGCAATCCCAGCCTCGATCTCAGGGCAGCAACGATGTTTGCCGCAGCAAGCCGGGCTTTGAAGGGATATAACGACGATCTTTCGGCAAGAGCATTGCAACAGTCAAAAAGACTTCTGAAAGAAGCTACGGAAATCCTTGCCAAACAGCCGCAGGAGCGCGCTGGAAGGGGAGGCGGATCAGCAAATATGGCCACCAATCTTCAACTGTACATCTCAACCGGGGAGAAACAATACATCGATAAATTTCAGGAACTTTTATGGCCTGCACTTGAGAGTAGCGTTAGTGGCAACATATTGACGGCTTTACATGCCATACCGCATACTGACGCATCTTTCAAAGAAAAGCTCCGTCCATATATCGTAAAGTACAAAGAATACATCGACGGGCTTGAAAAGGAAAATCCCTACGGAGTACCTATCGGCCTTCGTAACTGGGCAGGAGGCGGAGACGTGGTGAGCTTTGGTACCACCATTTGCTTTGCTAACACACATTTCCCTGATATTGTCGATGCCAGCCATGCTTTCAAGACCACCAACTGGCTATTTGGCTGCCATCCGTATCACAATTATTCGTTGGTGGCAACGGTTGGCGCAGCTCGTCCAAAGGCAGTCTTTTATGGTAATAACAGGGCTGATTTCTCATTTATTCCAGGCAATGTTGCTCCGGGCATATTATTCAGACAACCCGACCACTTTGAAAACTACGACGACTGGCCATTTCTGTGGGGACAAAACGAGGGCACGATTGGTGGAAATACCGGTTATTTAATTTTTGGATCAGCTTTTAAGAATTTAGTAAAATAAACTTTAGCCAAACCATTATGAAAGTACTATTTATAGGCGGCACAGGATTTATCAGCACAGCCGTAAGCCGCATGGCTATGGAACGGGGAATGGAACTTTATCTGCTCAACCGCGGAATCCGTTCGTCCGAAATCCCTGGGGCCCATCAATTAACCGGCGACATCCACAATCCGGAAAGCATGCGCAACGCGCTGAAAGACCTTGATTTTGATGTGGTGGTTGACTGGATTGCTTTTACTCCGGAAGACATCGAGCGCGACATGCAGTTTTTCCGTGGCCGTACCAAACAGTTTGTGTTTATCAGTTCTGCTTCTGCTTACCAAAAGCCGGTGGTCAACTACCTCATCACCGAATCAACGCCACTCGAAAATCCATACTGGGAATACTCGCGCAACAAAATTGCCAGCGAAGAACTGTTGATGAATGCTTATCGCAACGAAGATTTCCCGGTAACCATCGTTCGCCCCTCCTATACTTACAATACGTATTTGCCGGTTGCCATTGGCGGATTTGGCTGCTATACACTGGCCGACCGCATGCTGAAAGGCAAGCCCATTATTGTGCATGGCGATGGCACATCGCTTTGGGTGAATACCCACGCCGAAGATTTTGCCAAGGGTTTTTTGGGGCTGCTCGGAAATCAAAAGGCCATTGGGCAGGCTTTTCACATTACTTCGGACGAAGTGCTGAGCTGGAACCAGATTTACCAGACCATTGCCGACGTGTTGAGCGTTGAAGCGAAGATTGTCCACATTCCGACTGACTTCATTGTGAAGGAGGTTCCGCGGCTGACCGGTGATTTACTCGGTGACAAAACCTGGAGCGCGGTATTCGACAACTCCAAGATCAAATCGTTTGTTCCGGAGTTTCAGGCAACAATTCCTTTCCACGAAGGAATGCGCATGGCGCTCGAATGGTTCGCTGCCGACGAAAAGCGGCATCGGATCAATGAACAGGTAAATGCCGAAATTGATCAGATTATCAATGCTTATGCAGGTAATCCGATCAGGTAAATATCAAAACCAAATGAAAATATTTTTTATTCTTACATTTCTTCTGGTGCCGATGATGTCACTAATGGCACAAACTGAGATTACAAAATCCTCGTTTGACGGAAACTTTGGCGAAAGCAATATCTCTGAACCAAGACTGATCTGGTCTGACGAATTTAGCGGAACAGGAATACCTGATCCATCCAAATGGGATCGTCCGGAGTATAACCGAAGACCAAATGCCAAAGGGCCTGATGGCTATTGGAGCAAGGAAGATTCATTTCTTGATGGAAAGGGGAATCTGGTGATACGGGTGAGGAAAATCGGTGATAAAAATAATGATGGCGATCCGTATGATTACAGTGTTGGTGCTGTCAGAACAATGGGTAAGTTTCAGCAAAAATATGGACGGTTTGAGATCAGATGCCAATTACCCAAACAGCAAGGCTGGTGGGTGGCATTCTGGATGATGCAAGGCAACGTAGGATCGGTGGCCAATGCCGGAGTTGATGGCTCAGAGGTAGATGTAATGGAAGCTTTTGGGTGGACGAATAAAATAAACCATGCAGTGCATTATGACGGATACGGTGCAGCACACAAGTCCGTAGGGAAAAACGAATTAATACCAGGAATACGGGAAGGGTTCCACACGTATTCACTTGAATGGTATCCCGAAAAGTATGTATTCTTTGTTGATGATAAAGAAGTCTGGCGAAGCAATGGAGGAGGCGTTTGCAATCAACCAGGCTATATTAAAGTTACGGGTGAAATATCTACTGAAGATTGGGCAATTAACAGTTATTGGTCCAATGATCCGTCAAAGGCAGCTTATCCTGATTCTTTCAAGGTTGACTATGTCAGGGTATATGAAATTGGTAACTATGTCCCTCCCACTTCCATAAACAACATTCATCAGAACAACGTTTTAAAACTATATCCAAATCCGGCAGATAAATCGCTAACTGTGAACTTGCCCGAAGAGATGTCAAATATTGAAAATTTGGATATGCAAATAATCAATTCTGCCGGTCAGGTCATTAAATCATTCAAACAGCTTTCCAAACCTGTACAGATATCAGTAGGTGATTTAAAAAAAGGACTCTATTTGATAGTCGTCCGGTTAAATGGAGCTTATTTTTCCCAAAAATTTATGAAGACCTAAAAGCTTATAAGGGAGGCTTCATTAAAAATTCAACCAGAAAATCAGGATGACCGGCATGATGCTTCTAAGTTTGGACTACCATGATTAGAACGTCATTGGTAATTTATTTCGGGGTCCCATCATAGAAGGGATGCCGAAACAAGTTCGGCATGACTGGATACAGTACTTTTTAGACAGCCTCATATGATTGCCCTACATGATGGAGATGTCAATTTTTTTCACTGATGCGGCGGAATGATACCACCAAACCTTTACCATTTTGTAGAATAAGGTGCATCCATTCAGGTCCCCCGGCATGTGAGGACAATTTCCCGGCAAAAGCGGCTCCCCATGCAGCGCCCGTTAATTGGGGTTTACCTTCACATCCTTGAACATGAACGGATTGTCGCTGATCCTTAAAGCCTTGCCGCTGGAAGTGGTCACCTTCCCGAGAATGACTTCCCTGGTTCTGACATAGGGAAACTTCTCCAGGTAGGAATCGTCGGTCATCTTTGGATTGAAATTTGCAAAAATGGCGGGACCCTGATAACTTTCCGGATGTTTGGAGTCGTCGATACGGAGGTTTTCGATGGTGATCCGTTCCGGCATATAACAGGTGTAGCCAAAATCGTGCTGCCCGGAATAGGATCCGCTGATCAGGCTGGCACTGGTTGGTTTGCCGCCTGCGGGCACAAAGACGCAATTACGGATGATGAATTCTCCCTGCCACGTACTGCCGTAGTCAGAACGCAGGTTGATGAAGCTCCTTCCGCGGACGGTGGTGTTCTCCACGGTAAAGGTCCCGCTGCCGATAGCGTTGATTCCCATGTGTCCCAAAGTCGAGTTACGAATGGTGGCATTGGCAACTCCCATGTGGGCATCGAACCGGGAAAAGATGCAATTGTCTAAAACAAGATTCTTACAGAAGTTGGACCCCATGATTCCCCAGTACCTGCCGTCGTTGATGTCATTCGTCTGGCTGCAGTTCACGAATGATACGTTGAGGGCCCGGTTGAGGGAGATGTCATAGGTACCCATGGAGACAGAAACTCCAGCCGAGCCAATGGTCTGGTACATTTTGTGTCCGGTTAGGGTGGTGTTCTGAACTGTCACGTTAGAGCAGTCGCCGACAGTGATGAATCCACCATAAGGCGCGCCATGGTCTCCTTCGCCAGTGACGCGGTGTTCCAGCCCATTCACAAGAACATTGGAGCGCCTGATTGCGATACCGCGGCTGTAGTAGGTGTACTTCGATTCGGCCTTGTTGGCTATTGTGGTGAAACGTCCTCCGGTGATGGTCAGCTTCGTCTCGTCAATAGGAAGGGCGGTGATGTCCGTGATTTGATCGAAGTCCCAGATGATCGGAGCATCCATATCTACCTTGCCGTTTTTGTCAACGATAAAGATATCCGTCTGCGAAGATCCATTGTTTTGATTCGGTCCAAACCGGATGTAACGTTTTACGTTGGAATTGGTGACGGTGACGATGCAGGTTCCGGGCAAGGAGACGTCAATCTTATCCTGATTCCTCTTAAGGGAAGTTATCCCTTCAAGTTTGAACGACCGCATGCTGGAACTAACCAGGAAAACTTGTGCACTGCGGTTTTGGACGTCGGTATCGTCAATGATAAAAGCAGCCTTGCCGAAATCGGTGTCGGTCCGGATGACAGCAGTGCGGTTCTTTCCACCGATGTAGTAGGTGGCCCCATCGTCGGCTTTCACAGAAAGGCTGTGTTGATTAGCAAACGCATGAGCCGCTGCAATGGCGTCCATATCATCGGTTTTGCCGTCGCCCCTGGCACCGAAATCACTATAGCGGACCAACCCATTGGCTTTAAATCTACGGACATCCTTCGGAGAAACATTTAGATGCAATTCCCCATTTTCATTTGTTCTCACCTGAGTTTTGTTCTTTTGGGATGTTATCACCACATTTTCAGGCAGGCTTTTGGTCTGCACTTGTGTCCTACCGAATACACTGAAAAATAAGAAGAAAAATAAGAGCATGTATTTCATTGCGACTGTAGTTTTTATACTTATCAATTTACGAAAAGATCAATAAGACGGTTAGATGCAAAATTTTCTTATAAAAATCATCCTAAACTAGCAATTTTCACTCAAACGCAAGTAGGTATTCGCAAAGTTTCTGGTTTATGCTTAGTTTTAGCCTTTCAAGGGTAATACATTTTAGAACTGTTTATAAATAATGAGAGATTTCAAGACACTTTTACTTCTCCTGGGCATTCTTTTCAGTCTGTTCGTTGGTTGTGATGAGTTGCCTGAACACGAGAAATTTAAAAGACCCGACTGGCTTCCCGGAAAATTGTTTACTACGGTATCGGTTCAAGAGAATCTTACCATGTTTACTGAGTGTTTACGACTTACAGGATTGGACACCATCCTTGATGTTTCGGGAAGTTGGAGCGTTTTTGCGCCAACCGATGAAGCTATAAAACTGTATCTGTCGGAAAACAGCTATGCCAATATTTCAGACATCCCGTTAGATGAGCTTAAAAAAATCACCAACTTCCATATTATTCAGTTTCCATGGTCGCTTGAGCAATTGAAAAGTCTGGGTGTAAATGGATGGAAAGCAGTAGATGATGGAAATTCTAACCCTTATGCATATAAACGGGAGACAATTTTGAAAAATCCACCCGAAAAATATTGGATAAAAAGGGGGAACAAGAAAGAAATAATCGTAATAGATTCAACAATATCAAAAAGTTACAAAATGGTATTCGTTCAATCAAGAAAATATGTACCTATTTTTTATGATACGTATTTAACTAAAAATGGTATTACTCCTGAAGATTACAAGTTTTATTTTAACAGAGTATATGAACCTGGAAATGTTTATTATGCTGGAGCCAGGATACTCAAAGCTGATATTTTTGCCGAAAATGGATTTGTACATATTATTGACAGGGTTGTGAACCCAATGCTAAACGCAAAGGAAATACTTGACAAAGAAATGGGTGACGAAACCTATAAACTATTCCTGGAAATGGTTTATTGGTATTATCCGAATTTTTCGCCAAACATGACTGCTACTTTTAATCAACCAGCGGTAAGGCTTGGGGCAATAGCAGATACATTATGGGACTTAAATTACTCTACTTTGGCATTTGATCTTCAAAAGGAATGTTCCGATATTATTAATCAAACCCTGATACGACACAACGGGTTGATTGCCCCTACAGATGAAACATTCAGGAAATTTATAGATGGAACCCTGACCATTAAATCGGGGTTCCCTCACTGGCCCGATTATAAATCTCTCCCAAACGATGTTGTTGATCTTATTGTTGCTCAAAATTTCATGTCGTCTCCAATATATCCTTCAAAAAGTCAGTATCAGAAAGTTTTCAAATTAGCGAGCAGATTCCATCAGAACGAGGCAAATATTGTTAGAAAAGATTTCGGGAGCAATTGTACTTTCATCGGAATCGACTCTTATATTCCCGACCGGGTATTTACCAGTGTAACCGGGCCGGTATTCTGCCGTCCGGCCTTTTCCATATTCCGGCGGGCGATGGTATATTCCGGTGCCTACGATGCCATCGCTAACCATAGAGGTAAATTGTTCTTTTTCCCAATACCTGATAACGCCCTGATGGCTGATTCTTCGTTGATACTGAATTGGATTGATAAAAACACTTACAATTTTATGACCTATAACAGGATGAAGCGTCAGATGGAGGGTCTTGGGAGTAATACCCTTAAGAATTGGATACTGAACCAGGTTGGCACTTCTATAAATAACGCAAGCACCGGTAAGGAAATCATACGAACCCTGGGGGGCAAGAACATCACCTGGGATCATTCCAACAACACGATCCAAGGGACTTTCCCCAGCACATTTGGGTACAAAGGGAATATTGTCGTTACCGGCACTCCTTTTCCATTGGATGAACCCGCTGATAATGGTAAGAGCCTGTCTGTCAAAAACTGGTTCAATTTTGGGAATTGAAAATCTGTCCAAATTATAGGGAGTTAAGGCACAAAATTTCATACCTTTAAGAATAACTTTCGTTTCATAGGTAAAATTTGACCGGAAATATGGAGGGAACGGTATGTCTGATAAAACTAACTGCCTTTTGGTTCATCCTGAATTTTCAAAGCACAGTTCTTTGAATTATGTGGATGTATGCAGGATAGCAGGGGCAAAATATCCCATCCCTCCTTTGGGGCTAATGACGGTAGCAGCATTATTGCCCCAGAGCTGGAACTTCAAACTGGTTGATTTAAATACCACCCCCTTACTGGATAAATACTTTGATTGGGCTGATATTGTTTGTACCGGCGGAATGTTATCCCAGCAACCGGGCATCATTGCAATTATCAGAAAAGCGCATGAGTTTGGGAAAAAAGTCTTAGCAGGAGGACCGGATCCTACCTGCCAGCCAGATCTTTATGCAGAAGCAGATTACCTGGTCATGGGGGAAGGGGAAAATACAATTCCTGTTTTTTTGGACGATCTGAACATGGGGGTTGCCAGGGGTAGATACATTACTCGCGAACCAGTTGACATGACTAGCTCTGTAGTTCCAAGGTATGACCTGATTCGTTTTTCTGATTACCTGATGATGGGCATGCAATATTCGCGGGGATGCCCTTTCAATTGTGAGTTTTGTAACGTGATTGAAATCTTTGGCAGAAATCAAAGAACCAAAACAACCGTCCAGATAATCACTGAACTTCAATGTCTTAAAAACCTGGGATATAGGGGACATATATTTTTTGTTGATGATAATTTCCTTGCCAACGGAAAAGCTGTAGAAGAACTTCTGATTTCCATAGCTGAATGGTCTGAAAAAAACAGCTATCCGTTTTATTTCCAGGCTGAAGCCTCATTGAACTTTGCAGGCAATGATAAATTCCTGCAACTGATGAAAAAAGCTGAATTCCGGTACCTGAGCATAGGACTTGAAACTCCCGATAACACTGTTCTGGAAAAGGCCCAAAAACATCAGAACATGAATCAATCGATTCCCGCTATTATCAGAAAGATACTGTCTTATGGAATTATTGTGGATGCAAGTTTCATCTTTGGATTTGACAATGATTCTGAACAATCAGCACGTTTAATGATGGATTGTATCAGGGATTCAGGGATTTGCATGGCTATGGTAGGAACCTTGTACGCACTTCCTGACACACAATTGGCAAGAAGATTGAAAAATGAAGGCCGTTTATTTCAGGAAGTTACCAGAATCAATGTTCCTTCCAGGGAAATAGACCAAATGACAAGCGGATT
>DAITNH010000013.1:30962-33335 GCA_036834745.1 Prolixibacteraceae bacterium
ACAAATGCGAAGATCAAAGATATTATGCAGGTAGAAAACAAAATATCGAATTATCCTGATGCTGCGGAAAATAATAACCGGTTAAAAATTCTGGTCTGCAAGCCCCGGCTGGCTATCCAGACCATTCGGCTAAACCGGTTTATCCGGTGTGAACCGTTGGAAATGGAGTATCTGTACACTGTTTTGCAACATCATGATATTTACCTGCTCGACGGTGTCGTAGATCGCCGCAATCCTGTCCGGCTGGCTTCGAAACTGAAAATTCAGGTAGTTCTGTTTACCTCACTGATTACAACAGTTTCCGTTGTACTTAAAACTGCCTCCCGCCTGAAAAAGCTGGCAAATCCACCAATAATATTTGTAGGCGGGCCAGATGCAGAAGTAGTTCCCGAGCATTTCTTCTCAAAAGATATTGACGGGGTATTTTTCGCCAATCAATTGGAAGGAATTTCACTGGTAATTGATCGGATCATGCAGTCAAAACCTTATCACGATATACCTGGTGGCGCTTTTCCCATCAACGGGGAATTTATACGCAACCCGTCTTTTCCGATTGATCCTGAGAAAATGCCCCGTCCAAAACATTTTCTTTTGGAACTAAATCCTGATCGTTATAAAATAATCTATTACAAACCTTGTGCGGCTATAAAAACAGCCTTTGGTTGTTCCGGAAAATGTACCTTTTGCTTCAGCACCGAAATGAATGGCGGAGCTTATGGCGCCCGGCCCATGCAAGATGTTGTGGATGAAATAGAAGAAATTTCAGTACAAAATATTTTAATCCTGGATGATAATTTTTTTACAACCAGAAAACGTATGCTGGAGTTTTGTGAGCTTATTCAAAAGAGAAAAATCAAAAAGGAATTCATCGCCATTGGTAACGCACGTTTTATTGTTCAGAACCCCGATATAATAGCTCAATTACGCGATGCCGGTGTAAAAGCGGTGATGGTTGGATTTGAATTTGTAACCGACGGAGAACTGGCAGCAATTGAAAAAGATTCATCGGTTGACGATAACAACCGGACAATAGAAATTTGCAGGGAACTGGATATTGATTTGTTTGCACTTTTTATTGTTGATCCCGCCTGGCGGCATGCCGATTTTAAGCGATTAGCCGGGTATATCAAAAAAAATAAAATACCGTTTGCACTTTTCTCTACGCTTACTGTTTTTCCCGGCACAAAACTGGCCCGTCTTCATCCGGAGCCGTCGCCGGATATGTCAAAATCCTGGCGTTTCGATCTGTTGCGCCTACATCATAAACCAGCGCACATGCTGGTTATTACGTATTACCTCTGGCTTTTCTACCTCTACATGATACCGGGAATGCAATTTACTTCCATACGAAAATTCAGGCAGCGGTATGGAGTAACGGGTATTATCCGTCATGCTGTTACAGGTTTTTTTATGGGCTGGGAATATCTGATTAAATTACTGATATGGAGATAAGTAGGAGGGACTAAAAACAAAAAAGAGGTCGTTTTCAACCTCCTTTTTGCTGTTGCTCTCCAGTCAGTGATTAAACTTTTCCGAAGTCAAATAGTACTTTGCCATATAAAACCCATAGATTTAGCCTTCAAATAACCAGTATATCTTTTTCTCCATGATCGACCAGCTAATCAACCACATTTAGCCTGAAAACATCAGCAACTATTTCCGTAGAAAAGTATCAACATTTAAACCTTACCGCGTCGTTTGCCAGTTGGTTTGGAACCGCATCTGCAAAGCCAAAAGTGTGTAAGCTCATCAATAGCTCCGGCCTTCAGACCGGAGAAACAAAGAAGAGGTTGAAAATATGGGCTTTAGCCCAACAATCTGTAACTAAAACATCACTTTTCTGTAACTAACTTTTACTATTTTAGTTACAGGCATTTGTAACTTTGGGCTCAGTAATTTGTAACAAATATTGACTATATTTGTTACAGAAAGTTGTTCAGAATATTACAAACCAGGAAATGATAGGTACCGAAAAACAAATTGAAAAACACATCAGCGTAGCCAAAGGAGGAAGTCTCTTTTATCCTGCCGATTTTGAAGAATACGGCAGCACCGAAGCGGTAAAAGTAGCATTGCACCGGCTGGCTAAACGCAAACTTATCAAACGGCTGGCATTTGGAATTTATGCCAAACCAACCATCAGTAAACTGGTTGGTGAAGTTTATCCAGGCACCGAAGAAATTGCCAAAGCCATTGCCCGGCGCGACAATGCCAGATTGCTACCAACATTTAAACATTTAGCTGAATAGCCGAAATCCCGATCATAAAAAATCCCATTACCCGGTAAGGCTAATGGGATTTTGGTCTATTCTCTGTTCAACATTTAGCTGAATAGCCGAAATCCCGATCATAAAAAATCCCATTACCCGGTAA
>DAITNH010000014.1:0-32230 GCA_036834745.1 Prolixibacteraceae bacterium
GTTTTTAATACCCGAATAACTTCTTTGTCAATTGCAGGAGATACGCTGTTGATAACTTTGAAATCGGTTACTTCACCTTGAGGAGTGACAACAAACTGAACAACTTCTGTTCCTTCATCAAGCAATTCAATAAACTTTTCAGGATATTGAAAATGTTTTGTCATGTAGTCATTTAGAGAAACAAACTCATATTTATTCAAAATTGTCAGCAATTCTTCACCTCCAATAAATTTTGGCGGCGACACTTTTACTCCTTTGATTTCATCATTATACTCATTTTTCACTTGCCCGAATGTGATGACCGAAATGAGCATACACAAAACAACAATAACTGTTCTTTTAAAATTTGTTTTCATGGCTTGAGTTTTTAATTAATAATTTGAAAAAATTCTTACATCAAATTTCGGGAGAAACGACTGCTACTACTTAGAAGCTATTTTTCAAATGGTAAGGATATTTTTCAAATCGTTGAAAAAATAATTTCAATCGTTGAAATTATTTTGCAAAACGGATGTTTTTAAGAAATGGAGTAGTTTTTTCCTTAGTAAAAAGGAATGGAAGGATAAATGAATTTGATGAATTTTCTGGCTGTTCTGAACTACAACATTTCCTGTTCTTCAAGCCATTTACGGACCCTTTCATGTTCTGCCTGGTATTTGGCATTCACATCCCGGACAATTTGCTGAAATTCAGGTTCATTTCTCATGTTGTCGAATAAAGGATCATTTTTGATTAGTCTGGCCATCCAAATTGGCATCCGTTGTCGTTGGTTGAAAGATCTTAAATTCTCATAGGCTTTATCTTTCTCTCCCCTGAATGCATAAACACCGGCAAGATCGTAATAAGTAAAATTAAGTTGTGCATAAGGCCGGCCAGATTTAATTAAACCATTACAATATTCCACTTGTTTATCAAAATAGAAATCAGCTTCCTTTTTGTATCCGTTTTTCCAGTACACATACCCAATGCGGTGCATATTATTTAAACGGTACATATTGTTTGAAGTGAGGTTTCCAATAACTTTTAGTCTTTCAAACCATTTATTGTAATATTTTAATGATTCTTTAAATTGACCAAGAGACATATAATTAAATCCTAAATTATTAAGAATATCTACATTGGTTGAATCAATCGCATATCCTTTTTTTAGATATTCATTGGCATTTATGTAATTTTCCTGGTTCTGTTCATATCCTGCTAACGTACCATAATATTGCAATGAATCGTCATCCAGTTTCAGCGCTTCCTGGCTGTAATAGTTAGATTTCTCAATAAAACCGGCAATATGATAGGCATAACTAATATGTATTAATAAAGATGGCAATTCTGGTCCGTGATTGAGTGATGCGGCCTTTTGAAGATGATCGATTGCATTAACAAGGTCATCATTGTGAGCCAACCTTCCTTTTCCCATGTATGCCATCCAATCGTTCGGATTGTATCTGATGGCCTTATCATATTCTCTGACAGCCTGTTCTGTATTGCCAATTTCACGGTAACAATCACCCCTTAAAGTATATGCATCAGCCAATTTATCGTCATAAGTGAGGGCAATATCTGCTAGTATTAAAACAGAATCCATAAAATTTCGTGCAAAATAAGTATCCCAATATTGTTTGATCCTGTATATCCTGGCCAGTCCGATATATGCCTGTGCAAACGTTGAATCATGCAACAGCGCTTTATGATAGAGGTTCCTGGCTTTTCCCAGTGCTACCCGGTTACCGTTGTCAGTCTCATATTTTGTAAATTCATCCCTTCCCCGTTGGTAAAAATCATAGGCAGTAAGGTTTACAGTTGGTAATTTTCGGATGAGTTGTTGTTCTTCAGGTGTGATTACGGCATGTAATTCTCTTGCAATCGTCTGTGCAACTTCGCTTTGTACAGCGAAAATATCTTTCCATTCCCGGTCATATTCATTAGACCAAACCTGGTTCTCATTGCTGGTTTTAATTAACTTGACAATTAACCTGGCCTTGTCTCCATCCTTTTGAAAGCTCCCCTCCAGCAAATACGCAACGTCAAGATTCTTGCCGATCACACTTGCTGTTTTATCGGTTTTGCGGTATTGTTCCACAGAGGTCCTTGATATGATATGAAGATCCTTAATTCCAGATAAATGAAGTAAAATGGCATCCATCATCCCATCAGCCAGGTATTGTTTTTCCTGTTCATTGCTCAGGTATTTGAATGGTAGCACAGCAATTGATTTCTCCTTTGCATTCGCAGATTTGGAAAAAGAACCTCTTTGAATCAGCAGAATCGTTAACGGAATTAAAATGACAAGGCTAATGGTCAGGCTGATAAGGATTTTGGTATGTTTGAATCTTTTCGGGGCGGCATTCTCTGGTTTTTCAACGGATTCGTTAATGAATTCGTGGCTTTTTGATTCTCCGGGCGGATAGCCAAAATATTCATGAAAGCAGTTATTAAAATAGGTTGGGCTACCAAAACCAACGCGGTAGGCAATTTCTGAAACGGTCAGATCTTCATTCAGTAATAACTCTTTGGCTCTTTTCAGCCTGATCTCGCGGATAAACTGACTGATCGTTTGATTTGAACTGGTTTTTAATTTTCGGTGCAGACTGATATGGCTGATGCCCATTTCCCGTACAAGATCTTCGACACCAAATTTTTCGTTTTCCAAATTGGCTTCAACGATATCTGTTAGCTTTTTTACGAAATCGCTGTTCATAACCAAGCTGATTTAGTTTGACCTTTTACCCAGTTTTCAGGAAATAAAATTACGACATTATAGCCTCATAAACAAAGCGTTGAACTGCAAATTAGTATTTCAATCGTTATCGTGTTACGAAACAGATGACAATTAGTTCTGTGGTTTTATATAGCTACATTTACGAAAGCGAATTCCATTCCGTCCGAAAGGAAGCTATAACTTTGAACAACAATTTATCGCGGACGGGTTTCGCTTTTTCGTTGCCATCCGCTACAAATAGTTCGCTCCTCTGGAGCTATCCCAACTACAGGAGGACTTGCAGGCGGCTATTATACTCTTATATCCATTCTTGCAAAAGGCACCGCATCCATGCCAATAAATTCACCTTTCAGGTATTTGTAATGGCCGGTCATGGCAATCATTGCAGCATTGTCAGTGGTAAACGCGAACTTTGGAATGTGCATTTTCCAGCGGTATTTCACCGCTGTTTCAACCAGCGCCTGTCGCAATCCTGAGTTGGCCGAAACACCTCCGGCAACCGTAATTTCTTTGATACCCGTTTCTTTGGCAGCTTTTATCAACTTGTCCAAAAGAATATCAATGATGGTCTTTTGCAGCGATGCGCACAAATCGGCTTTTCGCTCTTCTATGAAATTTTCGTTTTCTTTCAACCGATCGCGCAGAAAATACAGAAAACTGGTTTTCAATCCGCTGAAACTGTAATCGAAATTGGCGATACGCGGTTTTGAGAATTTAAAGGCATCCGGATCTCCTTCTTTGGCCAACTTATCCACAAACGGGCCACCAGGGTAAGGAAGACCCATCACTTTGGCGCATTTATCGAATGCTTCGCCAGCCGCATCGTCGATGGTTTGGCCAATAACTTCCATGTCGAGGTAATCGTTTACCCGGATAATCTGCGAATTTCCACCAGAAACCAGCAGGCAAAGAAACGGGAATTTTGGTGGATCGTAAGTTTCGTTGTATTCCTGAATAAATTGCGCCAGTACGTGTGCCTGAAGGTGGTTGATTTCGATCATCGGGATGCCGGTTGCCAGCGAAAAGCCTTTCGCAAAAGAAGTTCCGACGAGCAGCGAACCCAATAATCCGGGGCCACGCGTAAATGCGATGGCTGTAATTTCTTCATTGGAGACACCGGCCTGTTTCATTGCCTGATCGACAACGGGGATGATATTTTGCTGATGTGCCCGGCTGGCAAGTTCAGGAACTACGCCTCCGTATAATTCGTGAACTTTCTGTCCGGCAATAATATTCGACAACAGAAAACCATTTTTTATTACCGAGGCAGAAGTATCGTCGCACGACGATTCGATGCCCAATATCACGATGTCTTTTTCTTTGTTCATAGTTCAATAAAATGTCCGATCAATCGTTTATTTCTTTAGCAGACTGGTTTTTATCAGCCTATTTATGTTATTTTGCCAAATATTTTAGCGCGACAAAATTATTAAAAAAACACTCAAAATAGGATTTTCAGTTTTGGGCACGGTATTTATCCTGCTCATTGTTTCCTGGTTCATTCTTCAGAGTCCGGGTGTGCAGACTTTTCTTGTCAATAAACTAGCCGAACAATTTTCGCGAAAATACAATACAAGCGTCACTGTTAAAGGTGTTTCTATCTCATTTTTCAACAAAATAATTCTTGAAGATGTCCTGATAAAGGATCAAAAAAACGATTCTCTCTTGTACGTTCAGGAATTGGTGGCGAGCATCAATTCGTTCAGTATTAAAAAGCGGACTGCCGGAATAGATAAACTTGAGTTGAACAATACTTTTCTTACCATTGTTTCCGACACCACCGGAACATCAAATTACCAGTTTCTGGTCGATTTATTTGCAAAAAAAGATGCTCCAAAAACTACAGACAGCCTTCAGTTCGATTTTAACATGAAACGGTTCGAGTTCAACAATGCTTCGGTAAAATATACCTACCAGGACAGTATTGGCCAACACCTGATTGATTTGAGGAATATAACGCTGGGCATTTCCGATTTGGAACTTCAGTATGAAAAAATAGCTTTTTTGATTACCCAGTTTCAGTTAACCGACCACAAAGATTTTTATCTCGAAGATTTTACCGCCCGTTTTATTGCTACTTCCGATTCAATCAACCTGATGAACCTTCATGCCCTGACATCCAATTCAGAAATAACTGAGCTGAATGTGATGATAGACAAAAAGAAACCCGGGACTGAATTCGACCTGAAGAAGATGAAAGTCAACCTTGACCTGAAAAAATCGAGGATCAGCCTCAAAGACATGGGCATGATGTTACCTTTCCTGAAAGGCATGGAAGAAAATATTGATGTGTCGGGGCAGGTTTCAGGTACGCTGGTTGATTTAAAGGGAAAAAACATTCAGCTAAGCATGGGCGATAATACCCAGCTGGCATTTGATTTATATCTGAGCGGTCTTCCCGACATTGCAAATACGTATATGCACATCGACCTGAAACAGTCATTTGCCAATTTTAGTGATTTGAGCAAAGTTAAACTTCCGGATGCTTTTCCGCTAAAGCAACTGAAGGTTCCGGCTCAACTTCTTGAGGCCGGAACCATTGAATACAAAGGGAATTTTACCGGTTTTCTAAGTGATTTTGTTGCGTTTGGAACTTTTAAATCGAAATGGGGCGTGTTAACCACCGACTTGTCGTTTGTTCCTTCTGATGATGAAAAGCTGAAAATCAATGGAAAACTGAAAACCGTTGATTTCAAACTTGGAGAATTGTTCCAGTCGGATTTACTTGACGGGATTACGTTTAACGGCGATATACAAGGAATACTCAATCAGAAGACGCATAATTTTTCGGCCAAGGTTTCTGGCAAGATCGACAGCGTTTATGTGTATAAATATCAGTACAAAAATATTCAGTTGAACGGCGATATCCTGAATAAGAAATTTGACGGATTCATGGTGGTTGACGACCCGAATTTGAAATTAAGGTTCGATGGTAAATTCGACCTGAATGTTCCGGTTCCGGTTTTCAATTTTGAAATGCTTTTGGCGAAAGCCGATCTTCGGGCAATGCATCTCGACCACAAATTCAAACAGTCGGAGGTTTCTTTTGCGCTGAATGCCAATTTTACCGGCAGCAGCATTGACAATATCGATGGCCTGATACATTTCAGCAAAGGTACTTACCGAAATGAAAACGATTCTGTTTCATTTGACAACTTCGATTTAAAAACCTTCTATGAAAATGGGCCTGTTTTGCAGGTGCGGTCTGATTTTTTGGATGCTGACATTCGCGGACAGTATGAATTTCATAATCTCTACTCTTCGGTTAAGAAAATTATCGCCAAATACCTTCCATCGGCAGGCTTTACATTTCCTGAAAAACAAATACAGAATACATTTGATTTTAAGCTTTCCCTGAAGGACATCAATCGGTTTACAAGGGTGTTAATGCCCGAATTAATGATGGATCCGGCTATGGTTGATGGAACTATCAATTCAGGAAATAATACTTTGACAATAAATGCACTATTTCCGGAGATCCATTACCAAAAGGCAGTGTTTCAAAAAATTTCATTCAATGTAAATGGAAATTCGAAACTTGACATCCATAATAAAATTGAAAAATTCAGTTTGGATGGGAAGTTAAACGTTTACAACCTTTCCCTGATTTCGGAAGCAGAAAATAATGTGATGGATTCGAAACTTGTCTGGAATAATTTTGATGCGGTTTCGTACAGCGGATCGCTGATTACCAGCACCAGGTTTTTCGAACAAATAAATAGTCCGCATATTGAGGTTTCGGTAAAACCAAGCCGAATATACCTTACCGATACTTTGTGGCAGCTCAATCCGGCAATGATAACAATTGACTCTACGCTCCTGAAGGTGAACAAACTAAAATTATCGAACAAAGGGCAATCTATTACAATTGATGGCTCAATTGATAAAAACCACGACAACAAACTCAATCTGATTTTTGACCAGATCGGCCTGAATGTGTTGAATACCTTTGTTGCAGGCAATCTGGACCTTAAAGGAAACCTGAACGGGAGCCTGTCGTTTATCGATATTTATGAGCGCCCGTTATTTTTAGCCGATTTAAAAATTGACGGTTTAAGCCTGCTCCGGCAACCACTGGGCACAGCATCGATTCAAAGCCGTCTTGACCGGACGGCCGGTGAAATTAATGCCGAACTTTTGTTGGTGAATTCAGAGGATAAGAATACTTTGCTGGCCTACGGAATTTATAATCCGGCCAAAGACAGCCTTTCTGTAAATGCCAATTTCGATCGTTTTTCTTTGTTGATCCTTCAGCCGCTGTTGGGGAGCAGTTTCTCCAATTTTCACGGCGATGCAACCGGCAAAGTGCATGTTTACGGAAAACTTGACCATATTCAGCACAATGGCGCTCTGTATGCTTCCAATGCCGGACTGATGCTGTCGGAATTACAGGTAAATTATACCATGAACGATTCCGTGAAATTTGCTGGCGACAAGATTATATTTCCACAAATGAGAATTTACGATGATTTTGGAAATTCAGGCATTTTTAACGGATCCATTCAGCACCGGAGTTTTTCAAAAATGGTTTATGACCTGTCCGTCAGAACCGACAGGATCATGGCGATCAATACCACATCGGCCATTAATGAACAGTTTTACGGAAAAACTTTTGGAAGTGGAAATGTGAGGATTACCGGTCAGGGTGCAAACGTGCTGATCGACGGGGTAATACGGACTGAGCGGGGAACCGATATGAACATTTATCTGGAATATGCTGACGAAGCCCGGCAGTATGATTTTCTGACTTTCGTGAACTCTGGAATTAAATTTCCTGATGAAAAAAAGAAAACTCCTGTCATTAAGTCTGATGTTCAGATGAGGTTTGATATTGAGATTACTCCTGAAGCCAAAGCCCAACTGATCTACAATTCGAAAATCGGTGATGTTATACGCGCTCAGGGTTCGTCTGACAATATGCAGATATACATTGATAATAATTTAAATATCACCATGTATGGTGAATATACTGTTGAACAGGGAGATTATCTTTTCACCCTGCAAAATGTGATCAACAAGAAGTTCGAAATTCAGCGGGGCGGCACCATACAATGGAATGGAGATCCAACGAATGCCACAATAGACCTCAATGCGATATATCGGCTGAGGGCATCTTTGAGTGAGTTGCTAGAAGATCAGCCCGATAATCCGGTTAACTATGATCAGCGGATACCTGTGATGTGTAAAATTGCCCTTTCAAGAAACCTGAGCAATCCGGATATCAAGTTTGACATTGAATTACCTTCAGCCGATGCCAGTACCAGTGATTTGGTAAGGCAGTTCATTAATTCTGAAGAAGATATGAACAAACAGATGTTATCGCTTTTGGTACTTGGAAAGTTTTTTACGCCTGAATACATCCCAAGAGGAGAGTTGACCGCTTCGAACAGCAATCCTTTTGGTACAACTGCGAGCGAGCTTCTTTCAAACCAGTTAAGCAACTGGCTTTCGCAAATCAGCAATGATTTTGACGTCGGTGTAAATTACCGTCCGGGCGATCAAATCTCCAATGATGAAGTTGAATTGGCCCTCAGTACCCAAATGTTCAACAACAGAGTCAGTATCAACGGAAACATTGCCAACAACTCGTCGCAAAAGGTAAATGCCAACAACAACGGGCTTGTTGGCGATGCCGATATAAATGTTAAAATTACAAGGAACGGAAAACTTCAGTTAAAAGCGTACAATCATGCCAATAACAACCTGATTTACGAAACTTCTCCCTATACACAGGGGGTTGGTCTTGCGTACCGTGAAGATTTTAACGACTTCGAAGAACTTTGGCAAAAAATGAAAAGTCTGTTTGGATTGAAATCGGCCAGACCCGGAAGGGTTAAATAAATTTGAATTTTCAGTGTGCTGGCTGAAAATATAAATTGCAGATTGCATATAATCTTTTCAATATCCTATATTTACAATCTTTCAAAAAACTATCTAAATTTCTGACTTATGTTTATATTAATGGTTGTCATTTTTGTGCTTGGTTACGTTGCCATAGCACTTGAACATCCGCTAAAAGTGGATAAGGCTGCATCAGCATTATTGATAGGCACTTTATGTTGGGTTGCTTATATTCTGGATGTCGAAAACATTTTAAATATGGGCTTTAGCATGTCATGGAAAGAGTTTCAGGCATTGTATCCCGGATTAACAGGACTGGAAGGCATGCGGCATTTTATCGTTGATTACGAAATTATCCATCACATCGGCGAAATTGCAGAGATTTTATTCTTTTTGCTGGCAGCAATGACCATTGTTGAGGTGATTGACCAACACCAGGGATTTAAAGTTATTACTGATAAAATTAACACTACCCAAAAGATAAAGCTGCTTTGGCTGCTTAGTATTCTAACCTTTTTTATGTCGGCACTACTCGATAACCTGACAACCACTATCGTGATGGTAGCCTTGTTGCGTAAATTGGTGAGCGATAAAGAATCCCGCTGGTTTTTTGCAAGTATGGTGGTGCTGGCGGCCAATGCCGGAGGTGCATGGTCTCCAATCGGAGATGTAACAACCATCATGTTGTGGATTGGTGGTCAGATTACAGCTTTGAAAATCATTACCGGAGTAATTATACCAAGCTTAGTTTGCCTTACTGTACCTTTGATCATTTTGTCGTTCACTATGAAAGGGCATGTTGTAAGGCCAAATATTGACCATAAGGAGAAAGAATTCACGACTCATTCAGAAAGAATACTAATGTTGGCAATAGGCGTCGGAGGATTGCTTTTTGTACCTGTATTTAAAACACTTACACATTTGCCCCCATATATGGGCATGTTGTTTTCGCTGGGTGTTATTTGGGTTGTATCTGAAATAATACACAAAGACAAACCCGATGAAATTAAAAACCGTTTGAAAATAACAGCTGTCATCAGAAAAGTGGATACCCCAACAGTGCTGTTCTTTCTTGGAATTTTATCTGCAGTTGCAGCATTGCAATCGGCCGGTCAGCTTGCTTTGATGTCGCAATTCTTAGACGATAAACTGGGTAATGTTAACTTTATTGCCATATCGATTGGCTTACTTTCTTCCATTGTTGACAATGTTCCTTTGGTTGCAGGTGCTATGGGTATGTATCCTATCAGCGATCCAGGGGCAGTCGGTTATCTGGCTAATTTTGTTCAGGATGGCGTATTTTGGGAGTTTCTGGCATATACTGCGGGTACTGGTGGCAGTATCCTGATTATTGGATCAGCCGCAGGTGTGGCTGCCATGGGGCTCGAAAAAATAGATTTTATATGGTATTTAAAAAAGATTTCCTGGCTGGCACTATTGGGATATCTGGCAGGAGCAGCAGTATATATGCTGGAATTTACACATTAGAATATTTCCATCAAATTAATTGTATTTTTGCGGGGCATACTATTTGTATGGTATGCCTCGTTTTATTTTAGTTGACTTTAAACAAAACGCATATGCTAAATTTTATCATTTTACAGGCAGGTCAAAATTTAGCCGCAGGAGTGCAAGCCGCGGCAAAACCCGTTCAACCGGAGGGTATCGTAACAGGATTTTTCGATATGGCTATGAAAGGGGGACCATTAATGGTTCCGATTGTATTACTGTCATTTCTGGCAGTATTTATTTTTTTCGACCGGTATATGGCCATTCGTAAAGCAGGAAAAATGGATCCGCGTTTAATGGATCGTGTCCGTGAATATATTATGGACGGAAAAATAGAATCAGCTTATGCTTTGTGCCGTACTGAAAATTCGCCTACTTCGCGTATGATCGAAAAGGGTATTTCGCGTATTGGCCGGCCAATGGCTGATGTAACTACTGCAATTGAGAATGTAGGGAACCTTGAAGTTTCGAAGCTTGAAAAAGGACTTCCGGCCCTGGCAAGTGTTGCCGGAGGTGCGCCAATGCTTGGTTTTCTTGGTACTGTGACCGGAATGATCTCCGCCTTTTATGACATGGCAAATGCCGGGAACAACATTAATATTACCTTGTTGTCATCTGGGATTTATCAGGCAATGGTAACTACTGTCGCCGGATTGATTGTTGGTATTGTTGCTTATTTTGCTTACAATATTCTGGTAGCCAACGTCGAAAAAGTAGTATTTAATATGGAAGCTGCCACCAGTGATTTTATGGATATGTTAAACGAACCAGCTAAATAAGAGCAAATCATGGCTTTAAAACGTCGAAATAAGGTGAATGTGACTTTTAGTATGGCTTCGATGACTGACATTGTTTTCCTGTTACTGCTATTTTTCATGATAACGTCCACCATGGTGGCGCCCAATGCACTCAAATTATTGTTGCCTCAAAGCAATAATCAAACAGTTGCAAAGGCAATAACAACCGTCTCTATTACTGCCGATCTGAAATACTACATCAATGAAGATGGTGATTTGAAAAGGGTTGCCTTCTCAGAAATTGAGCCACATCTGCAAAAAATGGTCAGGGAAAATGAAGAGACTTACATCTCACTTCACACTGATAAAAGTGTTCCGATTGAACAGGTAGTAAATGTGATGAACATTGCGAAACGCAACAATATTAAAATGATTCTTGCTACTGCAGCAGAGGAATAATGGATTATTTAAAAGAACATAGAACAGGTTTGATCGGCACCCTCATAACACATGCGGTAGTGCTTGCATTGTTGCTGTTCTTTGGTTTTTTTACACCGCTACCCTTGCCTGGTGAGGAAGGTATTTTGGTGAACTTTGGTGATTCTGAAACCGGATTTGGAGAAGAAGAACCTGCTCCAAGTGAGACTGCTCCTATAAAGGATCAGGAAGAAAAACAAGCTGAAACAATGACTCCTCCGCCACCTCCAGTTAAAAGTGTTGCAACACCTGTCGAAAAGGAAGCTTTGATGACACAGGACATGGAAAAGACGGTTGTTCTTGAAACGGCCAAAAAGAAAAAAGAAGTTGAAAAAGCCAAAGACCTTGAAAAGGAAAAAATCCTGAATGAGAAACAAAAACAGGAACAGCTTGAAAGACAGCGGCTGGCTGAAAGCGACAGGCAAAGGTTGGCAGAAATAGCCCGCCAGAAAAAAGAAGATGAACAAAAATTAGCGCAGGCAGCTGCTGAAAGGCGAAAAGCAGGCGAAATAAATAATCGGGCAAAAAATGCTTTTGGCGGCTCAGGACAAGGTTCAGCCGATTCGAAAAGCACCGGACAAGGTGTCACTTATGGCACAGGCAATCAGGGAAGTCCGCAGGGAACTGCCAATGCCGAAAAATACGGTCCAGGCGGTGGGGTAGGGAACGGAACTTCATATAGCCTAGATGGGCGAAGTGGTTTGTCGTTGCCAAAGCCAAATTATCCCGGAAACGACGAAGGCATCGTTGTGGTTCAGGTTACTGTAAATAAAGCTGGTCTGGTTACCAAAGCTGAAGCCGGTGTAAAAGGTTCAAATACTGCCGATCCTGATATGATTGCTGCCGCCCGGAAAGCTGCCCTTCAGGCCCGGTTTAATGCCGACGAAAATGCCCCCGCCTTTCAGGTTGGGACCATCACTTACCGTTTTGTGCTGGATTAAGATTAAGATTCGAAATTTCTGGCATTTCTTTAAATAACTTTGCCTGAAAAACCTCCGGTTACAAAAAAAAACGCAAGCACTCAGTTAAACTGATTACTTGCGTTTTATATTTAATTGCATCGTCAGATGCAGTTTATTCAATTACACCAGTTTCCAGCCTTCGCGGTATTGGTAATGGAGTAAATTGGTTGCAGCACCGTCGGCATCGTCAACAAAAGTTTCGGTTGCCGGATCCCATTTAATGGTGCGTTTCAGTTCGCAGGCAATGTTTCCAAGTGTACAAACGGTACAACTGCTGTGACCGATTTCAACAGGTACAATCGGATCTTTGCGTTCTTTTACAGCTTCGATGAAATTGATCTGGTGAGGAATTTTAGTTTCATATGGACCAGTGTCGCCTTCTGCTTGTGCAGGAGGCAGGAACTTGTCGTCAGAAGCGAGGAAGTGTCCGCGCGATACTTCGATCCAGCCATCTTTTCCGGTAAACTTCACCCCTTTGGTTTTCTTTTCGTCAAATGGCTCCGAAGTCATTACCACGCCATTTGCATAAACAAATTGCATAAATTCAGTTCCGTCTCCAATCGGTGAAATCTCAACCGGACCACTTTTATCCATTCCAAGGCCCCATTGTGCAACGTCGAACATGTGAGCGCCCCAGTCGGTTGTGAAACCACCGCCCATTTCTTTGTACCAGCGCCATCCGCCCCAGAATTGTTCGTTTTGTTCTGGTTCGATGGTGATCGGTGGATTTAATTGACTGTTGTAATGAATTGGCATTGGCAACGAACCCAGCCAAAGATCCCAGTTCAAATCAGCAGGCAACGTTTCTTCCGGCAAGTTATAAGGTGTTGGAGGAGCGCCAACGTAAGCGTTTACTTTTTCAATTTGTCCGAGTGCACCTGTTTGAACCAGGTTAACGGCGTGCTGGAAATTCGGGTCAGAACGCTGCTGGCTGCCAACGGCCAGAATGCGGTTTGTTTCGCGCACTACACGACGCAATTCCTGGCCTTCTTTGATAGTGAAAGTCATCGGTTTTTCCAGATATACATCTTTGCCTGCCTTACATGCAGCAATGGCGATCATTGCATGTGAATGATCCGGAACTGCAATTACAACTATGTTGATGTCGGGACGCGCCAGTAAATCCTGGTATTTTTCGTATGTCTGAATTTCAACCTCGAGCCCTGCTTTTGCATAGAAAGCTTTGGCCTTTTTCTCAAAACGCTGACGTTTTACACCGTAAACATCGCAGCCTGCAATAACTTTTACGCCGGGGATCTGCAAGAATCCGTTCATTAAAAACATTGCCTGCTGTCCCATTCCTATGAATCCGATTTTAAGATCATTGTCAACCACTTTTTGCTTGCAGGCTGCCAACGATGAGAACATTGCTACTCCTGCCATGCTTAGGGCAGTTGTTCCAAGAAACCGTCGTCTCGAAACTCCTTTTTTTTGTTGATTTTCCATGTAAATAATTTATTTGTGTTAGTTGAACTATTTGTGGTTTATAATTGTAAAAGTACCTTTTTGTAAGTTTTACGCAAAATAAAAAGTTGAATTGCCATTAATATTTTACGTTTTTCCTGAATTTTCAGTCAGATACGAACATTTTTTTTGATTTTTGTCCTGCAAAGTAATGAATACAACTATGGAAAAATATATAAATCTGCTGAAATCGATTATCGCAGTGCCTTCATTTAGTAAGAATGAGCAAGATGCAGCGCTTTTGATTCGTCAGTTTTTAGATCGTTCAGGAATAAAATACGATTTTAAGGCAAATAATACATGGGCCAGAAACCAACAATGGAAAGAAGGTCTTCCGGTTATTTTGCTGAATTCGCATATCGACACGGTTAAACCGGCCAGCGGTTATACGCGCGATCCGTTTTCTCCTGATGTTGAAAATGGAGTTCTTTTTGGACTTGGGAGCAATGATGCAGGTGGACCACTGGTTACTCTTCTGGCCGTTTTTATGCATTTTAACGAAAAGGAAAATCTTCCGTTTAACCTGATTTATGCTGCCACTGCTGAAGAGGAAATTTCAGGATTAAACGGGCTGGTAAGTATTTTAAATGAATTGGGACCTTTGAATTTGGCAATTGTTGGCGAACCCACCAAAATGCAGTTGGCCATTGCCGAAAAAGGTTTGATGGTACTGGATTGCACCGCTCATGGAAAATCGGGCCATGCTGCCCGGGAAGAAGGTGAGAATGCCATTTACAAGGCCATTACAGATATTGAAAAGCTCAGAAATTACCGATTCGAAAAGACTTCAGCAGTTTTAGGCGCTGTAAAAATGTCGGTTACAATCATCAGTGCAGGAACTCAGCACAATGTGGTGCCTGATACCTGTTCTTTTGTTGTTGACGTGCGAACCAACGAATATTATTCCAATCAGGAAGCTTTCGCGATCATTGCTGAACTGATTGATTCAGAGGTAAAACCCCGTTCGTTCAGATTGAATTCATCAGGAATTTCTGTTGAACACCCAATTGTTCAGCGAGGAATTAAATTAGGATTAAATTACTACGGTTCACCTACCACTTCCGATCAGGCCGTGATTCCGTACCCTTCAGTTAAAATAGGTCCGGGAGACAGTGCCCGTTCGCATACTGCCAATGAATATATCCTGATTTCGGAGATTGAAGAGGGATTCAGAATTTATGTCGATTTGCTGACCAATTTGAACATTGTATAAAAAAGAGAGACCTGTCTTTCGACAGATCTCTCAAAAAAAATCTAAAGCATAAAACTAATATGGGATCGAACTAAAACTTTTGTATTAATCACTTTCGGCATAAGCCATTTCGTTGTGCTGAGAAATGTCGAGACCAGCAATTTCTTCTTTCTGAGTAGCCCTGATTCCGAATAATTTGTCAACAATTTTAAATATCACATAGGTCATTACGCCTGAAAATGCCATGGTCGCAACTGTGGCAATTAACTGAATCCAAAGTTGTTTTGGGTTTCCGTAGAACAAGCCGCTGTAGGAAGCCTGAATTGCAGGGGTGGCCAACAGTCCAGTTAAAAGTGCACCAATAATACCACCGATTCCATGTACTCCAAAAGCATCGAGTGTGTCGTCGTAACCATATTTGTGTTTTATTACCGAAACCATAAAGAAACAAACGACCGAGACTATTACTCCGATAACCACAGCGCCTGTTACACCAACAAAACCTGCAGCCGGTGTAATGGCAACCAACCCTGCAACAGCACCTGTACAAACGCCGATAACGGTTGGTTTTGAGTTTCTTGTCCAGTCGAGCAAGGCCCATGTTAAAGCTGCGGTTGCTGTTGCAACGTGGGTCGAAAGGAATGCGCTGATGGCCAATCCATCGGCAGCCAAACCACTTCCGGCGTTAAACCCGAACCAGCCAAACCAAAGTAAAGCGGTTCCAATAACGACCAGCGGAATATTGTGGGGCGCTGTTGGGTGATTGTTGTAATTTCTTCTTGATCCAATCATCAATGTCATTACCAGTGCGGCAATACCAGCATTGATGTGAACGACTGTTCCGCCTGCAAAATCAAGGGCTCCCATTTTGAATAACCATCCGTCAGTCGACCAAACCCAATGTGCAACAGGATTATAGACAAAAATAGCCCAGAGTAAAGAGAAAATGAGAAAACCACGAAATTTAATGCGTTCGGCATAAGCGCCGATAATTAACGCGGGAGTGATAACCGCAAACATGCCCTGAAACAGAACAAACAACAGGTGTGGAATACGTGCAGTTTCCTGCGAAATAAAGTATGGGCTAACATCATTTATTCCAATTCCATTCAGAAACACCCAATCGAATCCGCCAATAAACGGAGCAATAGCTCCTGTTGATGAGCTAAAGGCAAGGCTGTATCCGAAGAATACCCATTCGAGGGTAATCACTGCCGTTAAAATGAAACACTGCATCAGGATGTTTAAAACGTTTTTCTGACGTACCAAACCTCCGTAGAACAATGCCAGACCGGGAATTGTCATCAGCATGACCAGTGCAGTTGCAACGGTCATCCATGCTGTATTTCCGAAATCAATATATGGAGTTGGTTTTGATACTGCCGTGGCAGTTTCCTGAGCAAAAAGGACTGTGGGGGCAATTAATCCAAGTAATGCCATCCCGGCGTATTTTATTTTTATCTTCATGAGATTTGCTGCTAAATTATTTGTTGTAGAGGGATTCGTCGCCGCGGTCTTTGGTCCGGATGCGGATGGATTGAGCAATGTCGCTTACGAAAATTCTTCCGTCACCGCTTTCTCCGGTATAGGCTGATTCCAGAATGGCATTGATCGATTTTTCAAGATTGATGTCGCGGACAACAAACGAGATGCAGATACGCGCGATTGAATTTACGTCGTAGGCAATTCCCCTGAATATAAGTCCCTGACGAGCAGTGCCCTGTCCTTTAACTTCCCACCAGGAAAGAAAGTCGATATCGGCATCGTGCAGCGCTGCCCGTACTTCCTCAAACTTGGTTTTTCTAACGATGGCTTCAATTTTCTTCATGACAATTAAATTTTGGATTAATAAAAACAGGAATGGGTTTTTCCTGAACGTTGTTAATTATTTATGCGAACAAAAATATAAAAATATTAAAGTGTTGTATTAATTAATGGATCATTTTAATTAAAAAAGATACAAAAAATTAATAAATAGTGAAAAATAGATTGTTATAAGTGAAAAATATGCACAAAATGTCAAAATGCAACTATTTGTAAAAGATATGATTCTTTGCTTAAGGGAGAAAAAAGAAAGAGAGGCCTGTCCCCCAACAGTCCCCTCTTCTTGAAAAACAACAAATCTAATTGTTGAAGAAAAAATTAATTGTAAGCGCTTTCGCCGTGTTCGTAAATATCCAAACCTTCTTCTTCGATCCGTTTTGGAACTCTCAAACCAACGGTTACTTTTAATATTTTGAATAGTATAAATCCGGTTGTTCCGGCCCATGCTGCAACGGCAACTACGCCAATAAGCTGTGAAACAAGCTGAGCTGTTCCGTGTCCATAAAAAAGACCAGTTGATTCTGAAAATAAACCAACCATGATGGTTCCCAAAGCTCCACAAACTCCATGTACCGATATGGCACCAACTGGATCGTCTATATGAAGAACATTGTCGATGAAGGTTACTGCAAATACAAGTACTGTTCCTGCGATGAGGCCAATTAAAAGGGCTCCGGTAGCTGTAACGACGGCACAACCGGCAGTTACTCCAACCAAACCGGCAAGGGCGCCATTCAATGCAAAACTTAAACTTGGTTTTCCCCATTTAATCCAACTGATCATTAACGCTGCAATTGATCCGGCAACGGCTGCAAGGTTGGTGGTGACGAAAATGTGTGAGATTGCAGTGGCATTTGCAGATCCTGAAGCAGCCAGCTGCGATCCGGGATTAAATCCGAACCATCCAAGCCATAGGATAAATACGCCCAAAGCTCCGAGGGTGATGCTGTGACCGGGAATAGCATTTACTTTTTTACCACTGTACTTACCTATGCGTGGACCAAGAGCTATCGCTCCAGTTAAAGCAACCACTCCACCGACCATGTGAACCACTGTTGATCCGGCAAAATCATGGAAAGGGGTTGCCAGTTGCGATAACCAACCTCCGCCCCAGATCCAGTGACCGGATACAGGATAAATGACCGCAGAAACTACAAGTGAAAAGATCAGGTATGATTTGAATTCAGTACGTTCTGCCATTGCTCCTGAAACAATAGTTGCGGCTGTTGCAGCAAATACAGTTTGGAAAATCAGGAAAGCTTCTGCAGGTATTCCTCCTGTCCATCCGTTCTTGAAAAATAAATCGGGAGTTCCGATGAAACCGGCGATATCTGTTCCGAACATCAGACCAAAACCCAATACCCAGAATACAATTGAGCCTACAGAGAAGTCCATCAGGTTTTTATATAGGATATTTACCGTGTTTTTCGAACGGGTGAATCCCGCTTCTACCAGTGCAAAACCTGCTTGCATGAAGAATACCAGGGCGGCTGTTATTAAAACCCAGATGGTATCTATTGATCTGGCCATATCCGCTGCGGATGCGGCCAAAGATGTGAGTGTTACTTCGTCCATGATTTATATTTTTTCAATTATTTTTAAACTTCTTTCCCTTTAATGAACAATGATTCATCGCCATATTCACCTGTACGGATGCGATAGGATTCATCAATTGTAGAAACGAATACCTTGCCGTCGCCAATTTCACCGGTTCTTGCGGATGTCATGATAGCCAGTACTGTTTTTTCAACGTTTTTGTCGCGAACAATAATGGATAGGATAGTGCGTTCGATGGTGCTTGTGTCGTAAACGACACCACGATACATTCGTTCTTCTCTGGTCTGTCCAACTCCGCGTACATCCCAGAAGGAGAAGAATTCTATTCCAACTTCGTTGAGTGCCACTTTTACATCATCGAATTTTGTTTTGCGTATAATAGCTTCAATCTTTTTCATTTTTATATCTTTTAAATTTGAATTATCTTAACCTAATAAAGTTTTACAGGGAAAATCCTACAACCATAAACATCTGATTCTTTTCGGGATTGAAAACAACCTGACCTGTTACCGGAACTGAGAAGCTATCGGTGATTTTAATTACTTTACCTGTGCCAAGCGCTATGTTGCACACATTGAATTTTCCATCAGAAGTGTGCCATCCATCTCCTGCGCCAACAGTTAAGCTGAAATTTTTGAAAGCATAAGCTGCCTGAAAGTATTTGTCTTTGCCTGCCGATGCGGCTACTGATGCTTCATTTAAAATGTAGTTGGCGCTTAAACTTAAACCGCCAATGGCATAACCAAGATTGATTTCAACTGCATTGGTAGAATCAGCTGTGAAAGATCCTCCTGCTCTTGGATAGTAATAGTCTGTTAAACCAAGGCTAAGACCATTTGAGAATGCATAAGAAATATATGGATCAGCTTCGGCATAGCCAGCAGCATCAAATGATCCCCAGACTCCAATGGTTAGACCTCCTGTATTAAACTTTACAGATGGCTGGAAAGCTGGTCCTGTACCTAATGCAGATCCTCTCCATACATAGTTGCTGTAAAAATCAGCTCCTGCAGTGAAAGGTGATGCTTTTTCTTCTACTTCTTGTGCTTTTACGTTCAATGTGCAAATTGCCAGAACTACAAAAACAATGAGGGTAATTTTCTTTTTCATGATACTTAATTTTAAGTGTTAAACTTTTATTTGTTATAAATCTGTCTTTGCTCTCTAAATTTTGGGGGGAGTTCGATAATAAATAACTCTTTTCGAGAAGCACCCCTTTCGTTTGATATGCTTGGCCAAAAGTATGTATTATTTCTAACGATGAGAATATTGAAATAGGGGGTTGTTGTGAATTAAAGATAAATTAACAAACGAAATGCTCAAAAAAATGGGGTATGTACTTAAAAATGCATTAAAAAATCAAGAAAAGTTCAAAAAAGATAGGGGTTATTTGTAAAAGTAGTAAAAATACAATTCTAATTCAGACTTCTAAATGTTTGTATATCAAATAGTCGTGTTATTTTGTTTATATATATTAAAAGGCAAGTAATAAGATATATAAAATATCAAAAAGACACAATATTTGTGAGTATTGAAATAAAAAGTAAATAAAAGTTCAATTAATTTGATTTTGATGTTTTGAAGTCTTTTTCAGTTTGAAAATCAGAAACAGGTGATATTTTAGCCTGTAGTTTTATTTATTCAGGATTAACTGTTCAGTTAAGCTCCAAAGTTCAGTTTTAGTATATTTGCAGTCCGTTTTCAATAAAGTCATAATATAAACCAGATATTCATGAGGCAACAATTGCTAAGGTTTTTGAAGTATTTTCTATTCTGGATGATCTTCTTTTGGGTTGCCAAGGTCTTTTTCCTGATATGGAATTTTAAAATAACAAGTCAATTGTCGCCTGTCGAGATTATTGGAATATTTTGGCATGGTTTGATAATGGATGTTTCCACCGCATGTTATCTTTTGCTGCTGCCCGGATTGCTGTTCGTCTTCCGTATTATTTTGCCACCGAGGTTTATTAATCGTTTCATACATTTATATACGCTCATTTTTCTGATTGTTGCTTCTGCATTGATCGTGCTAGATTTGGGTTTGTACCCACATTGGGGAACCCGTGTAAATGTTACCGTTTTTAATTATTTCAACGATTTGGTGGGAATTGAAGCATCGGTTTCTATGGGAGATGTTTTGTTGGGTTTAGTGATTTCCGGTAGCCTGATCTTTGGGTTTCTGTTACTGTATAAAAAGATGTTTCCTGAAGGTGTTGCTTCCGGAGGCCCGGTGAAATGGTATTTTTCGGTTATTCAACTTTTTATTGTGGCAAGCTTGATTCTTCCAATTCGTGGTGGATTGGATACTTCGCCACTGAATCTTAGTTCGGTAGCCTTTAGTTCCAAATTGTATGTCAATCAGGCAGCTACCAATTATTTGTGGAATTTTGCCAAGTCAGTTGAGAAGCGGAAACGGCTTTCAAATCCCTGCGCTTACATGGAAAAGAACGAAAGTCTGCGGATTTTTAATGAATTTCAGAAAAAAGACACTTTATTTCAGCGTCCTCAGCTTATCCGGCTGAATCCTGAAAAGCAACCCAACGTAATCCTTGTAATTTTAGAGAGTTTCACCAATAAAGTAATCGCTCCTTTGGGCGGAATGCATGGAATTGCTCCCAATCTGGATTCTCTTTGCACCCAAAGTACGGTTTTTACTTCCTTTTATTCAACCGGAAACCGTTCTGATCGCGGTATTTCTGCATTGCTCGGCGGATATCCTTCGTTGCTCAGCACTTCCATCATGGTTTATCCTGAAAAATCAAATGGTTTGACTTTGCTTCCGGAGTATTTTAACCGAAAAAACTACAATACCTCCTTTTATTATGGGGGCGACATCAATTTTTATAACCTGAAGACATTTGTACTGAAGGGCAATTTCGGGAAGTTGGTCACCAAAGCTGATTTTCTGTCAGAATTAGGCCGGATGACGAAATGGGGTGTTCCCGATGGATATGTTTTTGAACGGGCAACCGAAGATTTGAAAAACGAACAGGAGCCTTTTATGAAAACCATTTACACCATCAGCAGTCATCCGCCTTATGATGTGCCGTTTTCGAAGTTCTCCGGAAATTCAAATGAAGAGAAATACCTGAATTCGGTGGCATATACCGACAGTTGTCTGGGCGCTTTCATCGATTCGTTCCGGAAATCGCCGCTTTGGGACAATACCTTATTAATAGTAACATCCGATCATGGAACATTGCCGCCGGGACCGACCGACATTACAGATCCGGCATCGTACCTGATTCCTTTGATTTGGTCGGGTGGGGTGGTTGATTCTATACAGCGGATTGAAACCATTACGCAACAGGTTGATTTTGAAACTTCGCTTGTTCATCAGTTGGGTTGGGAAACTGATCCTGCTCCATTTTCGAAAGATTTTTTCGCCTCACAGCCCCACGCTTTTTATATGCTCGATTCCGGTTGGGGATATGTTGTTCCTGAAGGATGCTTCTATTTCGATCAGAACAGCAATGATTTTGTTTCGAAGCCTGCTGGTAAATCCGTGGATTTAATTTTTCCGAAAGCATACATGCAGGTGTTGCACGATGATTTTATAAATAGATAGCAATGACAAAGAAAATATTTCTGATCATTAATAAATATGCAGGGCATCAGAATGGAGCTGATGTTCTTGATGTTGTGGTTTCGTATTTAAAGAAGAATGGTTGTTCGGTTGAATATTCCTTTACAAATCATCCCGGACATGCCACTGAACTTGCTTCGGACGCATCAGCCGGCGGTTTTGATTTGGTGGTTGCAGTCGGTGGCGATGGAACTGTGAATGAAGTTGCTCAGGGATTGATTGGTACCGAAACACCGATGGGAATTATCCCTTTGGGCTCAGGAAACGGACTTGCCCGCGAGCTGGGAATTTCGATGAACTTACTTAAAAGTACCCGAACTTTAATTGAAGGTAAAAACCTGAAACTGGATGTGTGCAAACTCAACGATCAGCGTTTCCTTTGTACCAGCGGGATTGGTTTCGACGCATTGGTTGCCCACAAAATGAGCAAGGCCGCTTCGCGTGGATTCCTGAAATATGTGCAATTGGTTGTTCAGGAAAGTATATTTTACAAACCGCTTGATGTGCGAATTAAAATTGACGGGGTTTTAATAGAAAAGCCTGTATTCCTGATCACTTTTGCCAATGCTTCGCAGTTTGGGAACAATGCTTTTATTGCACCTGCAGCCAGCATGACCGACGGATTGATTGATGTGGTGGTTGTTCGTAAATTCGCGAAAATATGGATGCCGGTTTTCGCAGTTGCCTTGTTTACCAAACTGATACCCAAACTTCCGTTTGTTGAATGTTTCAAGGCCAAACAAATTGATTTGGAACTGGCCGACACGCCCTATTATCATTTCGATGGCGAGCCCGGACAAATGCAAACTCCGGCAATAATTAAACTTGATGCGGCTAAAATTTGGGTACGGTGCGGGAGGTGATCATCCACTATACTTAAACAATGGGTTTACAGTAGCGGCTTTTATTTTTAATGCTGCTACTTCCTTATTGCTCAGTGGACTGAGTGTTTCTCTCATGTTAATAGCAATTTTGAATAACTCTGCGTCACCTGGCGTTAATGCGTTTGTTACCGGGTGCGAAAGTGTAAATCGCAAGCCCATTCGTATGTCGTCGCCTAAAAGTGGCTCGTACCAAAGCTTTGGATATTTTGAACGGTCAGCATTTTCAGGCCATGGCCCTTTTGCCATTGCTTTAAGTGCAATAATTCCCATTTTCTTCTTTCTTGCGAGTTCAAGAACTTGAGGACCGAAATTCCCGACATTCCAGGTGGCAAAATTAAATGGAAACATAATTGAGTCGAAATCAAAGCCATTCATTAAAGCCAATGCTGCTTCAACCGAATGTGCAGAAAATCCGATAAACCTGATTTTACCTTCTTTTTGGGCTTCCTTAAAGGTTTCCAAAGCCCCGCCAGGTCCCAAAATAGTTTTAACATCAGCAAGTGAAGTTACCGCATGTAGCTGGTAAAGATCGAAATGATCTGTCCGAAGGTTTATGAGCGATTGTTCCAATTCTTTGCGGGCCTCATCTTTGGTGCGTTTGCCGGTTTTACAAGACAAAAACACATCTTTCCGGTATGGCTCCAATGCCGGCCCCAGTTTTATTTCTGCATCGCCATATGATGGTGCGACATCGAAATGGTTAACGCCAGCATCAATGGCAAATTTAACGGAAGCAGAAGCATCTTCAGGAGAAGCATCTTTAACAATGATTCCACCGAAGCCGATCACAGAAAGCTTCTCGCCGGTGCTGCCCAACGATCTCTTTTCAAGCTTTCCTGAAGCAGGCAATTCCCTTGTAATAAACGACAGATCCGCTGGGAAAAGGCTGAAAACCGGAGCAGCCATAGCTGTTTTACTGATAAAATCACGACGTTTCATAATGAGTATTTTTAAGGAATAAGATGGTAATGTATATGCGACAATTTGCGTGCAAGTTACAATATATTGCTGAAAATCGGATATTTGGGTTGGAAGAAATTGCCATCTCAAGATCAAGCACACTTAAAAATAATAAAGGGAAACCATTACAGCTTCCCTTTACGATTATCAAAAATCAATTGCTTTTCTTCGGAACCTTAATGAATCTCAATTTGCTTTACAGGCTTTGGTTTAGCTTCCTCTTTTTTCGGTATTGCCACTTTTAGTATTCCATTTTCATACTTTGCCTGAATTTTTTCACCTTCTACGGTATTCGGCAATGTAAACGACCGGCTGAAAGATTGGTAACTAAACTCCTGACGTGTAAACTGCTGTCCTTCCTTTGTCTCAGTTTCAACCTTTTTCTCCGACGAGATAGTCAGCAAATTGTTGAGCAATTCGATTTTGAAATCTTTCTTTTCAAAACCAGGTGCTGCCATGTCAACTTCAAAACCATTTTCATCTTCCCTGATGTTTACTGAAGGAAGTGTTGTGTTTGTGTTTGAAAAATTTCTTGTTGACCAATCAAATAAATCGTTTTCAAAAAAACGGTTGAACATGGACGGAAATTGATCCTGAAATTTCATGAGTGCCATAGTTTTATCCTCCTTTTTTTAGTTAAACAATGAATTTAATCTTATTTCAAACCTCGATTTTCAAATAAAATGCCAATGAATAAATTGTGTATTTATGTAGTTTAATAACTTAGTAATTAGATGTATATCGTGATATTTTGTCATTTTTCGAAGTCAATTTGACAGTCAGATTTTCGGAAAGTGTCATTTTTTCAACATCAGGATTATTTGTTTGGCCAATAAAGTTGTTTTAGATCAAACCTACATTAAAAAACGGGGGGAGTTTGAATAAAAAACCACTTGAAACGACCAGGAGAAAATCGTTCTCACACAGGAGAATGATTATTTGGGAGTTCCATGTGGCAACTAAAAAACAAATTATAACCACATGAAATGCATAAACCCCTATTTTGATTTATCTTTGGCATTCGAAAAAAATAGAAGCATTATGAAACTCTGGGATAAAGGAACATCGGTGAACGAACTCATTGAAAAATTTACGGTTGGAAAAGATCGGGAACTGGATTTGTACCTGGCCAAATTTGATGTGCTGGGATCGGTTGCTCATGCTAAAATGCTTGCATCCATTGATTTATTGACGGAGAGTGAGCTTTCCGAACTTCAAGCAGAACTGGTTGAAATTTACAGTGTGATTGAAAATGGAGATTTCCTGATAGAGGAAGGTGTGGAGGATGTACATTCGCAGGTGGAGCTGATGCTTACCCGCAAATTGGGCGATACCGGAAAGAAAATACATAGCGGGCGTTCACGCAACGATCAGGTTCTGCTCGATTTAAAACTTTTTACCCGTTCCGAAATTCAGAAATTAGTAATTGCTACCAACGAATTGTTTGAGAGGTTGATGGCCAAAGCCGAAGCGAACAAACAATACCTGATGCCTGGTTACACTCATTTGCAGGTTGCCATGCCGTCTTCCTTCGGTTTGTGGTTTAGCGCTTATGCCGAGAGTTTGGTTGACGATCTGGTTTTGCTTCAGGCAGCTTACAAAATTACCAATCAAAATCCGCTAGGTTCGGCTGCCGGATATGGTTCTTCCTTTCCGCTCGACCGGCAAATGACGACTGATTTGTTGGGTTTCGAATCGATGAACTACAACGTGATTTATGCCCAGATGGGACGCGGCAAGATGGAGAAAACCGTCGCTTTTGCTTTGTCGTCGGTTGCTGCAACCATCTCGAAATTCGCTTTTGATGTTTGTTTGTTCATGAGCCAGAATTTTGGTTTCGTTTCGCTTCCCGACGAGCTGACTACCGGTTCGAGCATCATGCCACACAAAAAAAACCCGGATGTGTTCGAACTCGTTCGTTCGCATTGCAATAAAATACAGGCTATCCCATATCAGATCAGCCTCATGACCAATAATCTCCCAAGCGGCTATTTCCGCGACCTGCAAATTCTGAAAGAGGTTTTCCTGCCTGCATTTCAGGAATTACAGGATTGTATCAGCATTGCCGGATTTGCCATCGACAACATGACGGTGAATACCAATCTGCTTGCCGACGATCGTTACAAATACGTTTTCAGTGTCGAAGATGTGAATAAGCTTGTAATGCAGGGTGTGCCGTTCCGCGATGCCTACAAAATGGTTGGCGGCCAGATTAATGAAGGAACCTACGAACCAAGCCGCGAAATAAAACATACCCATGAGGGAAGTCTCGGAAATTTATGCCTTGAACAGATTGCCGGAAAAATGAAAACCGTTGTTGACGGTTATGAATTTCAGGAAATAGAAAAAGCATATGCCAAATTGCTGAAAGAGGTTTAGTTTTATCAACATGTAAGCAGTTTGAATTCAAATAAAGCAGTTTGTCAGTATTTGTTAATTAATCGTTATTTATTGATTTCTGCCGGAATGTGAAAAATGGTTGGATTACATTTTTAAGATGCTGTTAATTAGTGTTTTGAGTATTTTGTGTGAAGCTTTTCTTTCCAGAATGACTGAATTTGTCATTTCCATTGGTTTTATAGAATTTGAATTTTCTGTAAAAATAACTACTTTCGCTTTCAGTTCGTAAGAAAAAAGATTGATTTGCTTATAATTTCTCAGTATTTGTCTGTTGATTCGTTCAGAATGATTTTAAAACTGATAATCTGTAAGCTTTTTGTGAAAACAAAATATTAAAAGATAAAGATGATGAGTATAGGATATCCAAAAGCGCAGGGGTTGTACGATCCAGCCAATGAGCACGATAATTGCGGAATCGGTTTTGTTGCCCATATTAAGGGTCAGAAATCGCATGAAATTATCGAACGGGGATTAGAGGTTCTTGAAAATATGGACCACCGCGGCGCTACCGGTTCTGATAATAAAACCGGCGACGGTGCCGGCATTTTAATGCAAATACCTGATCAATATATCAAGGAAGTATTGAAGGTGAATATTCCGGCTTCAGGCAAGTTTGGAACTGGTTTGATTTTTCTTCCCCATGATAAAGAGGAAGCCAATATCTGTCAGGAAATTTTGAGCAAGTATATCAAACAGGAAGGACTTGAGCTGATCGAATACCGCGATGTGGCTGTTGACAGCTCTGCCCCCGGTGAAATTGCTAAACTGACAGAACCTTATGTCAGGCAAATATTTGTGAAAGCCGATCTTGAGCAGGATGTGCTTGAGCAGAAATTATACCTTGCCCGTAAACAGGCCGAAAAGGAAATCCGGGAATCAGAATTAAAATCAAAGGGCGCATTTTATATCCCGAGTTTATCGTCAAAAACCATTATTTACAAGGGGATGTTGACTCCCGGTCAGTTGAGGGATTATTTCAAAGATTTGACTCACCCGAAATTTACCAGCGCCATTGCTTTGGTACATTCAAGGTTCAGTACCAACACTTTCCCAACATGGGATCTGGCACAGCCGTTCCGCATGATTGCCCACAACGGCGAAATCAATACAATAAAAGGTAACCGCATGTGGATGCAGGCCCGCGAAGCACTGCTGAAATCGGAAGTTTTTGGCGAAGACCTGAAAAAACTGTTTCCGGTAATCGAACCCAATAAATCCGACTCGGCTTCATTCGACAATACACTCGAATTTCTGCACCAGACGGGGCGTTCGGTTCCTCATGTATTGTGTATGATGATTCCTGAATCGTTCAATTCTAAAAACCCGATTCCTGACAGCCTCAAGGCTTTCTACGAATACCATTCAACCATCATGGAACCATGGGATGGCCCGGCCTCTATGGTTTTTTCTGATGGCCGATACATTGGCGGAACTCTCGACCGTAACGGATTGCGCCCTTCAAGATACATTATTACGAAAAACGATGTAATTGTGATGGGATCGGAAGTAGGGGTTCAAACTTTCCCTGCTGAAGATGTGAAAGAAAAAGGCCGTTTACGTCCCGGGAAAATCCTGCTGGTAGATACCAAACTGGGTATTATTATTCCTGACAAGGAAGTAAAAGCGCAGTTGAGCTCACGTAATCCGTATGGCAACTGGCTGAAGGAAAATCGTTTGGTGATGGACGACATTGAAGTGAAACAACGTGTTTCCTCCTCATTGGGCGATCAGTTCAACACTTTGTCGAAAGTATTTGGCTATTCGAAAGAGGACATGGAAATGATCATTACCCCGATGGCCGTTCAGGGAGTTGAGCCAACCAGCTCGATGGGTAACGATACTCCGCTGGCTTGTTTCTCCGAAAAACCTCATCGTTTCTTCGATTATTTCCGTCAGGTTTTTGCCCAGGTAACCAATCCTCCAATCGACTCCATTCGCGAAGGTTTGGTGATGTCGCTGACCAATTACATTGGTTCGCTGCACTCAAATATTCTGGATGAATCGCCGATACACGCGAAACTTATCAAGTTCGACGATCCGATCATCACCAATACCGACCTCGGAAAAATCAAAGACCTGAAACACGAGCAATTCTCACATGCCACATTGCCAATGGTATTCCCGGTAAAAGATGGTGTGGAGGGTTTTCAAAAGGCGTTTGATGATTTGCTGAAACTTGCCGAAAAAGCGGTGGATGACCATAAAAATTTCATCATTCTGTCAGACCGGAATGTTTCGGCAGAATATGCACCTATTCCATCATTGCTGGCCGTTGCAGCGGTTCACCATCACCTGATTCAGACCCAGAAAAGGATGCAGATCGGAATCATTGTTGAGACCGGCGAAGCACGCGAGATTGCACATTTTGCCTTGTTGTTTGGCTATGGAGCAAGTTCTGTGAACCCTTATTTGGCATTTGCGGCCATCGACGATTTGGTGAAAAGCGGCGAGATTAAAATGAAATATTCCGAAGCCAGGTACAACTATATCAAATCGATTGACAAAGGTTTGCTGAAGGTTTTATCAAAAATGGGTGTGTCAACTTTGCGCAGCTATCAGGGAGGTCAGTTGTTCGAAGCCCTTGGTATTAGTCAGGATATTATTAATAAATATTTTACCGGAACTGCTTCTAAATTTGGTGGTATCGGTATTGAAGAAATTTGTCAGGAGTCGCTTTTATTCCACAAGGAAGCTTTTGGAAAGAAGAAACACCTGATCAATAATAACTTTGAGAGCGCCGGAACTTACCATTACAGGAAATACGGCGAGCACCATGCATGGAATCCTGAAACTATCGGATTGCTGCAATGGGCTACCCGTACCAACGATTACAGCGTTTTCAAGGAATTCTCCAAATTGGTGGATTCCGAAAATGCAAAACCAACCTTTATTCGCGGTTGCCTGAAATACAAAAAGAACCCGATTGATATTTCGCTGGTAGAACCTGCCGAAAGCATCATGAAACGTTTTGTTACCGGCGCCATGTCGTACGGTTCGATCAGCAAGGAAGCCCACGAAGCTTTGGCTGTTGCAATGAATACCATCGGCGGACGGAGCAACACCGGCGAAGGTGGTGAAGATGCCGAACGTTTTGGCACCAACAAACGAAGCGCCATCAAGCAGGTGGCATCGGGCCGTTTTGGGGTTACCAACAATTACCTGATCAATGCCGATGAGTTGCAAATTAAAATTGCCCAGGGCGCAAAACCGGGCGAGGGTGGCCAGTTGCCAGGATTTAAGGTCAACCAGATTATCGCCAAACTCCGGAATTCAACGCCTGGAATTACACTGATTTCGCCTCCGCCACACCACGATATTTATTCGATTGAGGATTTGGCTCAGTTGATTTATGACCTGAAAGTAACCAACCCGAGGGCAAAGGTTTCTGTAAAACTGGTTGCCGAAAATGGGGTAGGGACCATTGCTGCCGGTGTGGCCAAAGCATTCTCTGATGTAATTATTATTGCAGGGTGCGAAGGCGGTACAGGTGCAAGTCCGGCCAGTTCCATAAAATTTGCCGGATTGCCAGCCGAGTTGGGGATTGCCGAAGCGCAACAAACTTTGGTAATGAACAACCTTCGCGGTCGTGTAAAATTACAGGTTGACGGTCAGCTTAAAACTGGTCGCGATGTAGTAATTATGGGAATGTTGGGCGGCGAAGAATTTGGTTTCTCCACATCAGCCCTCATTACTTTGGGTTGTATCATGATGAGGAAATGCCACCTGAATACTTGTCCAGCCGGTATTGCTACGCAGGATGAAACCCTCCGCAAACGGTTTATCGGTCGTTCAGAATATGCCATTAATTTCTTCCGGTTTATTGCTACCGAAGTTCGTGAACACCTTGCTGAACTTGGATTTACAACCTTCGAAGAAATTGTTGGCCGTGCCGATCTGCTCGAACAAAACAACGATGTTTTGAACTGGAAAATGAAAAAAATGGACTTCTCGAAGGTGATTTTCATGCCTGAAGAAGCCAAACATTACGACATACACAATACATTTCCGAACATCAAATCGGTTGAGGACCATATCGACCATACCCTGATACGTGAAGCAAACAAAGCCATCAAGAGCAAGGATAAAGTCTGGTTGTCGCATACAATCACCAATGTTGACCGGACAGTCGGCGCCATGTTGTCGGGCGAAATTTCGCGTCGTTACGGCGAAGAAGGTTTGCCAAACAATACCATCATGGCCAATTTCACCGGAACAGCCGGGCAAAGTTTTGGCGCTTTCCTTGTAAAAGGGCTGAGTTTCCGTTTGGAAGGCGATTGCAACGACTATATTGGAAAAGGACTTTCAGGAGGACGCATCATTGTTGTTCCTCCGGTAGGTTCAACTTTTAATCCTGAAGAAAATATCATCGTCGGAAATACTTCTTTCTACGGGGCAACTTCAGGAGAAGCATACATTCGCGGTGTTGCCGGCGAACGTTTCTGCGTACGTAATTCAGGAGCAAAAACAGTAATTGAAGGAAGCGGCGACCATTGCTGCGAATACATGACCGGCGGACGTGTGGTTGTTCTTGGAACTACCGGACGTAACTTTGCAGCCGGAATGAGCGGTGGTATTGCTTATGTACTCGATGAGGAAGGCAATTTTGAATATTTCTGCAACAAAGGACTGGTTGAACTTGGCCCGGTTGAAGACAAAGCCGATATCGTCGAATTGCAGGATTTGATCAACAAGCACCTGTTATATACGCAAAGTACAATGGCGGCAAAAATACTGACTAACTGGGACGAATACCTTCCAAAATTTGTCAAGGTCATTCCGTTTGAATATAAGAAAGTGCTTGAAGAGCTGAAACTTCGTGAGTTGGAGAAAAAACTTCAGTTAACTGAAGACAATCCGACACATCAGGAATAACAAATAATAATATACATTACCATGGGAAATCCAAAAGGTTTCATGACAATAGGACGAAAAGAAGCAGGTTATCGTCCGCTGAATGACAGAATTTACGACTACGGTGAAGTGGAGCAAACACTCGACGACAAAGACCGTAAAGAACAGGCTGCGCGCTGCATGGATTGCGGTGTTCCGTTCTGCCACTGGGGTTGCCCTGTCGGAAGTAAAATTCCGGAATGGCAGGATCTGGTTTACAAAGCTGATTGGAAGGGCGCTTACGAAGTATTGCATTCGAGCAACAGTTTTCCTGAATTTACCGGTCGCGTATGTCCTGCTCCCTGCGAAAAAGCCTGTGTACTGGCAATTCATGACGAAGCTGTAACTATTCGCGAAAACGAAGCATCAACTGTTGAGCATGCTTTCAATCTTGGGTTTGTGCAGCCACGTATTCCTGAAGTTAGAACAGGCAAAAAAGTTGCAGTTGTGGGCTCCGGACCTGCCGGACTTTCGGCTGCCGATCTGTTGAATCAGGCTGGCCATGAAGTGACTGTTTTCGAGAAAAATAAAGCCATTGGTGGTTTGCTGCGTTTCGGGATTCCTGATTTCAAACTAAGTAAAACTGTAATAGATCGTCGTTTGGCAATTTTTCTTGATGAAGGAATCATTTTTAAACCCAATGTAGCTGTTGGTGTTGACATCAGCCGGGAAGAATTGCTGGCTAAGTTTGATGCAGTAGTTTTGGCCAATGGAGCTGAGCAAGCTCGTGATTTACCGGTTGAAGGCCGCGGTTTGAAAGGTGTTTATTATGCCATGGAATTTCTGATGCAGTCGAATAAACGGATTGCAGGCGAAATTATTCCTGAAGATATCAGCATTTTGGCCAAAGACAAACGTGTGCTTGTAATTGGAGGTGGCGACACTGGATCCGATTGTGTGGGAACTTCGATTCGTCAAAAGGCGAGAAGTGTTACGCAGATAGAAATTCTGCCAAAACCAACATCAAAACGTGCGGACAACAACCCATGGCCATACTGGCCCGCGACGCTGCGGACTTCGAGTTCGCACATGGAAGGTTGTGAACGCAGATGGAGTTTATCTACCAAAAGGATGATCGGTGAGAATGGACAGCTTAAACAAGTTGAACTGGTGGGAGTTGATTGGGGCAAAGATGAATCCGGACGCTGGGTAATGACAGAGGTTCCCGGAACATCTGAAGCGATGGATTTTGATTTGGTTTTGCTGTCGATGGGTTTTACCCAGCCAGTGC
>DAITNH010000015.1:0-28393 GCA_036834745.1 Prolixibacteraceae bacterium
CTTTTGCCCAACAGGCATTATGGGGAGCTGCCCCAATTATTTCTCCGGAAGTAAAAGCCGACCACACAGTCACTTTCCGCATTCAGGCTGCTGATGCCGATTCAGTGCAGATTACCGGCGACTTCCTTCCCCCGGCAAAAATGAAAACCCAATGGGGCGTAATGGATGTTCCTGGAAAGGCAAATCTGACCAAAGACGAAAAAGGAATCTGGACTTTTACCTCTCAGCCACTTGAGTCGGATTTGTATTCCTACACGATAATTGTTGATGGTTTCAAAACCACCGATCCGAACAATGTTTACATTATTCGCGATGTGGCTTCGGTGTTCAACGTATTTATCGTTGGCGGTGGAAAAGCCGATTTGTACCAGGTAAATAAAGTTCCTCACGGCTCAGTAACCCGCCGCTGGTACGATTCTCCCGGGAATGAGATGCCACGCCGTGTAACTATATACACTCCTGCCGGTTACGAAACCAGCAAAGAGAAATACCCGGTACTTTATTTATTGCACGGAATGGGTGGCGACGAAGAAGCCTGGATTGCACTTGGCCGTACTTCACAAATTCTGGATAACCTGATTGCTCAGGGAAAAGCAAAACCGATGATTGTGGTAATGACCAACGGAAACGTGGCACAGGAAGCTGCTCCCGGTGAATCAAGTCTGGGATTCACTAAACCAAGCATGCAGATGGATCACACCATGGACGGTAAATTCGAAGAAACTTTTCCTGATGTGATAAAATTCGTTGAAAGCAATTATCGTGTAAACGCTGAAAAATCGGGTCGTGCAATTGCGGGTCTGTCAATGGGTGGTTATCATTCATTGCATATTTCAAGGTATTATCCAAATACATTCGATTATGTAGGCTTGTTTTCGGCAGCCATTATTCCCAATGAAAATGTCACTTCAAAAGTTTACGAAAACTTCGATTCTACCTTGGAAGCTCAAATGAAAAACGGTTACAAATTATACTGGATTGGCATGGGGAAAACCGACTTCCTATACAAATCGGGCGAAGAATATCGTGCCAAACTCGACAAAATGGGAATGAAATACACTTATGTTGAAACCGAAGGTGGACACACCTGGACCAACTGGCGGGTGTATCTGTCGCAAATCGCTCCTCTTTTATTCAAATAGAAAAAATGTCAGGGGTCATTGGGAAACAACATTGCAAAGTGTTATTCCTGATGACCTTTTTCTTTTCCTGATTTCTAAGGACCTAAATTTTAAAACGATGAACTTAAAAACCAATCTTGCCTTATTGCTGATTCTGATTTCAGCGATTTTTGCTTCTGCGCAGGAAGTATTCAAAAACAAAGATCTCACGATTACAAAGCTTGAAAAGAATATGTGGGTGGTTGAAACTACCGACAATACCACCATGTACATCATCGAAGGCTCAAAAAAAGCGATGCTGATTGATGCCGGAACCAAATGCGAAAAACTGGATGAAGTTATCAGTCAAATTACTAAAAAACCGCTCATCGTAATGGTTACACATATACATCCTGATCACGCGGGGAACATCAAATATTTCGATCAGATATACTTTCATCCGGGCGATACAATATTGATGAGGATGATGAATGTTGAGTACAATGGAAAAGTCAACTTTGTGAGAGATGGTGAAAAGTTCGATTTGGGAGGGACAACCATCGAGGTTTTGCACACTCCCGGCCATACTCCCGGTTCCATTGTTTTGCTCGACAGACAAACAGGCAACTGTTATTCCGGCGATGCTTTTGGTTCAGGACAGGTTTGGATGCAGTTGTTACCGCACGTTTCCATGGCGATTTACGCCGAATCGTGCCGTAAAATGGAGGCATTGATGGACAAGGGAATCACCAGAATTTACTGCGGACATTATCCTTACGTCAAAAAGGCGTTCGACAAAACGTATATGACAGAGATGCGCCAATTGGCAGAAGAGCTTTCGAAAGGCACTGCTCCCGAAGGAGAACCTTATCCCACGAAAGTTGGAATAGGCACTCAAAATCCGATGATTACAACCAAAGGTAGCGTCAGCATTGTTTACGATCCCGAAAAAATAAACTAAAAAATAAACCGGTGAAAAAACTATTAACATCAATTGTTCTGGTTTGCTTTGTTTGGGCGGCTTTCGCACAAATGCCAGGTTATAAACCAACTCCGGGCGACACATTAAAGTCCATTCGTATTTTGGCGGATAAAAAAGTCACATTAAGTATTTATGCGCCAAAAGCTTCGGAAGTAACTGTTTCTGGCGACTTTCTGGATAGTTATGGTGGCCGGAAATTACAGAAGGATGAGCTTGGAATTTGGTCGGTTACTGTTGGACCGATCGTTCCTGATCTTTATACCTACGATTTTTCAGTAGATGGATTAAAGGTTATTGACCCTAAAAATATACAGGTAAAAGAAGGTGCCGGTGGATATTCAAACCTGCTGGAAATTCCGGGAAAAGAATCGGAGTATCTGGCAGTAAAGAACGTTCCGCACGGAAACCTCGAAAAGGCTTGGTTTTATGCCGAGTCCTTGGGAAAAACAAGCCGGGTTCATATTTATACGCCTCCGGATTACGAAAAAATAAAGGAAAAACTTCCGGTGCTTTATCTGCAACATGGCGGTGGCGACAACGATGCTTCATGGGCAACTGGCGGACGGGCCAATTTTATTCTCGATAACCTGCTGGCCGAAGGAAAAATGAAACCCATGATTGTGGTTATGCCATTCGGAAATCCTGGCGGTGCTTTCTTTTCAGGCGTGGATGTTGATGCCGATCCGTATTACAGCTATTTCTTCAAAGACCTGGTTCCTTACGTTGAATCGCATTACAATGTAAATGCATCGCGCGAAAGCCGTGCCTATGCCGGACTTTCAATGGGCGGTTTACAAGCTTTAAATATGGCATTGTTCTATCCTGAAAAGTTTGCCTGCATTTTGCCTTTGAGTACTGGGTTTTTTCCTGACAACCTGAAAGAATTGGAGGAAAAACAGGCTGCCAATCTGAAAAATCCGGAGATCAATAAACTGAAACTTTTCTGGATTGCGATGGGAGGTGAGAAAGACATTGCCTACAAAAACGGTGAAAATACCAAGGCTCTGTTTGATAAATTCGGGATAAAATACCAAACGAACAGCTATCCGGCAGGGCATACTTTCATAACATGGAGGCATAACCTGGCAGAATTTGCCCCGATGCTGTTCCGATAATTTTAGAAACATTCAAAAACCTGATTCATGAATCGTATTCTTTATTTCTTGCTGATTTCATTTCTATTTTCCTGTACTTCAGGTCCGAAAACAGAATCTGTTGATGTCAATTCAGTAAAAACACAGGCTGGCACAATTTCAGGAAAAACTTCCGATGACCAGGTTGTAAAGATCTTTATGGGGGTTCCGTTTGCTGCGCCACCTGTTGGTGATTTGCGATGGAAAGCTCCTCAACCGGTTGCTTCATGGGACGGCGTTCGTGCATGTGTGACTCCGCCGGCTTCGGCCATGCAGGCGCCTCCAAAACCATTCATGTGCTGGTCGAAAGAGTTTATGGCTCCTGAATCGCCACTTAGTGAAGATTGTCTTTACCTGAATGTGTGGACCGCTGCCAAAACAGCTCAGGATAAGCTTCCGGTGATGGTTTGGATTCATGGTGGCGCGTTTACCGGAGGTTCAGGAACGGTCCCGTTGTACAATGGCGAAGGAATGGCGCGCAAAGGAGTGGTATTTGTTACGATCAACTATCGTTTGGGGATTCTCGGATTTATGGCACATCCCGAACTTTCGGCAGAATCAGACCTGAAAACATCGGGCAATTATGGTATTCTCGATCAGATTGCTGCCCTTCAATGGGTGAAAGACAACATTGCTGCCTTTGGTGGAGATCCAAACAATGTGACCATTGCCGGACAATCGGCCGGTTCCTTTAGCGTGAATATGCTGGTAGTTTCGCCAATGGCAAAAGGTTTGTTTCACAAAGCCATTGCACAGAGCGGCGGCATGTTTGGAAAAGATTTGATGTTGGGGCAAACCTTGCAGGCTGCCGAAGAGGGTGGTAAGCAACTGACAGAAAAAATGGGTAAAACTTCAATGGCTGAGCTTCGCGCTATTCCAGCCGATTCGCTGTTGAAAATTTCCGGACGTTTTGGTATTGTGGTCGATCGTGTTGTAATCCCTCCGGTTTACGAAACATTTGCTGCCGGAAAGCAAAACGATGTTTCGCTTATTTCGGGCTGGAATGCCGACGATGGTGTTTCGTTTGGGCCACTTCCGTCAGCCGAACAGTTTAAAGCGACCGCTAAAAGTCAATATGGCGACAAGGCCGAAAAATACCTTCAGATTTTCCCTGCGAATACCGATGTTGAAGCAGGCCAATCGCAGAAATTACTTTCGCAACTTCGTTTCGGATGGCACAACTATACCTGGGCAAGAATGCAAACCAGTCGCGGAACAGGAAAGGCTTATCTTTATTATTTCAAGCGGGTTCCGCCCGGAGAGCCCAATTACGGCGCATTCCATTCAGCAGAGTTTGGCTATGCTTTACATACCCTGAAATTTTGGGACCGCCCATTTACAGAGGTGGATTTTAAATTGGAAGAAGCCATGAGCAGCTATTGGGTGAACTTTGCCAAAAACGGCGATCCCAATGGCGAAGGCTTACCTCTTTGGCCGGTTTTTAATGATAGCCAACCCGAAGTGATTGAATTGGGAGATGAGGTTAAAGCTGCTCCGCTTCCATATTCGGAGCAACTGAAATTCTTAAATGAAGTGAATTGAAAAATTAGGAAAAGGCTATTCAAATTAAAGTCCTTCAGACTTTCTGTCTGTGGAAATCCTGAAAGGTGGGCTGTCAAAAATTGACATTTGTATTGAAATAAATTCGTTCTGTTTTTAATTCCAGAGGAATTGTATGTTTATAGAACGATAATCCTGTATTGTAGATTCTACCCCTAGGGGGTAGTACGTATGTTGGTTCGACCACTTTCTATAAACATACGAACCCGCTGGGTTCTTTAAAGAACAAATAAATACCAATACAATGGATTTCTTACAGCCCATCTGAAAAGATAAAATTGAGAATATCTGTAACTTTTTCCGAATATTGCGGACTTTTAAAATATCCTAAAAAACAATAAAATTCAATTCGATGAGATTATCAAAAATTTTAGCTCTTGCGGCAATTGCAATCCCATTGGCAGTTTCTGCTACAAAACCACACAAGTCAGCCCTGCTTCAGTACGACAAACAGATTGATGGCATTATCAGCCAGATGACACTTGAAGAAAAAGTGAATATGCTTCATGCCAAACACATGTTCGTTTCAGCGGGTGTTGAACGACTGGGAATTGCCGACATGAGATATGCTGACGGACCATTTGGTGTCCGCGAGGAAATGCAGCCCAACGGATGGATGCCTTTGAACTGGGAAAAAGATAAGGCTACATTTTTCCCAACAGGTTCAGCGCTGGCGGCAACCTGGAGCCCAGAACTGGCTTATAGTTACGGTACCGGTATGGCCCGTGAAACTCGGTTACGCGGGAAAGATATGATACTTGGGCCAGCCATCAATATCCAGCGGATTCCAACCGGTGGAAGAACGTATGAATATTTAAGCGAAGATCCGTTTCTAAGCGCGCAATTGGCCGTTGGTTATACCAAAGGTGCGCAAGACAATGGAGTGGCAGTTTGTCTGAAACATTTTGCCCTGAACAACCAGGAAAACAACCGTGGAACGGTGAATGTAATTGTCGGGGAACGCGCCATGCGTGAGATTTATCTTCCGCCATTCAGAGCTGCCGTTGAAGAAGCCGATGCTTTTGGGGCTATGTCGGCCTACAACAAAGTAAACGGCTGGTGGTGTGCCGAAAATGACATCCTGCTCAACAAAATTCTCCGCGACGAATGGGGCTTTGCCGGAATGGTTATCTCCGACTGGGGCGGAACCCACAGCACAGTTCATTCCATAAAAAACGGGCTCAATGTTGAAATGCCGGATAAAAAATATTTCGGTCAGGCTTTGCTCGATTCGGTAAAAGCAGGAAAGGTTTCCGAAGAAATAATCAACCTCCGTGTCCGTGAAATTTTGCGTGTCAGGTTGGCCATCAAAGCAATTCCTGAAAAAGAAGCAAATACAGAAATGACTTCTCAACCGGCTCAGCAGAAAATAGCTTATGAAGTGGCCAGCAAATCAATTGTTTTGCTGAAAAATGAGGACGTTCTTCCATTGCAGTTGAAAAACAAACCTGTAATTGCAGTGATTGGCGCCAACGCAACACAAATAATGGGATCAGGCGGAATGGGTGCCGGTGTGAAAACATTGTATGAAGTTACTCCGCTTGAAGGATTAAAAAACCGGATGGGCGATAAGGCTGAAATCCTTTTTGCACAAGGATACGACCCGGTTGTTTTCAGCTTTGCCGATATGTTCAGAAAAAAAACACCTGAAGAACTTGAAAAACAAACTCAGGAAAAGAAAGTTATTGCTGAAAAACTCACCAAAGAAGCCCTTGAAGTGGCTGCAAAAGCCGATATTATTCTTTTTATTGGCGGGAATAACCGAGCCGTTGAAACCGAAGGAAGTGACCGGAAAGATATTTTCCTTCCTTCAGGTCAGGATGAACTGATCAAAAAAATTGCTGAAGTGAACCCGAACATTGTAACCGTGTTGACGAGTGGCGCTCCGAACGATTTGAATGTGGTGAAACAAGTATCAAAAGCGCTGCTTATTTCGTGGTTTAATGGTACCGAAGGTGGAAATGCTTTGGCCGATGTGCTTGTTGGAAATATTTCCCCAAGCGGACGTTTGCCTTTCACTTTGCCTGTAAAACTGGAGGATTCACCGGCTTATGCGCTGGGAAATTTTCCTCAGGGAGGAAAGAATGCTGACGTTTTTGCCAACCTTGTTTCAGAAACCGAAGCTGTCGAAAAACCAAAAGAGGAAGCCGCCAAAAGCGACGACCCGAATACCGCTCTTTATTCTGAAGAATCGCTGGTAGGTTATCGTTGGTTCGATACAAAGAAGCTTCCGGTGATGTACCCGTTTGGTTACGGGCTCACATACACTACTTTTAAATATTCCAAGCTGAAAACTGACAAGAAAAAGTATGGCAAAGACGATGTGATTGCAGTTTCGGTTACATTAAAAAATACCGGAAAAGTGGCTGCAGAAGAAGTTGCGCAGGTGTATGTTCACCGCATCAATCCTTCAGTTGAATGGCCTGAAAAAGAACTGAAGGCATTTGCCAGAGTTCCGCTCAATCCGGGCGAAAGTAAAACCGTGACCCTCGAAATTCCGGTAAAAAACCTGCAATACTGGAATGAGAAAAAGCAGGCGTGGGACGACGACCTTTGCAACATTGAATTGCAGATTGGTGCTTCAGCCGGTGAAATTAAATTAAAAAAACAGATCGCACTTAAATAGGCTCATACTCAATTACTAAAACCAAAACCAATGAAAACCAACAGACGTAATTTCTTCCAGACTCTGGGCGTGGGAGCAGCCGGACTTGGATTATCATCCATGCCGTTTATTTCCAACGCATCGAATTTGTCAAAGGCTGAAGATGATGATCAGCAATTGCTGGTAGGCGATAACATTGCCATCGCTGAAACCAAGTACGGAAAGGTAAAGGGCTTTATCCTGAGAGGAATAACCTGCTACCGCGGAATTCCTTATGGCGCTGATACCTCAGGTAAAAACCGTTTTATGCCGCCACAAGCTCCAAAACCCTGGACCGATACTTTGCCAACCGTTTGGTGGGGAAATACTGCTCCGCAAATCATGGACAACCGGTATGCCAACGCGTATTCGTCGTTTGTGGATCATTGGAACTACGACGATGTGAGCGAAGATTGCCTGAAACTGAATATCTGGACACCGGCGGTTGATACCAAAAAACGTCCGGTACTGGTTTGGCTGCATGGTGGCGGTTACACCAACGGAAACGGCATTGAACAGGACGGGTACGACGGAGAAAACCTCAGCCGCAAAGGCGATATCGTTTTTGTTTCCATTAACCACCGTTTGGGACCGATTGGTTTCAGCGATTTATCCGGAGTGGGCGGGTCAAAATTTGCTGATTCTGGAAATGTTGGCGCTTTGGATATGGTTGCTTCGCTCGAATGGGTGCGCGACAACATTGCCAATTTCGGAGGCGATCCCGGAAATGTTACCATCATGGGACAATCGGGTGGTGGCGCCAAAGTTTGTGTTTTGGCGGCCATGCCAAAAGCAAAAGGGTTGTTCCATAAAGTAGTTCCGTTGAGTGGCTCAACAGTGAAAGCAATGGATCAAACGGCTTCTCAAAACTTGGGTGAATACATTCTGAAAGAAGCCGGGCTCAATGCTTCCGAAGTCGATAAGCTTCAGGAAATGCCCTGGAAAGATTACCTTATATTGGCCAATAGTGCCGCAAGAAAATTTGCTGCTGAAAATTCAGGAACTGGAGTACGTGGTGGTTTCAGTCCGGTAGCTGATGGCGTGAATATTACCAAAGGTCAGTTCTATGCCGATGCGACAGGTCTTTCATCCGATGTCCCGATGTTGATTTGCACCACTTTCCACGAATGGGGAATGGCGCGCACCATGCCCGAAATGGAAAAGATAACCCGCGAAAAGGCTATCGATGCCTTGAAAGAACGTGCCGGTTTTGGTGGCGGATTGGGCGACAAAGCAGCAACTGTTTATGACGCTTATGCCAAAATATATCCAACAACAAAACCGATAGAAATTATGACGCTGGTGAGCAGCAACCGCAAAGGCGCAGTTGAAACTGCCAACGCAAAATCCGGGCAAAAAGCTCCGGTTTATCTGGCTTGGTTTGGCTGGGAGCCACCATTGTTCGATAACCGGATGCGTGCCTTCCACTGTCTCGACATCTGTTTCTGGTTTGCCAATACCGATTTAATGCTCACTCATACCGGCGGCGGAAAACGTCCACGGGCTTTGTCTGAAAAAATGTCGGGCGCTTTGCTTCAATTCATGAAAACCGGTAATCCCAATAAGGGCGGACTTCCGGAGTGGAAAGTGTATACTGCGGAAAAAGGCGAAACCATGATCCTGAACGATCAATCAGAATTGAAAGATGATCCGGATCGCGAAGCGAGGAAATTGATCTGATCCTGACTGTCTTTTTATTTGAAAGTTTCCCATCTTTTGAAACCACATTTTGAAATTCATTTTCAGAATGGGATTTCAGGAGTTGGGAATTTTTATTTATTCCCCGAACATCAGGAAACAGAAAACCTGTTGTAGAATATGTCTTTTGGGTCTAAAATGCTGATATTTATATCATTTTAGTGGTTCTTCGATTTTGAATTCTACAATTATTCTACTATCATTGCGTCGTATTGACACAAAGAATTTTTAATTTAAAAGATAGATTTTATGAAAATGAATTGGATTAAAAGAACCATGGTTTTTACTGTGGTTTTATCGTTGGTTCTGTTAGTTTCGACAACAAAAGTAAACTGTCAAAATACTGCCGATGCTCAGAAGGTGCAGAGCTTTGTTTCAAAAATGACCCTCGACCAGAAAGCTCAACTGGTGATTGGAACAGGGATGTTTTTTGAACTTCCGGATTCAATAAAAGCCAAAATGCCTCCGGGATTCGGTGGTGATGTCAACACAAAAGATCCGGTATATAATGAGATGGTCAAACGGATTCGGATGTATTTGCCGGGAGCCGCCGGCGTTTCTTCTGAATTTCCTGAATTGGGAATTTCCTCACAGGTTTTAAGCGATGGACCTGCCGGATTGCGAATTCAGCCCAAACGCAAAGGGGAAGAGAAAACCTATTATTGCACCGCGTTCCCGATCGGAACAGTGTTGGCTTCAACCTGGGACACCGAACTCGTTTACAGCGTTGGGCAGGCCATGGGCAAAGAGGTTAAAGAATACGGTTCGGATATTTTGCTGGCTCCGGCACTGAATATTCAGCGCGACCCGCTTTGTGGGCGTAACTTCGAATATTATTCCGAAGATCCATTAATTGCCGGTAAGATTGCAGCCGCGATGGTGAAGGGAATCCAGTCGAATGGTGTTGGAACTTCCATCAAACACTTTGCGGCCAACAACTCGGAAACCAACCGCATGACGGTAAACACGATTGTGAGCGAACGTGCTTTGCGCGAGATTTACCTGAAAGGTTTCGAAATTGCGGTGAAAGAATCTCAACCCTGGACGGTAATGTCTTCTTACAACAAAATCAATGGCACCTACACTTCTGAAAGTCATGATTTGCTGACTAAGATATTGCGCGACGATTGGAAATTTCAGGGTTATGTGATGACCGATTGGGGTGGAGGAAGCGATGTAGTTGCCCAGATGATTGCCGGAAATGACATGATTCAGCCGGGCCAGCCCAAACAAATTCAGGAAATTATTGATGCAGTGAAAGCCGGAAAACTCGATGTGAAGGTTTTAGACCTGAATGTTTCCCGCATTTTGAATATTATGCTGAAAGCTCCACGCTACAACAATTACAAGTATTCAAATACTCCTGATTTAAAAGCCCATGCAGCGGTTACCCGTCAGGCTGCAACCGATGGAATGGTGTTGCTTGAAAACAAGTCAAACGCGCTGCCAATTCCGTCAACCGTTAAAAATATCGCGGCTTTCGGAAATACCTCGTACGATTTTATTTCAGGAGGAACCGGAAGTGGAGATGTAAATGAAGCCTATACCGTTTCGCTGATTGATGGACTGACAAACGGAGATTACACTCCGGATGCCAACCTGACAAATGCGTATAAGACTTATATGACGGAAGCAAAGGCTAAACAAGGTAAACCCAAAAACCCGATTGCTGCAATGATGGGAGGTAAAGAACCAATTACAGAAATGGCTGTTCCGGTAGAATTGGCAAAAACAATGGCCGATAAATCGGATATGGCTCTGATCACAATTGGCCGGAATGCCGGTGAAGGCGCGGATCGTACAGATACAGAAGGAGATTTCCGATTGACTGCTACTGAGAAAGAGATGATTAAAAATGTTACTGAAGCTTTTCATGCCAAAAGGAAAAAGGCAATAGTTGTGCTGAATGTGGCAGGAGTGGTTGAAGTGGCCAGCTGGCGTTCGATGCCCGATGCGATTTTAGTGGCCTGGCTTCCCGGTCAGGAAGGCGGAAATTCGGTGGTTGATGTGCTGAAAGGAAAAGTAAATCCATCAGGAAAACTGGCGGTCACCATCCCAATGACATACGGCGATTCGCCATCAGCCAAAAATTTTCCGGGTGTTGCCGAAAAATCGGATAAGAAAGACGATGCAGCCGACCTTTCAGGATTCTCGTTTATGAAGAGGGTTCCATGGGAAATGGTTTACGAAGACGATATTTACGTGGGTTATCGCTATTACAACACTTTCAAAGTACCTGTTGCTTACGAATTTGGCTATGGATTGTCGTACACAAAATTCGATTACTCTAACCTGAAATCGGGTAAATCTGACTTTACCGGTAAACTCACTGTTACGGTGGTTGTGAAAAATTCAGGAAAAGTGGCTGGCCGCGAAGTTGTTCAGCTTTATGTGGGTGCACCTTCAGGAAAAATGAAAAAGCCTGAGGAAACATTGGCTGCATTTGCAAAAACGAAATTGCTGCAACCGGGCGAATCGCAAACCATGAATTTCACCATTGAGGCCAAAGATTTTGCTTCGTTCGACGAATCGACTTCGTCGTGGATTGCCGAAGCCGGAAACTATACGCTGAAAATTGGCGCCTCGTCATTGGCGATCAAACAAACAGCGAACTTTAAGATTGCAAACGAACTGAATGCAGGAAAAGTGACGAAAGCTCTGGTTCCTTCAAGGGAAATCAACAAGCTGGTTTCAAAATAATCATGGAAACCACATAGACACATAGTCCACATAGCGTTGTTTCAACTCGATTTTCTCGGGTTCCAGTCACCCCGATTTATTTCGGGGTCCCATCATAGAAGGGATGCCGAAACAAGTTCGGCATGACGCTGCGTCAAAGGATCATTAACACAACAAAAGTTCTTTTATAATGTGTTTATGTGATTAATAATCAAATTGTAGAACGTCGATATAAAATATACGCAAATGAAAAACTTAACTAAACTTTGTGCTTTTGGACTTTTTGCCTCGTTGCTTTTAGGCTACGGATGTAGTCCTAAATGGACTGAAGCCGATAAAGGAACATTCAAACAAATCAGCAATGAAGGTGGACAAACCCTGGGTTATTCACCCACTTCAGGAGTACAAATTCTGACTGTTGACCGTTTGGCATTTAAAGACCTGAACAAAAACGGAACGCTAGATGCATACGAAGACTGGCGTTTGCCGGTTGACGAACGAGCCAAAGACCTCGCTTCAAAAATGTCGGTCGATCAAATTGCAGGATTGATGCTTTACAGTGGTCATCAGTCAATTCCGGCAGGCAGTAATGGTCCGTTTGGCGGAACTTACAATTTGAAACCTTTTATGGAAAGTGGCGCCGTAGCCAGCGATTTATCCGATCAGCAAAAGAAATTTTTAACCGAAGATAACCTTCGCCATGTGCTAATTACATCCGTTCAAAGCCCGGCAATTTCGGCTCAGTGGAACAACAATGCGCAGGCTTTGGTCGAAGGAATTGGTTTGGGAATTCCATCCAACAATAGTTCCGATCCGCGCCACGGAAGCGATTCGTATGCCGAATTTAATGCCGGAGCTGGTGGTAAAATCTCGATGTGGCCCGGAACGCTGGGGATCGCAGCATCGTTCGATCCGCAGCTGATGAAACAGTTTGGCGAAATTGCCGCTGCTGAATACCGCGCATTGGGAATCGCAACAGCGCTTTCACCACAAATTGATTTGGGTACCGAACCACGTTGGAGCCGTTTCGACGGAACGATGGGCGAAGAGCCAAACCTGACTGCCGATATGGCCAGAGCTTATGTCGATGGTTTTCAAACTTCGGCCGGAACTGCCGAAATTTCGGATGGCTGGGGCTACAAAAGTGTAAATGCAATGGTGAAACACTGGCCGGGCGGTGGTCCTGAAGAAGGTGGTCGCGATGGCCATTTTGGATATGGTGCTTATGCTGTTTACCCGGGAAAAAATCTGAATGATCATTTAAAACCCTTTACTGAAGGGGCTTTCAAGCTTGAAGGTGCAACAAAAATGGCTTCAGCAGTGATGCCATATTATACGATTTCGTACAATCAGGATACTGTGAATGGCGAAAATGTGGGCAACGCCTACAATAAATACCTGATTACCGATTTGCTTCGTGGCAAATATGGATACGATGGCGTGGTTTGTACCGACTGGATGATCACCGCTGATGTTCCAAACGTTTACACATTCGCCGGGAAAAGCTGGGGCGTAGAAAAATTGACTGTAGCCGAACGTCACTACAAAGCCATTGAAGCTGGAGTTGACCAGTTTGGTGGAAACAATGAAATGGGACCGGTTATTGAAGCCTACAAAATGGGTGTTGCCGCACATGGCGAAGAGTTTATGCGTACACGTTTTGAGCAATCGGCTGTACGTTTACTCCGGAATATTTTCCGTGTGGGCCTGTTCGAAAATGCTTATCTAGATGTGGCTGAAACCGAAAAGACAGTGGGTAATCCTGATTTTATGAAAGCCGGATACGATGCTCAGTTGCGGTCGGTGGTGATGCTGAAAAATCAGCAGAAAACACTTCCGGTGCAAAAACAGGTGAAAGTTTACATTCCGAAAAAACTAATTCCTGCCGGACGAAACTGGTTTGGTGTGGAAACCCCTGAAAGCTGGAAAGATGCAGTCAATCCGGAAGTCGCCAAAAAATATTTTCAGGTGGTTGAAAAACCAGAAGACGCTGACCTTGCTCTGGTTTGCATCGACAGCCCGAAAGGCGGAGTTGGTTATTCGCCCGAAGATGCGAATAAGAATGGCAACGGTTATGTGCCGATTAGTTTGCAATATGGTCCATACAAAGCCGACTTTGCCCGCGAAACAAGTATCGCAGGTGGAAGCCCGTTCGAATCGTTTACAAACCGTTCGTACAAAGGAAAAACCACGACCGCTTCGAATATTCAGGATATGAAAACGGTGACCGAAACCAGAGCCAAAATGGGTGCAAAACCTGTAATCGTAATTGTAAAAGTTGCGAACCCTATGATTTTTACAGAGATTGAAAAAAGTGCAAACGCAATTCTGATCCACATGGGAGTCCAGGATCAGGCGTTGATGGATATTATTACCGGCGCCGCCGAACCTTCGGCCTTGTTGCCGTTCCAGATGCCTGCCAACATGAAAACCGTTGAGGAGCAATCGGAAGATGTTCCGCGCGACATGAAATGTCATGTGGATTCGGAAGGAAATACCTACGATTTTGCTTTCGGGCTGAATTGGCAGGGTGTTATTAACGATGCAAGGGTTGAAAAGTACAAAAAATGAATCAAAAAATAAGAATCATTCCTTATTAAATCTTGAAAATTAGATGGCTTAAATAATTGATATTTAGTCGTATAAAAATTAGAGTTAAAATAAATGAAAAAATCCCTTAATTTCGATTGAGGGATTTTTCCGTTTTTAGCGACATATACAAATAAGACAAAATTATGGAACTAAAAAATATACCGTGGGAGGCGATTTCAGCAAAGTTAAAAAACGATGCTGATCAGGAGCAGAAGAAGCAAATTCAGGATTGGCTGAAAGGTTCGCCCGAACATCCGTTGATTTTATCGGAGATTGTGAATACCTGGTCGCTTACCAAAAATAAAACCGAATTCTACCAGCCTGATATGACCATCAACTGGCAAAAGCTGATGAAACGGATCAATTATCAACCAAAACAAAAAGCGATTCAGAACATTTATTTCAGGTGGGCCGCCGCCGCCGCTATTCTGGCGCTGGTTTTTCTGGCCGGAATTGGTTTGGGTGATGGTTTTCTGAGTCAAACTGAAAGGATAAGCTACACCAAAATTATTGCTCCCGAAGGTAACAAAACACAAATCGTTTTGCCCGACAGCACTTATGTTTGGCTCAATTCAGGTTCCGAAATTCAATACCCATCGGACTATACGACTGAAAACAGGCAGGTTACCATGAAAGGTGAATGTTTTTTTGATGTGGTAAAAGATCCGGAGCATCCATTCGTAGTTAGCGGTTCAAAATTTAAAGTAAAGGTTTTTGGCACCCGCTTCAATATCAATGAAGACAATGCAAAAGACATGGCTGATGTGACTTTGGTATCAGGAAAAGTTCAGGTATTAAATCTTCAGGATAAAATGATTTCGAACTTAAAACCCGGACAGCAATTGGTTTACAACGATGGGAAATATCTTGTGCAGCAAGCCGAAAATATGGAAGCATTAACCGCCTGGCTGAACAATATGCTGATATTCGACAACCAGCCATTTGAAGAAGTGATCCATTACCTGGAGAAATGGTACGGGGTGAAAATTCAGCTCGATCAAAACTTATATTACAGACACAACTATACGTTTAAAGTGAAAACCGAAAGTTTGCGCGAAGTAATGGAACTGATTTCATACATCACGCCTATTCAATACAAGATTGAAGGAGAACAAGTAACTATTAAATATAAAAAAAGATGAAGTAATCAAGTATCAAAAAAAAACAGGAAGCGTTCGAGGCTCCCTGTTCTAAGCTAGTTTTATTGTTGAACCGAATTTGAGATGCAAATGGCTTCCTGAGAAAAAGTACTGCATCAAAAATTCAAAAACTAAAACATTCAAAATTATGAAAAAAAATTTAATGCGTGTGTGGCGGGTAAATCCGTTTGCACAAAAAATTCTTTTAGCTATGCGACTAACGCTATTTCTAATGGTTCTCAGTGTTTTTAGTGCCTACTCAAGCAGTTATGCACAAAAAACCAAACTCAACCTGAAGGTTCAAAACACACAGGTGAAGGAAGTCCTCAATCAGATCGAAAACCAGAGCGAGTTCTTTTTCATGTTCGACAACAAACAGGTGGATGTTGAGCGTAAAGTGAATATGGAAGTGAACTCTATGAACATCGATCAGGTGCTTCAAAAACTATTTGAAGGAACAGAGGTCAATTTCAGGATTGTAAACAGGCAAATCCTGCTTTTTAACGAAAACACAAACAGTGCTTTTTCTCAACAAGCCAGTAAGGTTTCGGGTAAAGTAACCGATATCTCAGGTGGTGCAATACCCGGAGTGTCGGTTGTAATAAAGGGAACCACCAATGGAACCATTACTGATGGTAATGGGAATTATTCTTTATCCAATGTTCCTGAAAATGCCACATTGCAGTTTTCGTTTGTGGGAATGAAAATGCAGGAAGTGGCAGTTGGAGGAAAAACAAACATCAATGTTACGCTTACCGAAGATGCAATTGGAATTGAAGAAGTGGTGGCCATCGGTTACGGTACACAGAAAAAAGTTAATCTGACAGGAGCTATTGCCACTGTTAGTGGCGCTGATATGATCAAACGCCCTGTAACAAATGCAGGAACCATGATACAAGGATTGATGCCGGGAGTTCAGGTTACCCAAAATTCAGGAGAACCAGGCAACGAGGGGGTATCAATTCGTATTCGTGGTACAGGAACCTTCAGTAGTGCCGGCTCAAACCCATTGGTATTAATTGACGGAGTTCAGGGTAACCTTTCCGACTTAAACCCTAATAACATTGAAAATATTTCAGTTTTGAAAGATGCTGCTTCTGCTTCAATTTATGGAGCAAGAGCTGCCAACGGTGTTATTCTGGTAACCACAAAATCGGGCAAAGAAGGCAAAATCAGCATGGAATACAGTGGAAATTATGGTGTTCATTCGGCCACTAAAATGTATGAACTGATAACAAACTCAGCCGAGTACATGGAAATGTTTAATGAGGCAAGGCTCAACTCCGGATTAACATCGGGACTTTACAGTCAGGATATAATAAATACATACCGCAATGCCACTGACCGCAATTTGTATCCAAATACTGATTGGCTTGACCTGATATTCAATCCTGCTCCTACCCAAACTCATAACTTAAGTTTTAGTGGCGGTACCGGCGGAACAAGATTTGACATCTCTCTGGGGTATGTAAATCAGGAAGGTATCATGAAAGGGTTTAACTATGAAAAGTACAACATTCGGGTTAACCTAAGCTCGCAGGTGAATGATAAAATTAAATTTGGAGCAAATTTTTCAGTAAAAAAAGGTGTGAAATCTGCACCCCGGCAGGGAGCAGCCGACACATTCCTGGCAGCTATGTCACAAGCCCCGACCTACTCGCCACAGCTTGCTGACGGCAGCGGCAGATATACATTTAAAGCCTACGACTTTGAGTATAACAACAAAAGCCCTATTGCAATTATCGACAATAAGGTCAACAGAAATACCGACGATTACGTTATTTCATCGCAGGGATGGCTTGACATACAACTACTTAAAGGGTTAAAATGGTACACAAAAGCTGCTGTTAATTTAGACTTTAGCAAGTACTACGATTTTAGAGCTCAGGTTCCATTATACAATTTCCGGACAAATGCATTTATGACTTTGTTAGATGTTGGTGGTTCAGGGTTAATTGTTCGGGATGACCAAAATGTATATAAAAATCTTTATACCTACTTAAATTATGATCTGGGAATTGGCGATGGACATAAGGTGTCTGCACAGGCAGGGTACAGTATGGAAGACAATGTATATCAATATTTAAACGGATATAGAAAAAACTATCCAAGTGATGTTCTCAGGCAGCTTAATGCCGGAAGTCCATCGGTACAGCAAGCAACCGGGACTCAAAACGAATGGGCAATGATGTCATTCTTTGGTCGGTTGGGGTACAACTTTAAAGATCGTTATCTTTTGGAAGCAAACTTAAGGTATGACGGTACTTCCCGGTTAAATCCGGATTCCCGCTGGGGTGTTTTCCCGTCATTTTCAGCTGGCTGGAGGGTTACCGAAGAACAGTTTGTGAAAGATCTTGATCTAAGCTGGCTGAACAGTTTGAAAATCAGAGGTTCGTACGGAGAGCTTGGAAATCAGAACATTGGTCTGTATCCATACCAATCAATTCTGGCTTTAACCAGCAACTATTCATTTAACGATGCAAGTTTATCTTCAGGTGTTGCACAAACAAGTTTGGCCAATCCAAATATCATGTGGGAAACTACTTCCATCCTTGACTTTGGTTTTGACCTTACTGCATTTCAGGGATTGAATGTAACCTTTGACTGGTATAAGAAAAGTACAACAGATATTTTAAGGGGTTCTCAGGTTACAGGTACGGTTGGATTAAACCCACCAACGGTGAACAATGGTACCATGGAAAATTCAGGCGTTGAGCTTGGTCTTCAATATACCAACCGCGTTAATTCCGGAACTTTTTCAGGATTGAATTACAACCTCGGATTTAATATTGACCATTATAAGAATAAACTGGTTGATTTTGGAGCACGTGAAATCAGTGGCTATTCTTTAAGAGAAGAAGGTTATGAATGGGATTCATTTTATATGCTGGAGTGGATCGGAATTTTTCAGTCAACTACCGAAATTGCCAATTCTCCAAAACAATTTACCGATGCAACGGTTCCAGGCGATTTGAAATTTAAAGATGCAAATAAAGATGGTAAAGTGAATAACGACGACCGAATCCCAATTTCAGGAAGATATCCCGCATTTAATTATGCATTTAATTTGTCTTCCAACTGGAAAGGTTTTGATTTGTCGGCACAATTCCAGGGAGTTGAAAATGTTAAGTATTTCGTAAATAACTGGGGAACAATTCCTTTTGTTCAGGGTTCGCCTCCAACAACCGACTGGCGTGACCGCTGGACTGAATCCAATCCTTCAACTACAATGCCCCGCATGTATTGGGGATGGGGTGCGCCTGAACGTATAAGACGCAATTCTTCATGGTATCTCCAGGATGGTTCATATTTCAGACTTAAAAATTTAACTTTTGGTTATACACTTCCTAATCATTTAACACAACGTGCTGGAATACAGCAATTAAGATTGTATTTTTCGGGAGATAATCTTGTTACACTGACCAAGTATCCTGGTTTAGATCCTGAACGTGGTGGTAGCGGGTCATTCGTAAACTACCCTCAGAATAAGATTTATTCTTTTGGCGTAAATGTTAAATTTTAAAAACTAATAGACATGAAAAGATATATAATACCAATCTTCGTAATATCCATCCTTCTTTTAAGCGGATGTGATAATTATCTTGAAAGAAATCCACTGGATCAGATTTCTTCAAGTACCTTCTGGAAATCCAAAGCAGATTTTGACATGGCGTTAACCGCTAATTACGGACTTAATACAACCGGAGGAATATGGTCCTATTTACTTCCCAACTGGGATTGTATTACCGACAATTCTTTTGGGCAGCACAATAATTTCAGCTCAAAAGCAATTGCTTCCGGAGACATCAGCTCAACAACAGGCGGTTACATTTCATTGGTATATTCGCTTAGTTATCAGGCGATAGCCAGGGGAAATATTTTTCTGAAAGAATTGAGTGTATACAAGGGAACCGATTTCCCGGATGCTGATAAAAAAAGAGCGGAAGCCGAAATTCGCTTTTTGAGGGCTTTTTATTATTTTCAATTATATTGTGCTTATGGAGATGTGCCTCTTGTTCTTGAGCCATTAACCCTTGAAACACAGGAACAACCGAAAGTTGCTGCAGCTCAGATCCTGGCTCAGGTAATTACCGATCTTGATTTTGCAATTGCCAATCTGAATTCAGTTCCTTACTTTCAAAATACCGGACATGTAACCAAATCAACCGCACAGGCTTTAAAAGCCCGCGTTTTGATTTATGATGCATATGGAAATAGCGGAACACCGAATATTGAAAAGTTGACACAAGTGAAAGATTTGTGTTTGCAGGTAATCCCTCAATATTCATTGAGTCCTGTTTTTGAAGCGGTATTCCAGGATAAAGGACAGAGCAGCAATACTGAAATTATCTATTCGGTAAATTATCTGGCACCCGACAATGTTCCTACCTATGCAGCCGATTTAATTTATGGCGACTGGATTGTGGTGAGTCCGCTTAAAAGTTTTGTTAATTCGTTTGAATGTACAGACGGACTGCCATGGGGTGTTTCACCGCTTACTGATACCGCAAATCCTTTTTCAAACAGAGATCCAAGGTTATCCAAGACCGTTTTTGTTGACCATCCTGACTGGGGCGGTGGTAACGTGCATTTTCCAACAAATAGCCGTCCAACCGGTTATGGCCTGAAAAAGTTCCTTTGCCCTGAAAATACACCTTATGGCTATACCACGCTTAGTCAGCAGAATTCTGTTGTATTGAGGTTAGGTGAAGTTTTATTGATGTACGCTGAGGCTCAAAATGAAATTGCAGGTCCTGATGCTTCTGTTTATAAGGCGATAACAGATTTGCGCGCCCGTGTTAACATGCCTCCTTATCCTGCTGGTTTGTCTAAAGCCGAAATGCGTGAAAGAATCAGAAAGGAAAGAAGAATAGAGCTGGCATTCGAAGGCTTGCGTTATTTCGACCTTAAAAGATGGCACATTGCCGGTGATGTTTTAAACAAGGTTACCGACGGTATGCTTCCTTACAAATGGGATGATAAATTCTACCACTGGCCGCTTCCTCAAAATGAAATAGATAAAAACCACGGCGTTTTAGTCCAGAATCCGGATTACAAATAGATAATTTAAATTGAAACGAGAGGGCATTTAAAACTCTCTCGTTTCTTTTTTGATTCCTCTTTTTCAAGCCTTTATCCAACTGACACATCTAATAAATTATTCACATCACAATGAAATTGACCCGATTCCATATCTTAGCAATTGCAATGTTCATTTTAGTGTCTTGCAATTCAGTAAAAAAAGAAACTGAACAATCTCACCTCAAACTTTGGTACACTCAGCCTGCGAATTCTTCCGAGGAAGATGTGAAAGAGGGTTGGATAAACGATGCCGAATGGCTTAAAGCATTGCCTGTTGGCAATGGATTCCTGGGGGCCATGGTTTTCGGCGATGTAAATCAGGAACGCCTTCAGCTCAACGAAAAAACTTTGTGGTCAGGCAGTCCAAACGACGACAACAATCCCGATGCTTTCGCTTCACTGGGCAAAATCAGGCAATTGCTATTCGAGGGCAAATACAAAGAAGCCAATGAACTGACCAACAAAACGCAGATTTGCAAAGGAGTCGGTTCCGGTCAGGGGAATGGTGCCAACGTTCCTTTTGGCTGCTTCCAGACTTTGGGTGATTTGCGGCTGGATTTTGGAAAAACAGCAGCGTTTGACAATTATCACCGGGAGCTTGACCTGAACCAGGGTGTGGTTAATGTTTTATACAATCAGGAGGGTATCAACTATCAGCGGGAAATATTTGCCAGTTATCCTGACCGGGCACTGGTGATGCGGTTAACAGCTGACAAAAAAGGAGCTTTGAACTTTAAAACTTCCTTAACCCGACCCGAACGGTTTGAAACACACGCCGAAAATGACCATTTGTTGATGACCGGAACCATGGACAACGGGAAAGGTGGCGATGGTATGCGATATGCCGTCCGGCTAAAGGCTATCGCATCTGGTGGAACGATCACTTATTCAGGCAATAGTATGGAAGTGCAAAATGCCGATGAAGTGGTTTTATTCATTACCGCTTCGACCAATTACAAACAGGAATACCCCAATTATCTTGGAGCCGATCCGAAGATAACTACTCTTGAACAACTCAACAAAGCAGCATCCCAATCCTTTGTGGCTCTTTTGAAAAAACATACTGACGATTATTCCACTCTTTTCGGAAAAGTCAGTTTAAAATTGACAGACAACGATCCTGATACCATACCAACCGATATCCGACTGAAAAATCAGGAAAAGGATCCTGACGATCTCCGCTTACAGGAAACTTATTTCCAGTTTGGGCGCTACCTGCTGATCTCCTCTTCCAGAGAAGGTTCTCTGCCCGCCAATCTTCAGGGCATCTGGGCCAACAAAATACAGACTCCATGGAATTGCGACTACCACACCGACATCAATGTTCAGATGAACTATTGGCCGGCTGATGTAACCAATCTTTCTGAATGTCACGGACCATTGACCGACCTGATCGAGTCGCTGGTGAAACCCGGAGAAGTAACAGCAGCGGTACAATACAAAGCCAACGGATGGTGTATTCATCCAATTACCAATATTTGGGGTTACACTGCTCCGGGTGAACACCCGGGATGGGGAATGCATGTTGCTGCCGGAGGTTGGTTGTGTCAGCACCTTTGGGATCATTACACCTTTACCCAAGATCAAAATTACCTGGAAAGGATTTATCCCATCATGCTTAAATCGGCTCAGTTTTACCTCGACTGGTTGGTGAAAGACCCGGCTTCCGGCAAACTGGTTTCCGGCCCGGCAACATCTCCTGAGAACACATTTGTTGCGCCAGATGGTTCTGTTTGCTCAATGAGTATGGGTCCATCACACGATCAGCAGATTCTGCACGAACTGTTCACCAATGTGCTGAAAGCATCAGAAATTTTAAAAGATACCAATCCATTGCTGGACGCAATTGATATCGCTTTAAATAATCTTGCTCTTCCACAAATTGGATCAGATGGGCGCCTGATGGAATGGAGTGAAGAATTTAAAGAAACAGAACCCACCCACCGGCATACCTCACATTTGTATATGTTGCATCCCGGCAATCAGATTGATATACAGAAAACACCGAAACTGGCAGAAGCAGTCAGGAAAAGCCTGGAAGCCAGGACTGATATCGGAACAGGCTGGTCGCTGGCCTGGAAAGTAAACTTTTGGGCTAGACTCAAAGATGGTGACCGTGCCTACCAACTATTGAAAAACCTGCTTCGTCCAACCGAAAATTACAAAATCAACATGTCCAACGCCGGAGGAACATATGCGAACCTGTTCTGCGGACATCCTCCATTCCAGATTGACGGAAATTTTGGGGCCACAGCTGGTATTGCCGAAATGTTGCTGCAAAGTCATAACGGCTACATTGAGCTGCTGCCTGCCTTGCCTTCTGCCTGGAAAGATGGAGAAGTAAAAGGATTGGTTGCCCGAGGCGGCTTTGTGGTGGATATCAAATGGGAAAACAATCAGTTGGTTTCTGCCAGAATTTCTGCCAGAAATGGAGGTTCCTCCCCCGTTAAGTACAAGGATAAAACATTCGAACTCTCTGCAATACAAAAAGGCCAGGAACACCTGCTTGATAATCAATCATTCAATTAATCATACATGAATTGGGTTCATTGAATTCCGTTAATTATGGAAGTTTATTACTTGTTTTTGATTAATTACTATGAATAAATCAAAATATTTTGATTTATTCATAGTAATTAATATTTTTGAAGTTCTGACATAAGCTTACAGTATGAAACGAAAAATCCAGGAAAAACTCATTCAGTGGAAAAATAAAACCGGTCGGATGCCACTGATTTTGAATGGCGCCCGGCAGGTTGGGAAAACCTATATTTTGAAGGATTTTGCGGCTTCGCATTTCAACCAATTTGTTTACATCAATTTAGAGACAAACAGTACTGTAAATTCGTATTTCGATGGCGACATAAGTCCAATGCATATTGTACAGTATCTTGAATCTGTTTCTGATATACGCATTATCCCGGGTGAAACACTTATTATTCTCGATGAAATACAGTCGAGTTCGCGTGCATTGTTATCGTTAAAGGCATTTTGCGAAGAAGCTCCGCAATATCACGTCATTGCAGCAGGTAGCTTATTGGGAGTTGCTGTTAATCGCGAAAAATATTCATTCCCTGTTGGTAAAGTTGACGAGTTGAACATGTTTCCATTGGATTTTGAAGAATTTCTGTGGGCAATAAAACGAACAGCATTAAGCCAGTATATTTTGAATCATTATAATCAAAATTTAGCATTGCCGAATGCCCTTCATAATGAAGCACTTGAACTTTATAAACGATTTCTTATTACAGGGGGAATGCCTGCGGCTGTAAAAGAGTATATTGACTCATCCAGTTTTCTGACAGTCAGGGATGTTCAGGGACGAATTTTAAATGAATACATCGCCGATATGGCGAAATATGCAAATCCTGCAACAACAGTTAAAATCAGGGCTTGTTATAATTCAATTCCTGCACAATTGGCCAAAGAAAATGTCAAGTTTCAATATAAAACTGTTCAGCGTGGGGGAACCGCAACTATTTTCGGAGAATCGATAGAATGGCTTGTTTACGCAGGCATAGCGCTCAAATGCCAGAAAACCTCACACGGATTTATGCCTGTTTCGGCATATGCCGACTTAAGTGATTTTAAACTTTACATGGGCGATACTGGTATGCTAACCATGAAGTCGGGTATGGCAACCCAGACCATATTGTCACCACTGGAAGAAGATAATATGTTTTTAGGTATGATAAGCGAGAATTATGTGGCACAAGCCCTGATTTGCAATGGGTTTTCTTTGTATTACTGGAAAAATGAAAATACTGCCGAATTGGATTTTGTGGTGCAGATTGCGGGTGAGGTTATTCCGGTTGAAGTTAAAAAAGGTAAACGGACAAAGTCAACATCGCTCAACATGTTTATGAAACAATACAATTCCAGTTATGCCATTCGCATTTCAGGGAAAAACTTTGGCTTCGAAAATCATATAAAATCTGTGCCTTTATATGCTGTATGGTGTTTGATGCCGGAATAATTCTGGAATATATCATTTTGGTGTTTTCTGTTTACCGTTTTGTTTTACCACCATTCTCTCTCTGTTTTTTTCGTCAATGTTCCGGTAAATTCAGCAACAAAATCAGGATTAAAAGTGGGCGATGTAATCAATCAAATTCAATATTAATTTGCTTTTCTCAAATAGATTCCCACAAAAAAAGTATTTTTAAACCCCATTCTAAACCTCTAAACTTTCATTATGCACAGAAAACTGGTCAGCGTTTTAGGATTATGTCTGTCAATTCTATCTTTAGGTTCGCTTTGCGCTCAAAACAATACAACTTTTGACAAATATCACAACAGTATCGAGGTTCAGCAAATTATAAAGAAACTTCAGCAAAGCAATCCTTCACTCATCAAATTACACAACATCACTATCAGTCCGGGTAACGAACCAATTACTGTGATCGAAATTGGGAAAAATCCGGAGGCTCCGGCCATATTTGTAGGCGCCAATTTCGAGGGAAATGTCCCGCTGGCTACCGAAGGCGCACTCGGCCTGGCCAAAATGTTGCTCGATTCGTCGCAATACATTTCTGGTTTGACCTGGTACATTTTACCGCTTCCCAATCCTGATGCTGCTAAAGGGTATTTTTCAGGAGTTAAATTCGAAAGGGCTGTGAACGATTTTGCAGTTAACAATGATATGGATGAGGCAGTTAACGAGGATGGTTTCGAAGACTTGAACAGTGACGGCAATATCACCCAAATGAGGGTAAAAGATTTGACCGGTGCATACATGGTTTCGAAAATTGATCCGCGGATTATGGTGCAGGCCGATGCCAAAAAGGGAGAGCGCGGCGAATACAAAATTTTAGCAGAAGGTATCGACAACGATGGGGATGGCGAATTCAACGAAGATGGCGAAGGCGGAATAAATGTCGGGATTGCCTTTCCTCACCTTTTCCCCAAAAACAAAAAAGAGGCAGGCTTGTGGCCGGGTCAAACTCCTGAAGTCTATGCAATTATGAAATTCATTTATGATCGTCCGAACATTGCAATGGTATATACGCTTGGAGGTTCCAATTTTTGCCTTGTTCCCCCAATAAGCGGAAGAAAAGGTGATGCCAATCTGGAAAGCATTCAAATTCCAAACCGGTATGCGACCATGCTTGGAGCCGACCCTTCCAAATCCTATAAGATGGACGAAGTGATTGAATTGATGAAATCGCGCTTTCCGGCCAATATTGAAATTACTCCGTCGGTTGTAGCCGGTTTTTTAGGCTTGGGTGCAGCGGTAAATCCGATTGACGATGACCTGAAATTCTATGTCAAATTTTCAGAAGAATACAAGAAGTACCTGAAAAGTAAAAACTTCAGCATCGAAACACTTGAGCCTGCTGCTGATAAAGATGGATCGTTCGAACTTTGGGCCTATTATCACCTGGGAGTTCCGTCATTCAGTATGAATTTGTTTTCGGTTCCGAAAGTTAAGGAAGAGAAGAATGGTGAGGAAGATGAAGCGAAGAAAAAGAATGAGGTAAAAAAGGATGAATTAAGTGAAAAGGAGAAAGCGCTTCTGGCCTATTCGGTAACAGAATTGGATGGAAAGGGTTTTGTTCCGTGGCAAAAATACAATCATCCGACACTTGGAGAAGTGGAGATCGGCGGATTTATTCCTTATCTGGAAACAACCCCGAAATCGGACAAAATAGAAGAATTACTAAACATTCAGCTTCCGTGGCTGCTCCAACTCAGTAAAAAAATGCCTGACATCTCATTTGCTGAAGAAAAGTTAACCGACCTGGGCGCCGGAGTTTACCGCCTCGAACTTTACGTTGAAAACAAAGGTGTGCTGAGTTATCCGATAGCAATGGGTGAGCGCAACAAGCAACCTGCCCCCGTTATTGTTCTTTTGGAAGGCGATGTGGATCTGCTTGAAGGTTTGAAGCGCACTCCACTCGGTACCATTGGCGGAAACCAGGTTAAAAAGCTCACATGGTTGATTAAGACGGATAAAAAACCTGTCATTTCGGTAAAATTAGAATCAACAGTTTTCGGAACAAGGATCAAACAAATTAAAATCGGAGGCTAATCACATGAAACGAACGATACTATTCTTTCAGTTTTTTTTAATGGTCGTGGTAGCCTTTTCAGGAGAAAAAGGAAAAATTGAAGTGCCGCTGCGCTTCGACAGGTATTACACTTACGTGGAAGTGAACGAAGCTTTGAATATTCTGCACAAAGCTTTTCCTGAACTTACCAGACTTGAAATGCTGGGCAAAAGTGAAGAGGGACGTGAAATTTATGCACTGACTATCAATAATCCAAAAACAGGCCCCGAGCTCTCAAAACCGGGAGTTTATGTGGATGGCAACATTCATGGCAACGAAATTCAGGCAGGTGAGGTTTGTTTATACTACGCAAATATGTTACTCTCCAAATACGGCGAAAACGAAAAAGTCACAAAAGTAGTTGACAAAAATGTACACTATATCATTCCGGTTGTAAATGTTGACGGGCGATACCATTTTTTTACCGATGGGAATACACCCAGTTCAAGCCGAAGTATACGGGTTCCCAAAGACGATGATGGCGATGGGCTTTTTGACGAAGACGCACCCGATGACCTGGACGGCGATGGCAGCATTACCCAAATGAGGATTAAGGATACGCTTGGCATTTACAAATCAGATCCGGAAGATGCACGTAACCTGATCAGGGTTAAACCCGGTGAAAAGGGCGATTACACTTTGCTTGGAACCGAAGGTATTGACAACGACGGTGATGGGAATTTGAACGAAGATGCGGAAGGTTATCTGGATCCGAACCGCAATTGGGGCTATAACTGGATGCCAAATTATGTGCAGAGTGGCGCCGGAAAATTTCCTCTTTCGGGCGTTGGCTTAAAAGCGATCAACGATTACATCAACGCCCGCCCAAATATCATTATCGGATTTGCCTTTCACAACAACGGAGGGATGTGGCTTCGCGTCCCTGCCGAAAAATCAACCATCGTCGATCCGCTGGACATTGCAGCTTATGATGTAATTGGCAAAGAAGCGGTAAAAATTACTCCCGGTTACGTCTATATGCCTTCGTATGATTTGTATGCCACATACGGTGATTTTACTTCACATCTTTATTTCCTCAACGGTGCATTTTCGTTCGTGGGCGAACTTTTTCAGCGCGAAACAGAAACTTACCGCGAAAATGTAGCCAAACCGCAACCTGCATCAGGAGCCACAGAGCAACCCAGACGGGGAGTCTCTCCTGAAGTGTTGCGTGAACAGCTAAAATTCAATGATAACGTGGTTCAGGGCGAATTGTACAAAGTATGGAAGAAATTTAATCACCCTGTTTACGGCGAAATTGAGATTGGCGGATGGGTAAAAATGAGCTCACGACTTCCACATCCGTTTATGTTGCCCGAGCTGGTGCACCGAAATGCCTCGGTGGTATTCCTTGCTGCCGAAAATACTCCGGAAATATCGATTAAAGTGTTCGACATCAAAAAGATTGGCAACAACTTACACCAGGTTAGAGTGCGGTTGCAAAACAAAAATGGATTACCTTCCATGTCGGCCTATTCAGTCAAAAACAAACTTTATACGCAGGATGTGTTAAAAGTCTCAGGCGGAAAAGTGATTGCCGGAGGTAGAATAAACGATGTCCGCTTAAACAAGATCGCTTACAAAGAAAAAAAACCTGAAATTCAGTTTCTTTCTATCCCGGGTTACGGAGTTGCAGAGTACCAGTTTTTGATTGATGGCAAAGGTGAAATTACGTTTAATTACGAATCGCTAAAAGCTACAAATAGAAGTACTTCCGTAAAGTTGTAAAAGACT
>DAITNH010000015.1:28493-32111 GCA_036834745.1 Prolixibacteraceae bacterium
TTACGAATCGCTAAAAGCTACAAATAGAAGTACTTCCGTAAAGTTGTAAAAGACTATTATTACAAAAAATATCCGGTTTTGTATCTGCTGCATGGCATTGGCGGTGATGAATTTGAATGGTTGAGCAATGGACATCCGGAGATTATTCTGGATAATTTGTACGCCGAAAAGAAAATTGCACCGATGATTGTGGTGCTTCCCAACGGGCGGGCTATGAAAAATGACCGCGCCGAAGGAAATGTTTTTGAACCCGAAAAAGCGGCCTCATTCGCAACCTTCGAAAAAGATTTGCTGAACGACCTGATTCCTTTTATCGAATCGACTTACCCAGTGATCAAAAATCGTGAAAGCCGCGCCCTGGCAGGACTTTCTATGGGCGGAGGACAGTCGCTCAACTTCGGCTTGGGCAACCTCGGCACCTTTGCCTGGGTAGGCGGATTCTCATCAGCTCCGAATACCAAAGCTCCTGAAGTATTGATACCGAATCCAACAGAAACGGTTTCGAAACTCAAATTGCTCTGGATTTCGTGTGGCGACAAAGATGGGCTAATCAACTTCAGTCAAAAGCTACATCAGTACTGCAAAGAAAATAATGTACCGCATATCTGGCATATTGAACCGGGCGTACACGATTTCAACGTATGGAAGAGCGATTTGTATTATTTTGCACAGCAGATTTTTAAATGATCATGGAAACCAATTCGCGCCGGAAATTTATCAGAGGAATGGCCATTGCAGGAGCCACTTTTTGCCTGCCTTCAGTAGAATCCTTTGCAGCAGTAACCGCTCGCAAATCGAATCAAACTTTGAAAAATGGCGCTGTCATCCTTTTTCAAGGCGATTCGATTACCGATGGAAACCGGGGACGAAACGCCGATCCCAACCACATCATGGGGCATGGATATGCCTTCAGCATTGCCAACCGCGTGGGAGCTGATCATCCGGAGAAAAAGTACCAGTTTTATAATCGGGGAATCAGTGGAAATAAGGTTAATGACCTGGAAAGCCGCTGGCAGTCCGAAACACTCGATTTGAAACCCGATGTGCTGAGCATTATGGTTGGTGTGAACGATTCCAGTTCAGTGGTTTTTAAGCGTGAACCGATTATCACCATAGAAAAATATGAAGAAACCTATACTTCGTTGCTTGAACAAACCAAAGCCGCATTCCCAAATATCCTTTTTGTACTGTGCGAACCCTTTATCCTGAAAGGTGGACGTGTGACCGAAAATTGGGACGCTTATCATTCCGATATCGTGAAACGTCAGGCCATCGTTCAGAAACTGGCGACAAAATTCGAGGCGGTGTTTGTCGGTTTTCAGGAAGTTTTCGATAAAGCCTGCGAAAAAGCCACTGCCGATTACTGGATTTGGGATGGCGTACACCCAACTGTTACCGGTCACGAACTCATGGCAAGGGAATGGCTGAAACAGGTCGGGAAACGAATCACATTCTGACCAATATTTTACAGCTTTCCGAAAATGCCCACAATGGTTCGGTGAAATTTATGAACTGATTTTACCGGCGGGGCATACATCATGATGCACTTTTTGGAAACCACCGGCAGATGCAGTTCATCAATTGTTTGCTGAACTTCTTTTGACCAGGCTCCCTGCTGCAACCATATATTTTTTAATCCGATTTGAGCTGCTTCTTCCAGCACCGGGGGAACATTTTTTGGAGGAATTGAAATCCATACTGCATCCACTTTTCCACTTAAACTTTTCAAATCGGGGTAGCAGTTCATTCCATCAATTTCTTTGGCTTCAGGGTGAACAGGATAGATTTCATAGCCTTTACTTTTCAATTCTTTACTGGCCATGTTGCCAAATTTTTTGCCTGTTCGCGACATGCCAACCACTGCAATTTTTTTCGAACTGACGAAGTTATCAATTAGGGGATTCATAGGTAAGTGTTTTAAGTTTTGTGTAAAATTACAGCTTCTGATTCAAAGCATCAAATGAACAGTAAAAGAAGGAAGAACTGCTGAAACGCGGGCAGGTGCTTTCGTTGCCGGAGGTATCTCAGTGATGCTTTTCCTTTTCCCGAAAATTGGCTTATTTTTGCTGAATGATCACTTTATGTCTCCATCATTTCAGTACTGATCCATATTTCAACCTGGCTGCAGAAGAGTATTTCCTGAAGAATTTTCAGGAAAATTTCTTTCTGCTTTGGCGCAGTCAGCCTACGGTGGTAGTTGGCAAACATCAGAACGCACTGGCCGAAATCAACCACGACTTTGTACATGAACACCAAATTCCGGTGGCACGGAGGCTTTCGGGTGGCGGAACCGTTTTTCACGATTTGGGCAATTTGAATTTTACCTTTATCCGGGATGTTGCAAAAATTCAGGAAGTAAATTTTAAAATATTTACATTCCCCATCGTGGAAGCACTGAAAACACTGGGAATTGAGGCTTATACTACCGGCCGGAACGATTTGCTGATTGACGGCAAAAAGATCTCCGGAAATGCCGAGCATGTTCACCGAAATCGCGTTTTGCACCACGGAACCTTGCTTTTTAACAGCCAGCTCGATGCGTTGAAAGGTGCGTTGAAAGTGGATTTATCGAAATTCGAGGACAAGGCTGTACAATCGAACCGCAGCGAAGTGACCAATATTGCCCCTTATTTGCCCCAGCCGATGCGTGTGGAGGATTTTGGCAACCGTTTTTTTGCGGAAATCAGCAATCAGATTGCGGGTTCGCAGGTTTATTCACTAACTGAAGCTGATCTGGAAGCCATTCGAAAATTAAGTGACGAAAAGTACCGCACCTGGGATTGGATTTTTGGCTATTCACCGAAGTACAGGTTTAAAAATAAATTTCAGGATCCAAAAGGTGAAATTGCCATCAACCTTTTGGTTGAGAAAGGCTTGCTGGTTGAAGTGGAGATTACCGGCGCAATTTCTGAAACTTCAGGACAACAAATAAAAGAAGCGCTTTTGGGTTGCCCGCACGACTTCCAAAACATTGTATCGCGACTTATGATTTTTCATGATTTACTTGGCGAAGAAAATATCACTCCTGAATATTTCGCAGGGAAGTTTATGAAATAGTCGCCGGTTTATTGTTTGGCCACAGCGCTTATTGGTATTAGTTGTTCTTTTTTTGTCCTTTAATCATTAGTCCATAAAATAATAATCCATTCCCAAGGACTCCTAAAGCAATCCATGTTGTTTCGGAATTAGGATTAAACACTTTAGTCAAGACTAAAACTGAAAATCCAGCCGACATGAAATAGAAAACCCATCGAAAGGATTTACTGGCATGAATGCTTTCACCTTTTTTAATCGATTGCGTTTGATTATCAGAAGCCAATCCGTTTTTGTATTCGTTAGATAATTTTGGAAAGTCTTTAACTAATCCTTCGTCGGTCAAAAGAACTTTTGCTTTTCCCATTCCAATCAAATGTGCAAGATAAAATGAGGTTATAAAGACAGAAAAAAATTGAGCTATTGATACGATTTCATTATCAGTACGAGGTAATTTGTCAAGGATCAAGAAAATACTCGAAAGAAATATTACAATCATTGCAATTATAAATCTACCTATCGAATGTATTTTACCCCACATTGCAGCTATCCATCCATAACAAACTGACAATCTGATTTTTGATT
>DAITNH010000016.1:0-21692 GCA_036834745.1 Prolixibacteraceae bacterium
AAATCAAACTGGAAGTTAATATATCTGGGAAAGCGATCACCAAAATAAATTCGGGCACAGTTCTAACTGCTGCTGCCTTCAATTCTGTCAATACTTTCGACAAACCTGAAGCTGTAAAACCCGCTGCATTTAAGAATGCGAAGAAACTTACTGATAGTAAGTTGGAAGTGAGTATTCCTTCCAAATCAGTGGTAGTATTAGAGTTGGAATAAATAAAAAAATCTATATCCGTCACATGAATGTGACGGCAAAGGATAAAGCTTTGAAGTGATATTGCAGTAGAAAACGATCATGAAAGCAATATTCTTTGCCGTTCGCTTCAGCGAACGGACATGCTAAAAATAATGGCCGGATTGTGAAAGCAGTCCGGCCATTTTTAATTTCAATTTCTCAATCCCTTCAATCTTTCTCAATCATTTCAAATCCCAAAAATAATTTTCAAAACTCTCACTAAATCCTTTAATTTTGAGATCTCCAAATACAGAACTCATTTTATGGTTTCAGAAAAAATGGTTATTGGTTTTTTAGGGGCTGGCGGAATAGCGCGGGCACATGCTTTCGCGTTGAATTCGCTCAGGTATTTTTATCCTGAAGTTCCTGAAATAGTATTTGAAGCTGTTTGTTCGGCCAGAAAGGAAAGCCGGGATGCCTTCGCTGAAAAGTTTAACTTTCAAAAATCGCTTTCCATCGAAGAATTCAGGAGCAATACAGATATAAATACGGTGCTGATTTTAGGTCCCAATAAAGTTCATTTTGAGCACCTGAAAATGGCGCTTGAAATGCCTTCGGTCAACCGTATTTATCTCGAAAAACCTGTTTGTTCGAACCTGGAGGAAGAATTGGAAATGGCCAAAATTGCAGGTGAAAGCGGGAAAGTTATTCAGATCGGATTTCAGTATTTGCAAACAGCTTCGGTGCGCGAGGCATTGGCTTTTTGGCACTCCGGAAAACTCGGAAACCCGATTCATTTCGACCTGAAATATTATCATGGCGATTATTTGCAGCAATCATACCGCGACAAAAGGATTACCCGATTAACACCTGCTCCCGATGGTGGGGCAATGGCCGATTTGGGATCGCATGGAATTAGTTTGCTGATGGCTTTTCTGGGCGAAAATCTGCAAATCACAAGCGCTTTTCAGGCGGGCCGTTTTGATGATGTTCCCGAAGATTCTGATTTGTTCAGTTCACTTTCGCTGGTACATCCTGAAAATTTTGCAGCCGGAACAATGTCGGCCAGCCGCATCAGTTCGGGTACTGGTGATTTGGTTTCGCTCGAAATTTATGCTGAAAAAGGAATGTTGCGTTATTCATCCCATTCGGTTGATTACTTCGAATACTATCTGGAAGAAACCGGACAATGGATCAGACAGGTGGTTGGCAGCAATTATTTGCCAATCAGTAGTTTTCCTTCCGGCCATGTTCCTCCGGGCTGGTTGCGTTCCATGATTCATGCCCATTATATTTTTCTTGGTGGTAAAGATCCAAAAGCCTTTGTTCCTGAACTTAAACATGGATTGGCGGTTCAGCGAATAGTAAGGGAAACAGCTAAATTTTTAAAAACTTACAGGGATTTGATAATAAAACAGTAAAGATGGAAAGAAGTAGCGGAATATTGTTGCATATCAGTTCATTGCCAGGCAGCGACGGAATTGGAAGTTTAGGTAAGGAAGCTTTTTCGTTTGTTGATTTTCTGGCAAAAACAAAACAAAAGTTGTGGCAGATATTGCCGCTTTGTCCAACCGGGTATGGCAATTCACCCTATCAATGCTATTCTGCATTTGCCGGAGACCCGCTGTTTATAGATATTCAGCAATTGGTAGCCGATCGTTTGATTTCAAAAGACTCAGTAATTGATCAGCATTTCAAAGCAAAAAAAGTAGAATTCGAAAGGGTAGAGGATTGGAAAATGGCACTTTTTCATGAAGCTTTTGCCAGTTTTAAAAAGAATTTTGATCGCTACAAAGACGAATATGTTGCGTTTATGAGCCATAACTCCTGGTGGCTCGACGATTATGCACTGTTTCGTTCATTAAAAACCAAGTACGGGGAAATCGTTTGGAATACCTGGAAGAAAAAGCTTGTAATCCGTGATAAACAGACACTTCAGGAGGCTTTTAAAGAGTTGCACGCCGAAATAGATTTTCATCGTTTCCTGCAATTTGTATTTTTCAGGCAGTGGTTTAAACTGAAAACCTACGCCAACTCGAAAGGCATTTCAATAATTGGTGATATTCCTTTATACGTTTCGCTCGACAGCGCGGATGTATGGGCCAATCAGGATATTTTTCTGCTCGATTCAGATTCAAAACCAACACAAGTTGGCGGCGTTCCACCCGATTATTTCAGCGAAACCGGTCAGTTGTGGGGAAATCCCGTATTCGATTGGGAACGGGTAGCTGAGCGGGATTTCGACTGGTGGCTGGCTCGCATTCATTTTAACCTCCGGATGTTTGATCAGGTGCGGGTGGATCATTTTCGCGGTTTGGAATCTTTCTGGTCGGTTGCTGCCGAAGCAAAAACGGCAGTAGTGGGAGAGTGGCTTCCGGCAAAGGGCTATGAATTGTTTCAGAAATTGAAGGAACAGTTGCACGAGTTAAATATTATTGCTGAAGATTTGGGAGTTATTACTCCTGAAGTCGAAAAACTCCGCGATGATTTTGGTTTGCCCGGAATGAAAATCCTGCAGTTTGCCTTTGGATCGGATGCCGCGAATGAGAATTTACCGCACAATTATGAATCGAATTTCATAGTTTATACCGGAACACATGATAATGATACCACGCTTGGCTGGTTTAATTCTATTGAAAAAGCTGAACGAAAAGTGCTTCGTAAATACTTAAAAGGCAACGGAAAAGAACTGGTGCGCCAAATGACTGAATATGTATGGGCGTCGGCTGCCCGGATGGCACTTATTCCGATGCAGGATTTGCTGGGGCTTGGCAGTGAGGCACGGATGAATACTCCCGGAACGGCATCGGGCAACTGGACATGGCGGTTTTCCTGGGCACAGGTGCGTTCGAATCACCAGCACTTTTTAAGGGAAATAACAAAGAGATATAATCGATAAGTGGATTTCTGAAACTATTATATGAATTTCTGAACAGCCTCCATAAACAGTTCTGGCTGTTCTGCATGGAGCCAGTGCCCGGCATTCGGAATTTCCCAGATAATTGCTTCAGGATAAATACGATGGATGATTTTTAAGTCTTCCGGAAGAATGTAATTTGAGTTTGCACCCTTGATAAACAGAACCGGATAATTAAAAATCGGTAATCGGTCTTCGAACCATCTTTCGTTCACGCTGCTGATAATTTCGTCAAGATTGTCTAATAATATTTTGACATTGAGGCGCCATTCAAAATGGTGGGTTTCCTTTTTTCGATGAACATTCTTCAGCAGAAATTGAACGATTTGCGAACTGTCAATTCTCTCAAGCAGATAAAATTCAATATCTTTTCTCGATTCCATTCTTCTGAAATCGATTTCGAGCATTGCTTGTAGTATGTTTTTATGCAGAAAATACTGGCTTTCGTCGTTCAGTAAAAAGTAGTTTTTTGGGGCGATATCAACTACTATCAATTTTTCGATCCGTTCAGGATAATCGGCTGCAAAGCACATGGCAGTTTTCCCGCCCATGCTGTGCCCCATCACAATGGCTTTTTCAATTTTATGCTCATCGAAAAATTCTGCCAGATCATTTTTTAAGGCTTCGTAGTTGTGTTCATCCGAATTGGGCGACCGGCCATGATTGCGCTGGTCGATCATATAAACCTTGAAACGTGCGCTTAATTTTTTGCCCACAGTCAGCCAGTTGTCCGACGACCCATATAATCCGTGTACAATAACAAGCGGAAAACCTTCGCCTTCTTCTCTGAAAAAAAGGTTCATTGGTAAATTTATTTGAGGCAGGAAAGGTATTCCTGAATGGTATTTTTCAGGCCCAGATAAAGTGCGTCGGCAATCAACGCGTGTCCGATAGAAACTTCATCGAGAAAAGGTACATGATCTTGAAAAAAGCGAAGGTTCTTCAGGCTTAAATCGTGTCCTGCATTGATTCCCAAACCGAGCTTGTGGGCAAGTTTAGCTGATTCGGTGAAAGGTGCAACCGCTTTGATCGGATCAACCCGATACATTTTTGCAAATGGTTCGGTATAAAGTTCAATCCGGTCGGTTCCGGTTTCTTTGGCGCCTTCAATCATTGCCAAATCCGGATCAACAAAGATCGAGGTTCGGATCCCTTCGGCCTTGAAACGGGCAATCACTTCTTTCAGGAACGATGCATGCCGGATAGTATCCCAGCCATGATCGGAAGTTAGCTGAGTTGGGTCGTCGGGAACCAAGGTTACCTGATTTGCTTTTACAGCAATTACCAACTGAATAAAATCTTCTCCCGGATAGCCTTCAATATTTAACTCTGTGGTAATATAAGGTTTAATGTCAAAAACATCTTGCTTTCGAATGTGCCGTTCATCTGGTCTTGGATGAATGGTAATTCCCTGTGCACCAAAGTTCTGACAATTGATGGCTGCTTCAAGAACACTTGGAGTGTTTCCACCTCTCGAATTTCTTAATGTTGCTATTTTGTTTATATTTACACTTAGTCTGGTCATGATCTAAATTTTATGGGCGCAAGTTACAATTTTAGATTCGATTGACAGATAATGAAAACTTAAAAAGATGATAGCAAAAAACCTCCTTTCTGAAGTTGTCCCTTCGCTTAGATCGACTGACAGTGGTCAGAAAGCACTCAATTGGATGGAGATATTCAGGATTTCACATTTGCCGGTAGTAGATGGGAAAGAATTGATCGGTTTGATTTCAGACAAGATTATTTATGATTTAAACATAATAGATAAACCCGTTGGCGATTATGTAGAGCATCTACTCTCGCCGCATGTTCATATCAATCAGCATATTTACGAAGTATTTTCGGCCATTTCGGTGCTTAAATTGAGTGCAGTACCGGTGCTCGACTTGCATCACGAATACTGTGGTGTAATTACTGTTTTTGATCTGGCACAGAAATTTGCAGATTTGGTAGCAGTTCGCGAACCAGGTGGCGTTATCGTGTTGGAATTGAACTCAATAGATTATTCACTTTCTCAAATTGCACAGATCGTTGAAGGCAATGATGCCAAAATCATGAGTTTTTATATCAGTCATGAAGAAGATTCGAAGATGATGGACGTTACTCTGAAAATAAATATCGTTGATTTGTCGTCAATAATTCAGACATTTGTGCGGTACGATTACAATATTAAAGCGGTCTATATGGACGAGTCAATCATACAAAACTTATATGACGACCGGTACGATCAACTGATGAAATTTATGAACATCTGATTTTCAAGACAAACATTCCACCCAACAACTCTATTCTTTTCTCATGAAGATAGCACTTTACGGCCTTACCGTTAATCCTGATTTTATTGATGAATTTGCGAGACTTTTAGCCTTGTTGAAAGAGAAACAAGTTGAATATTTTGTTTACCGGCCCTTTCTGGAATACATGCAACAGGATTGCTGCTTAAAACCAGAAATTGCAGGGGTATTTGAAAGCGGCGACGATTTACCTGAAGACGTATCTTATATTTTTAGTCTCGGCGGCGATGGAACTTTGCTAAAATCATTTATGGTGGCGCAAAAAAGTTCAATTCCTTTGGTGGGGATTAATTCAGGCCGTCTGGGTTTCCTTTCGGATATTTCCCGAATTGAAATTGGACATGCGCTGGATGACATTATCTCCGGAAATGTAATTATTGATGAACGGACAGTGCTGGAATTGGAGATCGTCCATAACGACCATTCTGATTTCCATTATGCGCTGAATGAAATTACGGTGACGAAGCTCGATTCATCTTCAATGATTAGTATCAACACTTATATTAACGATGAATATCTGAATACCTATTGGGCCGATGGTTTGATAATTGCAACTCCTACCGGATCAACAGCCTATTCACTCAGCGTTGGCGGTCCGATTCTGACTCCCGATTCACAGAATTTTGTCATCAGCCCGATTGCAGCCCATCACCTGACCGTTCGCCCAATTGTTGTACCCGACCATCATTCTATTGCGTTGCAGGTTGAAGGCCGCGGTCTTCATTTCCTGACTTCTGTTGACTCCCAGTCGGAACCAATCTTCTTTTCGGTTTTACTGAAAATCCGTAAGGCTTCGTTTAATGTCAAGACTGTCAGGTTAAAAGACCATAGTTTCTTCTCTACGCTAAGGAATAAACTGATGTGGGGAGTTGACAAACGAAATTAATTTCAAGCCAAGCTTAACAATTTTTAACCTCTATTTGGGTTTTATAGTATGCATCAGGCATGGATATATCAGAATTGTATTACTTTTGTAGCGCTTGAAAGGTGTTATGTTCAGAATATAAATGATAGATCCTGAATGATTTACAGAGTTTAAAACCCTTTCAAAATTGTATTTCAATGAAGCAATTATTAATGGTTTTTTTGATCGGATTAATGGTTTCTAAAGCGCATGGACAACAAAGCGTTGATATTGGTTTTTTCGGAGGATCAGGCAATTACTTTGGCGATATGACGAAAACGGATTGGCAAGAGTCAATAAATCCGGCTTATGGTGCATTTGTGCGGTTTAATTTTAACCCAAGATATGGTTTGCGTTTTAATGTTTTAAATGGCAATATTGGCGCTATAGGAGAATTCGATTCCCAGAAATGGAATACTACTGATCCAAATAACAGATACTGGGATTTTAATAAAAACGTACTGGATATTTCACTTCAGTTCGAATTCAATTATTTCAAGTACATTGTCGGCGATAAGGCAACCCCTTATTCAACCTATGTTTTTGGGGGAGTGGGAATGCAGTCATATAGTTATGACATTCAATACCTCCCAGGCCAATTTTCTGGTTCTGAAATTACGCCCACCATTCCTTTCGGTTTAGGTTTTAAGTTTAATTTGAGTAAACGGATCGGTTTGGGGATTGAATATGGTATGAGAAAAACTTTCTCTGACAAACTGGATAACTTGGACGATCCTTTATTATATGAATATACAGTTGGTGGGTTAGTTACTCAGGTAAAATATACTGACCAGTTTCATAACAACGATTGGACTGCATATTTGGGGGTCCATCTGGTTTATAAATTGATATACGGGAACAAGGAGTGGATTTTAAGAACACCAAAGCAAAATATATTGGATTGGGGTATTGAAAACAATTCAAAGAACAGATAAAAAGATACAGCGAATTGAAAACCGGATTGGATTTGGTCTGGTGTCAAAATAGTTTAAACGGATATGATGTTTAAAGATAAACTGATAAAAGAAAGAATACCAAGGCATGTTGCCATCATCATGGACGGGAATGGCAGATGGGCCGCCCAGTTCGGAAATGAACGAAGCTTTGGCCACGAACATGGTGTTGAGGCTGTTCGCTCGGTTGTTGAAGGCGCCGGCGAAATAGGGATTGATTTTCTGACCCTTTATGCCTTTTCTACCGAAAACTGGTCGCGCCCCAAAGAAGAGGTGGATGCACTGATGGGGCTTTTGGTGCAGGCAATTTCGGATGAAACCGATGAGTTGAAAAAAAGCAATGTGCGACTTCAGGTTATTGGCGATGTTAAAAGTCTTCCTTTAAATGTTCAGGAGAAATTGGCATGGTCGATTGACAAATTAAGTGCCAGCACTGGATTGACACTTGTTTTAGCCCTGAGCTATAGCTCGAAATGGGAAATAGTTGAAGCAGTTAAACGAATTGCAGAACAGGTTAAACTGGGAAAACTGGAACCTTCGGATATTGATTACGATTTGATGAATTGTTATTTAAATACCTCTGAAATGCCTGATCCTGAATTGCTTATTCGTACCAGTGGCGAATGCCGGATAAGTAATTTTTTATTGTGGCAAATTGCCTATGCCGAATTGTATTTTACCCCTAAATTGTGGCCCGATTTTAGGAAAGAAGATTTATTTGAGGCCATTTATGACTTTCAGAACAGAGAAAGAAGGTTTGGAAAAACGAGTCAACAATTAGTAAGCTAATCCAATAACGAATAGAATGCAAAGCGTAAAACTGTTTATTATATTGCTGTTAATCAGCGCAAAAGTCTTTTCTCAGGAAGCTGACAGCACAAATTTCTCCATTTATTATTCAACTCCTAAAGAATACACCATTGGAGGTTTGGAGGTTCAGGGAATTCGTTATCTGGATACACAGGTACTTTTACAGATTTCAGGATTGAGTTTGGGTGATAAAATATTGGTGCCAGGCGACGAAATTACCAATTCAATTAAAAAACTCTGGAATCATGGTTTGTTTTCTGACGTAAAAATAACTGCTGATAAAATTTTGGGCGACAGCATCTGGCTAAGGATCAATTTACAGGAACGTCCGAGATTGGCCGAAGTTAATTTTAGCGGAGTAACTAAATCGGAAAAAGACGATATTACCGAAAAGGTATTGTTGTTAAAAGGCAGTCAGGTAACCGATAATCAGGTAAATTCTGCCAGCAAAACCATCAAAAATATTTTTCTCGAAAAGGGATTTTTAAATACCGAAGTCAACATTATTCAACGTGATGATACTGCGCAGGCTAACAGCGTTATTCTCGATATCATGGTTGATAAAAAAGAAAAGGTTAAAATCAGTGAAATTGTTTATCACGGAAATGATAATCTGAAGCCGATGATCCTTGACAAATCGATGAAAAAAACCAAATCAAAAAAACTATTGAATTTTTTCAGTTCGAAGAAATTCCTGGCTGAGAAATATTCGGAAGATAAAATTAGCCTGATTAAAAAGTACAATGAGAAAGGCTACCGGGATGCCACCATTTTAAAAGATTCGATTACCAAATTGGAGGATGACCGTGTTCGGCTTGATATCTGGATTGATGAAGGCAATAAATACTATTTCCGGGATATCAAATGGGTCGGAAATACTGTTTATCCTGCTGATTATCTGACATCGGTTTTGGGGATTAAAAAAGGTGATGTGTTCGATCAGAAATTACTGGACAAACGTACCCGCGATGATGAAGATGCTGTAAGCAATGTTTACCTCGACCATGGTTATTTGTTCTTTAACCTTTCGCCAATGGAGACAAGGGTTGAGGCAGATTCAATCGATCTTGAAATGCGTATTCAGGAAGGACGTCAGGCAACCATCGACAAAATTATTATATCAGGAAATACAAAAACCAACGAACACGTTGCCCGTCGCGAACTCCGCACATTGCCGGGCGATCTGTTTAGTAAATCAGATATTATACGAACAGTGAGGGAATTGTCGCAATTGGGTCACTTCGATCCTGAAGCGATTAATCCTGATGTGAGGCCACATCCTGAAAATGGTACAGTGGATATCAATTATGAACTTGTAGAAAAAGCGAACGACCAGATTGAGCTTTCCGGAGGTTGGGGTGCAAACATGTTTGTTGGAACAGTTGGTTTGAAATTTTCCAATTTCTCGGTTCGCAATATTTTTAACAAAGAAGCATGGAGGCCATTACCAACTGGTGATGGACAAACATTGAGCATCAGGGCTCAAACAAGTGGAAAATTTTACAAATCCTACAGCCTCACATTTACCGAACCTTGGTTGGGCGGTAAAAAACCAAATTCCTTTACACTTTCATTGTCTCATTCGAAAGTGAATTATTCGGCCAATAATTCATACAGCAGCATGTATAACGATCCGTATAGTAGTTATGGAAGTGGTTATGGAAGTAGTTATGGCGGCTACGGAAGTAGCTATGGAGGATATTCACCTTATGGCAGTTATGGCGGCTACGGTGGTTATGGCTATGGCGGCTATGGAGGTTACGACTATGGAACCAATTACACCTACGATAACCAATCAGAGGCTGACGATCAGATACAGATAACTTCTGCAGCAGCATTGGGTTACGGTTACCGTTTATCATGGCCTGATGATTATTTCACCATGTATCACGAACTTTCGTTCCAGCATTACGAGCTGCAAAATATGGCAGGCTATTACTATTTCCTGAACGATGGAACCAGCAGTGGAAATGGCGGATTTAATAACTTCAGTTTTAAAACTGCTTTTGGGCGAAACTCTATGGACAATCCGTTATATACACGTAGCGGATCAAGTTTTACACTTTCGCTTCAGTTGACTCCGCCGTATTCGTTACTGAATGGGGTTGACTACAGCGACCCGACTCTGACAAATCAGGAGCGTTACCAATGGATTGAATACCATAAATGGATGTTCAAGGGCGACTGGTATTCTCCGATTTCAAAAAACAGAAATTTGGTTGTACATACTAAATTTGAATATGGCTTTTTGGGCTACTACGATACCAACCGCAAATCTCCGTTCGAAGGGTTTCGTGTGGGTGGATCAGGTATGTCGGGCTACAATTTATACGGAAGCGATATTGTTTCACTTCGCGGATACAAGGATTACAGTTTGAGCACTGGCTACGGATCAAACATCTATAACAAACTTTCGATGGAGCTCAGATACCCGGTAATTCTCAAACCATCTTCTACCATTTATGTGCTCGGCTTCCTTGAAGCAGGTAATGCATGGAATAATTTCAGCGACTATAATCCATTCAAACTTCATCGTTCGGCTGGTGCTGGTGTACGAATCTTCCTGCCAATGTTCGGTTTAATGGGAATCGACTGGGGATATGGATTTGATGAGGTTCCTGGTCAAAGCGATGCTGCCGGAAGTCAGTTCCATTTCGTGATCGGACAACAATTCTAATCATTTTAGCTTTGGTCTGGTATTTGATTAAACCCCGATAGAAACAATTTAAAATATACCATCATGAGGAAACTGTTTATTATTACTGGAATTCTGTTGCTGGGAATAGCAACAACATATGCTCAGAAATTTGCTTACGTTGATACGGAGTACATTCTTGAAAACATTCCTTCATACACTGCAGCTCAGGAGCAATTGGATCAGCTTTCGGCTCAATATCAGAAGGAACTCGAATCCATGCATGCTGAGGTTGAACAGATGTACAAGGATTTTCAATCGGAAAGTGTTTTGCTTTCGGATGAGATGAAAAGAAAACGTGAAGATGTAATCATTACAAAAGAAAAGGAATACAAAGAATTACAGCGCAAATATTTTGGACGGGAAGGCGATCTGTTTAAAAAACGTCAGGGTTTGATAAAGCCTATTCAGGACGACGTTTTTAATGCCATTCAGGAAATCTCCAACGAAGGAAATTATGCCGTAATCTTTGATAAAGCCAACGGAATAACCTTAATCTATACCAACCCTAAATTTGATCTTTCCGATCAGGTTTTGGCAAAACTTGGTTATAAAAATTAATATTATAAATTTGTCACAAAAAAAAATTTAAACTCAAAAAGTATGAAAAGTGTTTTGAAAATTTGTGTTTTAGGAATATTGTTGTTTTCAGCAAGTTTTGCCAATGCGCAAGCACCAAAGTTTGGCCATATTGACTTGCAGGCATTGATTCAGGTAATGCCTGAAAGAGCCACAGCGGAAAAACAATTTACTGCATACCAGAAAGAATTGGAAGATGCGTTGGCCATTATGCAGAAAGAATTCCAGACGAAATACATGGAATATGCTACAAAAAGAGATTCTTTGTCGGAAACAGTACGCAAAATGAAAGAAGAAGATTTGAATGCCATGAATGAACGGATTCAAACATATCAGTCAAGTGCAAGTCAACAACTTCAGACAAAACAAGGCGACCTGTTAAAACCAGTTTTTGAGAAAGCTGACAAAGCTGTAAAAGAGGTTGGTGCTGAAAAGGGACTTATCTACGTTTTTGACATGAGTTCAAGAGTTATTCTTTACAACTCGAAAGAAAGCCTTGATTTGTTGCCTCTTGCGAAAGCTAAATTAGGGATTCAGTAGATTTCATTATTTATACAAAGGAAAGCCATCTTTTTAAGGTGGCTTTTTTTATTTTTGTTTAAACTCAAGTTCTCATGACAGATAAATTTCAACCCATCGGAGTATTCGATTCCGGTTACGGCGGATTGACTATCCTAAAAGAATTTATTCAGGATATGCCACATTACGATTTCGTTTATTTAGGCGATAATGCGCGGGCTCCTTATGGTTCAAGGTCTTTTGAGGTTGTTTATGAATATACACTGCAAGCGGTGCAGAAACTCTTTGAAATGGGCTGTCCCCTGGTTGTTTTGGCATGTAATACTGCTTCTGCAAAGGCATTGCGCACAATTCAGCAAAACGACCTTCCCGGTTTGTTTCCTGACAGAAGGGTTTTGGGAGTAATCCGTCCGGCAGTTGAATCAATCGGCGATTATACACGAAACGGTCATATTGGGATTCTGGGAACTGTTGGAACCGTACTTTCCAATTCATATCCGATTGAGTTCGAGAAATGGGCTGGGGGAAAGGTGGTTAAAACAACTCAGGAAGCCTGTCCAATCTGGGTGCCTTTGGTCGAGAACAATGAACTCGATTCGCCCGGAACTGAATATTTTGTTGCAAAGAATATCCGTAATTTGATGAATGCCGATCCTGAAATTGATTCTATCATTTTAGGTTGTACACATTATCCTTTATTAATGCCTGTAATTAAAAAATTTGTTCCTGAAGGAGTCGAAATTTTGGAACAGGGGAAAGTCGTAAGCTTTAAATTGATGGAGTATTTACAGCGTCATCCCGAAATGGACCAGAGATGTTCGAAATCGGGAATTGTAAAATATTACTCAACCGAGAATATCGATGTTTTTGAAAAGAATGCCACTACTTTTATTGGAAGAGCGATAAAAGGGGAAAAAATTGTCCTGAAATAAGTATTTCGAGCAATTTGTCTAATCCGGAAGCTGGTTTATTTCTGAATGACTATCCGCCGATAACCGATTCTAATTAATTTTCATAGTTTTGTGTACCTATAAATCGATTAAAATTAATTTACCATGATGAAAAAATTAGTTGTTTTTCTATTGTTTGTGTTGATGACCGGTATTACTGTTCAAGCACAGCAGCCGGAACGCCCCGGACAGCAACCTCCTCCTGAAACCGGTGAAAAATTTAAAGTTGGAATGGCTGGTTACACATTTGCAAAGTTTGATCTGGATAAAGCCTTGGCCACCTTACAAAAGACTGATGTTCATTATCTCTGCATCAAAGATTTTCATTTGCCTTTCAAGAGCACCGACGAAGAAATTGCCGCTTTTCATGCCAAATTAAAAGAAAAAGGCGTGACCGGTTATGCCGTTGGCCCAATCTACATGAAAACAGAAGCCGAAATCGACAATGCTTTTGAGTATGCCAAAAGGGTGGGTGTAAAACTCATCGTTGGTGTGCCGAACGTTGAACTTCTTCCATATGTAGATAAAAAAGTGAAAGAATATGGCTTCAATTATGCCATTCACCTTCATGGCCCGGACATTAAAATTTATCCTGATGCCGAAGATGTTTGGAACCATGTGAAAGATCTTGATCCCCGCATTGGAATGTGTCTGGACATTGGTCACGATACCAGAAATGGCAAAGATCCTGTGAAAGACCTGAAAAAATACATCTCTCGTGTTTTCGACATACATATTAAAGATGTAACCGGAACTACCAAATTGGGTTATTCACTCGAAGTTGGTCGCGGTGTCATTGACTTTCCAGCGTTTGTAAAAATGTTGAGAAAAGTTGGATATACCGGCGTTTGCAGTCTGGAACACGAAAAAGATATGACCGATCCGTTTATGGGAATCGCTGAATCAATCGGATATTTCAGAGGCGTAATTGCAACCACAAAAAAATAATTCAGGTTTAAATACCCTGTTTGAACAAAGCCGTCGCTTCCCAAAGTGACGGCTTTTTCGATTTTGTGTCTCGTCCTGAAAAAAATGAATAATGAGAAGCATTGAACAGTAAAAGATTCTTAATTTTAGCCATCAGCCTGAATATTCAAAAGTCTCAGGTTGTGGTACCTGAAACTTTAAACTGAAGGTTATGAGATTGTTTAAAAAAATTGGGATTCTTCTGTTGTCCCTGATCGCATTTTCATTCACAAAAGATAAAATCACATCTCCTGAAGTGACTGTTGATGAGCTGAAAAAGCATGTCAGCTACCTGGCTTCAGATGATTTGAAAGGACGCAGGACAGGCACCGAAGGCGACAGCCTTGCTGCGGAATATATTCGGAGTGAATTAAAGAAAAATGGATTTGTTCCTCTCTATGAAAAAGGTTTTCAACGCTTTAGGGTAACCGACAAAATTATTTCCGGGCCAGCAAACAGCCTGATTCTGAATGGCGCATCTTTGAAACTGGATACTGATTTTGCTCCTTTTGCCTTTTCTGATAATAATTCATTTTCAGGAGAAGTGGTTTTCGCCGGATATGGTTTCGACATTAACGATGATAGTCTGAAATGGAAAGATTATGAAGGACTGGATGTTAAAGGCAAAATAGTGATGATTCTCCGGGCCGATCCTGAAATTGAAAAAACGATGAGTATTTTCATGAAATACAGCAAAGACCGCGACAAAGTGCTTCAGGCAAAAGATATGGGGGCAGCGGCCGTCTTATTGGTCTCCGGAAAAGTTTTCGATCCGGAAGATAGGTTTGAACCACTGGCAAAAGGCGATCAGTCTGTCGGCATTCCTGTATTCCGAATTTCAAGAAAAATAGCTGATTCGATTATGGAACCTAAAAAGCTGAGCATCGAAGATCTGGAGAAAAAACTGAACGAACAGCATCGTCCGAATAGTTTTTCAACTCGCATAAGTATCTCAGGTCATTCCGATGTTATTCAAACCACCGTACCAACACGCAACGTAGTGATGGTTTTACCTGGCCGCGATAAGGTTTTAAAGAACGAATATGTGGTTTTAGGTGCGCATTTCGATCATTTGGGAATGGGTGGTGCCGGATCGGGCAGCCGAATACCCGATACCGTTGCGGTGCATAGAGGAGCCGACGATAATGCTTCAGGCGTGGCAATGATTCTTGAATTGGCCGAAAAATTGGCTGCAAATCCAACCAACCTTAAGCGTAGCATAGCCGTAGTTGCTTTTTCAGGCGAAGAAATGGGCTTGCTCGGCTCAAAACGTTTTGTTGATAATTCGGAAATTGACCTGAGTAAGGTGAACGCCATGGTGAATATGGATATGGTCGGGCGCTTAAATGAAAGCTCAATGCTGCAAATTGGTGGCGTAGGCACTGCCGAACCTTTTAAAAATATTTTAACCACCGCTAATGATACCACAATTCTAAAGCTTTCATTATCTGAAGAGGGCTACGGGCCATCAGATCACGCTGCGTTTTATGGGAAGAATGTTCCGGTTTTGTTTGTTTCTTCCGGCGCCCACCTCGATTACCACACACCGGCGGATACCTGGGATAAAATCAATTACGGTGGAATGATTAAAATTGCCGACTTGTCATATCGGGTAATTTCTGAATTGGCCAATATGGATTCGAAACTCGTGTTTAAGGAAGCCGGCCCAAAAGAAGTTGTAAGCCGCGGAATGCGCCGAAAAGGAGTTACCCTTGGAATTATGCCTGATTTTGCCGGAAATGTAAAAAACGGATTGCGTGCTGACTTAATTACTCCTGGACGACCTGCCGCAATTGGCGGCATGAAAAAAGGTGACATTATCACTTCCATAAATGGAAAACCGGTCAATAATATTCAGGATTATATGTTCAGGATGGGACAGCTCAAACATGGCGAAACTATCAATGTAGAGGTGTTGCGGGAAGGTAAAAAGGAAGTACTGCTGATACAGCTATAAAATTTCAGTTATGAAAAAGTTCGTATTTTGGTTTTTTGCTTTTATCATTACAATTTCGGCAGCAGTATATCAACGTGCAACCGGTCCGACTTATCCGAAAAAAACAACTGTTTCAGTAAATAATATAAGTTATCCGCTAAAACTTGTTCGCAGTCTCGGTTTGGACGAAGATCCTGTGGTAAAACTGAAAATAAACGATGCTACTATTTCAGCAAAAATTTATTACCGCAGATTTAGGTCGAATGATGAATATCAATCGGCTGATTTTCAATTTAAAAGTAAGCCGGTTTATTCGTTTATCATGAATAAGATGTTTAAAATTGAGAAGGACGAGGGCTTTTTTGCTGAAGTTCCGCAACAACCGGCTGCCGGTAAAATCGAGTATTACTTTGAAATTACCGATGGGTCAGGAACGAAAACTTACCTGAAAGAATCACCGGTTGTGATACGTTTTAAGGGAGGCGTTCCTGGATTTATTCTTCTTCCGCATATTTTATTCATGTTTATTGCCATGATTTTTTCCAATTTTTCGGGTTTACTGGCCATGTTTAAAGTCCCTTCGTACCGGAAATATACATTTTGGACATTCGGCTGTTTATTGATTGGCGGCATGATTCTGGGTCCGGTTGTACAGCTTTATGCTTTTGGTGAACTTTGGACCGGCATCCCATTTGGCTGGGATTTAACCGACAATAAAACCCTGATTGCATTCCTGTTTTGGATTCTGGCAGTGGCAATGAATTGGAAGAAACAACGTCCGGTTTACACAGTGGTTGCGGCAATTGTACTATTACTTATTTACTCAATTCCTCACAGCATGTTTGGTTCGCAACTCGATTATGATTCAGGAACGGTTACTCAGGGGATGATTATGAATTTATGGTTTTGGTAATGGGCTGAAAAACAGGCAGTGATTAAATGCTGCCTTTGGACGCAACTTTTTCGGGAATTGCTTGAATGTCCCGGTTTTTCAATTCAAAATAGAATCGACTGCCGATATTCGGAGAGGAATCGAATTTAAGTTCGCCTCCGAGCAAACTTACCATACCTTTGGTGATAGCCAATCCTAAACCAAAGCCTTTGTGGCCAATTACATGATTGTTGCCTTTGAAGAAAGGCTTGAAAATCATTTCTTTGTTTTTATCTTCAATTCCGGCTCCCGAGTCTTCTACAAAGAATTCGATGCCTGAAGACAGTTTCCGGTATCCAAAACGTACGAACCCTTCATTTGTAAAAAAAAGCGAATTGTTGAGCAGGTTATTTAGAATATTGGTCAGTCTCTCCGGATCTGAATAGAATTCAGTTTCGTCTTTATTGCCTTTTATCAGCGAGAAATCAACATGATTTCGCATTAATCTCAGCTCCGATTTCTGAAATTCATTGTAACAGTTGTCGAGAAGTGAATTTAGCAGAAATCCCTTTTTTTTGATCTCGAACTGATTTTCCTGTATTTTGGATATATCCATTATGTCATTGATGAGCTTGAGCAAATCCTTACTATTCTCATCCATGAGTTTTACAAATATTTGCTTGTCCTCATTGTTGTATGATTCGTCGACCAAAAGTTCGCAAAAGCCCATGATTCCGTTCAATGGAGTCCTTATTTCGTGCGACATATTTGATAGAAATGCTGATTTTAACCGATCCGATTCTTCTGCTTTTTCCTTGGCCTTTATTAAATCAGCTGCGATTTTGTTTTTCTTGTTTATTTCATTTCTGACTAAAAGGAACAATAAAGACGCAGTTACACTTACATAAAACCAACCTTTGTATGTTTGCAGATGGGTTAAAGTCTCTGAAGATCCGGAGATATCATGAAGAAGATAATCGGAAAAAAGAATCCACAGAAAACCGATAAAAAAGTAAATTAGCGTTATTTTTATGGCTATTCTGTTTTTCATAGCAGAATTTTTATTTTAAACGAAACAGAGATTTTAATAGTTTACTAAAGTAAATATTAATTCAATTATTTCTCATTAATGTCAAGAATAATAATAGAGAATGTTAAACCCCGACAACAAAAATGAGTACTGGAAAAGAAGCTATTCCCACAAAGGAAAAATATATTATTACCAACAATGGAAATTTATTTCATTCTGAATTTAATGCCGCGCTGTTTAACTCCGATCGCTCAGTCTATGAAGTGATCCGGATTATTGACGGTATCGCGCTTTTTCTGGAAGATCATTTTGCGCGGTTAGTTTCTTCTATTGGTATGAGCAGTTTGCATTTTGAAATGGATTTTCCTGAATTCAGGCATAATATTACGGAGCTGGTGAGACTTAACCAAACTGAAAATGGCAATGTGAAATTTGTTCTTGCTGAATTTGGAAAAGTGAACCATTGGTCATTTTCGTTTATTCCGCATAGTTATCCTGATACGAATGATTATGAACGGGGTGTTAATACCGAACTCCTTTTTGCCGAACGCGAAAATCCCAATGCCAAGATTATCCAGAACATTGTTCGTGACAAGGCAAACCAATTAATTGCAGATCAAACCATTTTTGAAGTATTGCTGGTCAATCGCGATGGATTAATTACTGAAGGAAGCCGCTCCAATGTCTTTTTTGTGAAGGGAAACCGGTTTTATACAGCTCCGGCTTATCAGGTGCTGGTAGGCGTTACACGACTGAAAGTGTTGGAATGCCTCACAGAATTGGGATTTACAATCGTTGAAGAAGCTGTTTTGGCTTCAGAAATAAACACGTTCGATGCAGTGTTTTTAACCGGAACTTCACCGAAAGTTTTGCCTGTCAGATCAGTCGGAAAACAAGTGTTCAATACGCAGTTGCCGGTGGTAAAAGAATTGATGAATCAATATAACAACGTAATTGCTAACTACATAAAATCACATTAAATCATCTGCTCAACTCACTTGACTGCATTATTTCTATTTAGTTGGCATCTTATCGGTTATCCTCACGTTTTTCACCCCCTTAACCTGCTGAATTTTAATTTCATCTATGGTTTTCTTATCCCTTAATTCCTGTGGAATAATCACCTCCCCCTGACGGATTTGTATCTGATCCAGACCGCCCAACTCATTAACAGATTGGCCATTTGCAATATTTTCATATACCTTACCGGCAACAATTAAATCAGGGTTAGCAACAATCAGGGATTGATATCCACCTGAATTTAATGACCACGATTTTAATTGATTATTTTCAGCAGCATTTGTATTTTGGTTAATTGAAATTGTATTTTCGCTGTCAAGATTATTAATGAACTTTCCTTCGATGTGGTTTAACCGGCTTATATCCTGATAGTTTCCAAGTGCTTTTTCCTTGTCGATATAGTTCAAAGCTTTAATTTCAAATAATGGATACTTATAGTTCGGATTCAATTCTGAGCACGCGGAGCCCATGTCAGCAAGAATTTTGAATTTTTGCCTGTTCAGAAACGAATTGTCATTTTTGAAATTGGTCATCTTAAAAAGCTCACTTTCGGTTATATTTTTTTCAAGCGATTCTGGATTGCTGTTTTTAAAGTCATAGCTTCCGTTTCTGATTTTGAACCTCATGTTTGTGATTAAATCCAGTTCTTTTAATTTCTGTGCATATACAATATCCTGATTTTGAAATGTTTTCGCCTTTTGGATAATAGAGTCTGACTTTGACAGGTTGTCGAGATCCAGGTATCCAATGGCAGCATCTACCAATGCTTTGAACTCCATTTCAGGCCGATTCGTAATTCTATAACCTTTTGCAAGCAGTTGATAAAGTGATGGAATAGGCTTGAATTTTTCCGGATTCTTAATTTCAATTCTTTTTTGAAATTTGATGGCATTTTCAAGTTGAAAAATTGCATTTCCGGCATACCAGGATGATTTCCAAACATTTCTGTCGGCATAAATCAATCCCAGCATAGTGTGCGATTTTTGGATCGATTCGAGGTCATTTTGCAGGTAATGCATACCTTTTTCATTGAATAATTCCTTGATGAGTGCCTCGTACCTGGCATTATTGAAATCCAATTTGGGATATCGGTTGTATAAACCTGACAATTCGATTGCAATATCCAGTTTGACCGGGAAATATTTTTTTAATTTGGGGTCGCCTTCATACCTATAAAACTCGGGAGCAATGTCCAGCGCGGTTTCAAGCATCTGAACAGCAATTTCTATATTGCCACCCAAAAGAGCAGCGGATTCCATTTTTAATAATATTGATGCAACGATGTGACGACGGAAATCATTTTGGGTCCACCATCTTAAATTACCCGAATTTCCGAAAGAATTCATCAACAACATCTGAAGTTCTCTGTTGCAACCCGATGTCCATGTTTTTAAATCAGGTAATTCGTCCACATAATTTTCGGAAATTATATTCTTTTTCGAAATTGTTTCGGCCCATCTGACGCAGGCCTCTTTTGCATTTATAGTGTCATTTACCAACAATGCAGTTTTTATTGCATATAAAAAACCACTTCGGGCTAAATCATTTAATTCCCTGTCAAACAGCTCACTGGAAAATGTATTTAACCCTTTGAATGCTTCATTCTGGTTGGGTAATTGTGTGTAGGAATAAATTATTTTCCAGCCAAGCCCTTCGTTGTTCATGTCAGCAAAAAAAGCAGGCGTGTAAAATTCAATGGCTTTTTTAAAATCCCTGGTGTCATAAAAGATATCGCCTTTATTAATGTCATATTTTGTCTTGTTCTTTTTGTCGGCTTTAATTGCCTGATCCAGAATGCTTATCGCCATTGGCATGTTTCCCATAGCTTTATTCACCAAAAACATGTTGTTTATAACTGAGATATCATTCGGATCTATTGCATGTGCTCTCTTATAATATGCAATTGACTCGTCCAACAGGGCTTGCTGATTGTCGGGTGATTCATTTGATGCTAATTGATACATGTAACCGGCAGTAAAATACAATTTCAGTAAACACATTGATTCCTGACCGGAGTTGCGGCATTTTTCAAAATTGCTTGTTATAAGCGCAATGCCTTCGTCAAAAGGTAATTTCAACGCAGTATTGCAAATCGAATCAATGTCGGTTATGACTTTGTCCTGTGCCTGTAAAATTATCGTCAGACTTAAAAATAACACCAAAATGGCCACCAGTTTTGAAATATTAGTTTTCATCTTATTGCGGATTTGATGTTCTGAAAAAAGATTCCGGAGAAATTATTTCAATATCTGTATTTACAAGTGGCAAATGTTTAAGAATGAATATCTTCTTTATTATAGCGTTCATGTTTGCCGAATCAATGGGTATTTCATCCGAACCGACTGCCAGTTTTTTCACAGCAAGACTTCCTTCCGGATAAGAATTTGGAAGTTTATACTTCAATATTGCTTCCTCCCGGTTTTTAATTGAAGCAGTTACCTGTGTGGTGTCGTAGGATTCAACTGATCCTAAAATGTCATCAGGAATAGAAGTAATGATAAGAAAAAGGCTAAATTTTGCAATGTTATTTTCCTTTTCAGCAAGGGGGAGGATAAACAATTTTTTATCCTGAATGAAATAAAAATCGTCGGCAACTTCCACCTTACTTAATATGTTTTTTACCAGTTCTTCCTTGTTTTTTGAAACTCCAATTTTAAAGGTCTGTACAATCTCGTCAATAAATTCTTCCTTAACATCAGGCAATGATTCAATGTATCTTTCAACCGGACGAAAAACCCAATAGACAGGATTTTCACTGCCCAAATTCTCCTGATGCTTTATAAACACTTTAAATCCAACTTCTTTTAAAGCTGAGTTTGTTTCGATGTTTCGTTCATTATCGTTCAGTTCAATGTGAAGTGCCGGTTGATTGGTTCCGATGGTGAAATGAAAAAATCCAAAGGTTTTATTCAGATAATCAACCATTAAAGCAGCACATTTATTTTCAATCAGTTTGATTTCAGTATCGTAATAATCTTTGTACTGCGGCTCGGTAATCGAGAACCTGACCTGAATGGTCTTTTTTTCTTCCGCAAATAAATGACCAGTCAGCAATAGAATGAAGCAAATAATCG